>JAFNFQ010000046.1 GCA_017885655.1 Methanobacteriota archaeon | reverse complement strand
GTATGTGGGGAAGGACGACCCTGTCGGGATGATGAGAGCCCAAAGCGGCCTCCCCGGCATGGGTGAGATCCTGGAAGCCTGGTCGTGGCCTTTCCTGGTGAGCGGATGGAACCGCGGTTCGCACAACGGTCCAGTGATGCCTATCGGGATGAAAAACAACCGCACGAGCAGATTCGATGGCCCTCCCAGGGTTTTCGGCCTGGGATATCAGCTTGCCGATGGGCAGCTGGTCGGTCCGCTCGACCTGTTCGACGACCCAGCCTTCGATCCAGTCAGGCAGCAGTCGGCCGAGCTGGCGGATTACATGCGCAGACACGGTCCTTTCGAACCGCACAGGTTACCCATGGACGAGATGGAGTACACCACGATGCCTGAACTGATGGAGAAACACAAAGGCAAGTGGAAGCAGGTGAAGTAGTCCCGACCTAGGCGCTCGCCTTCCGCTTCTTCTTGATCTGCCTGAGCGCGTCCATGTCGTCCCTCGCGGAAGCCTTGGCCTTCTCCCACCAGAAAATCGCCTTCTCACAATACGGGTCGCCGTGACCGAGGCACTTGATCTTCGCGCCCTCGATGCCCGGGCCCATGGCCTCGCACATGCCTTCGGTGAACCCTTCGTCCATTGCCTCGCACATCTCCCGCGGATATTTCATCGCGAGCTCTTGGAATGGGCATATATACTCCCGGAACACGACGTGGGCCTGGTCCAACTCCCTGGTCTCAGCAATGACACCCATCTCGCGCAGGGTCTGGTCGACGAACAGCTTTGAAAACAGTTCCGGAGTCCATTCCGTGACTTGGCCGCGGGCCGCGAGTCCCTTTATTGTCGATCTGCCGGACTCCCTCCCTATCTCGGTGAGGGTCTTCATCAGCATCTCCTCTCCGAGCTCTTCGCGAAGCTGCGAAAGGAACAAGCCGGAGAGCATCTCGTACTGCCTGCGGGGGAACCCGTGAATCCGCTTCCCCGCGGCCATCCTGTAACGGACCATCGGCCTCCCGCTCCTCACGCCCTTCTCCCTGCTCGACTCCTCGACGAGACCCGCCGCCTCCAATGTCTTGAGGTGGTACCGAACAGTCGCGGGATGGAGGTCAAGCTCCTTAGACAATTCAGCCACGGTCTTGCTCGCGGCCGCGAGGCAGTTGAGGATGAGCATCCTCGCCTCGCTTGAAAGCGCTTCATATGATCCTGGCGCCTCGTTGCTGGGAGTCATGGTCGCCACCTTCTATGAACGGTCGCAATGAAGCCTTTTCGCAATTTCGGTTTGAACACTTCGCACTAAGAAGGCTATCCTATATGCAATTCTTGAAGTAAGTTCTCCATTTTGCGGCAAGGGAGAAAACAAACGTATTAAGTCGCATGCGCCATTCTGTCGCTTACCATGAGGCTACCCGTCATAATCGTGAACTTCAAAGCCTATCCCGAGGTTCTTGGCCACGCGGGCATCGAGCTCGCCAGGACCTGTTCCAAAGTCGCCGAGGCGACCGGTGCCTCTATCGCGATTGCACCAGCGATGCCGGACTTGGCCAAAATCGCGGGGGATTTCAATCTGCCGGTTCTCTCACAGCATTTCGACCCCGTCTTGCCCGGTAGCAAGACTGGCTGGACGCCTCTGATGGCGGTCGAGGAGGCGGGGGCAGTTGGGACCCTCCTGAATCATTCCGAGAGGAAGATGCGGCTGAGCGACCTCAAACTGGCCGTCCAGATGTGCGGTGAGGCAGGGATAGAAGCGGTCGTCTGCGCGGACACAATCGATGAGGCCAAGAAAGTGGCGAGGTTGCATCCGGAGTATGTGGCGATAGAGCCACCTGACCTGATTGGAGGCGATATCTCGATCACCACCGCCAAACCTGAGATCGTGACCGATGCCGTCGAGGCTGTGCGCAAGGTTGACTCGGAGATCGGCGTGCTCTGCGGCGCCGGCGTCAAGTCGCGCGAAGACGTTCGGAAGGCTCTCGAGCTGGGGACTGTGGGCGTTCTTCTCGCCTCCGGCGTGGTCAAGGCACATGACCCACATAAGGCACTGCTTGACCTCGCGAAGGGGCTCACACGCAGCTAGTCGCGGCCCACGCTACATGTAGATGTCTCCGATAAGTATCGTTGTCTTCAATTCCTCCTCAGATGGATTGCCGTAGAAGGAGCGCGTACATCGCTGTCCTCGCTACCGTCATTGTCGCCCTTCCTGGCGTTGCGGCGGGACCTGCTGTCTGGACAGATTCCAGCAACTCATCCTTGCTCGTCGCCGAGGTCTACTACAACTCCCTTGTCGCGAACGAATACGTTGTGATTCTCAACCCCGCAGACGCAGAAATCGCGCTCGCGAACTGGACCCTCACTGACCTCGAGGGGACTCTGGCTTTCCCGCCAGATGCGTCCGTCGCAGCGGGACAACAGGTGGTCATCGCTCAGAACTCGAGCCTATACCGCCGTGACACGCTGGAGAGCGCGGATTTCCGCTACGCGGGAGGAGACGCTCCCGCCATGGTGGCTAGAGGAGGGACTTTCGCGCTCAACAACGAGGGCGACGAAGTCATCCTGAGGAATCCTCAAGGGGATGTCATCGACGCTTTCATTTATGGCGACTCGGACTACGCAGGGCCCGGATGGGGTGGACCGCCGGCGAAGGTGCTGGCGAAGGGTCGCGTCGCGCATCGGATCGATTCGGGCGGCATCCTCCAAGACACGGACTCGTCTTCGGACTGGCATTGCATCAGGACGCACGTGATCGGCCAGTCGGCTCACCCCCTGACCGTGTTCGAATTCGACGGCGTCGCGCAAGGAATCATATCTCCAGATTCTGCGTCGGATGCTCTTTCTGGAATCATCGATTCCGCGGAGGATTCGATCTTCCTCAGCATCTACGAGTTCACTGACACGACATTGGGCGGGAGGCTTCTGGAGGCAGTGCACCGAGGAGTGGATGTGAAGATATTGGCGGAGGGCAGCCCCGTGAGCGGGATGGAGCAGGCAGAATTGAGCATACTGCGGGGCCTCAGCGACAGCGGTGCCTCGGTGCGCCTCTTGCTGGACAACTCGAGTCTCGGGGTCAAGGCGCGCTACCGCTACGACCACTCGAAATACGCGGTGATAGACAACAGGACCGTGGTTGTCAGCTCGGAGAACTGGGTGCGAAACGGGTTCCCGCCGAATGGTGCGACCGGCAACAGGGGGTGGTCCGTCAGAATGGATAATCGCGAGCTTTCGAATTTCATGGCGGGAGTTTTCCTGGAGGACTGGAACCCCGCCAGGATGGACAGCGTCGACTTGACGCGCTCTTCGATATCGCCGGTGAGCGACGATGGCGAGGCTGAGGGCGGCTTCGTCCGCGAATTCGCTCAGCAGCCTTTCACGGGTCACTTCCGCGTCACTCCCGTGATCGGCCCTGACAACTCGCTGCATCCGGACGCGGTGATCGGCCTCATCAAGTCGGCCCGGAGTCACCTCCGCATAGAGCAATTCTACGTCAGCAAGTCATGGGGGGCATCGCCCAACCTGTTCCTGGAAGAAGCGGTGAATGCCGCGAGGAGGGGCGTCGACGTCCGAATCCTCCTCGATTCCTCGTGGTACAACGTGGATGAGAGCGAAACGATGGACAACGACGACACTGTCGCTTATGTCAACGAAGTCGCGGCCCGCGAAGGGATCCCCATCACCGCCAAATTGGGGAATTCGGCCTCGCACGACCTGGTGAAGTTCCACAACAAGGGCATAATCGTCGACGGCGAAAGGGTCCTTGTATCCAGCATTAACTGGAACCTGAACTCGGTCACCGAGAACAGGGAGGTCGGCTTGATAGTGGAGAACCGAGAGCTTGCTTCCTTCTTCGACGCCGCCTTCGGGTACGACTGGAAAGATGACGTCACGCCCCCGTTCGCGGACGCAGGGGAGGACTTCGCCGTGCAGCAGGGAATAGAGGTTTACTTCTCCGCAGCATCCTCCAGAGACGATGTCGGGATCGAGAGGTATTCATGGGACATCGGCGGGGACGGAAGCTACGAGCTCAACGGATCCGTCGCGTCTTGGCGGTTCCCTGCCCCGGGAGAGTACTTCGTCGTGCTCCGCGTCGAGGATGCTTGGGGCAACGCGGCCCAAGACTGCGTCAACGTGACGGTCATTCGGACCAATGAACCCCCCGTGCCTGGAGGACCGCCGATGCCGTGGGTCCTTGCTCCGATTGGGGTTCTGGCCACCGTCTCCATCGTTCTCGCCATCGCGATTCGACGTAGGAAACGGTAAATACCGTCTGAGCCTTGTTAACCCGTGGCCTTGCAGCCGGCCTTTTCCGCGGGAGCGCTGGAGAAATTCTGCTACTGTCCGCTGACGTGGTGGTTGAGCCGTGGCGGTGCAGAAGAGAAGGAAGAGGCACTTGCCGCTGGAGAGAGAAAGCACGAGGTCGTGGTCGAGGAATTGAAGGGCATCGAGTCCCACGAGGTCAAGGCCCGTCAACATGAGACCGCGATTCTTTACTTCGTCCTCGCGGCGACAATCGTGGCGATACTCGGCGTGACCTTCCGCCAGAGAATCCCAATCGACATCACGGAAATCTTCGACGTCCTCGCCCTGATCTGGCTTCTCGCGGCCTGCTACTTCCTCTACAAGGCCGAGACCACGGCGACCAAGGAGGAGAGGCTCGTCGCGGAGCGGGTCATACTCGTCTTCGCGATGATAGCGACACTGCTGGCGGTCTACAGCGTGTCCTACTCGTTCGTTGGGAATGAATTGCTCAGCCAGATTGCCGAGGTGGTCGCCCTCCTGTGGCTGATCGGGGCCTCCTTCTTCCTCTATCACTCCCTCCGTGCCTCGGCCATAGCGAGGGCGTTGAGGCAGAAGCACAGCCTTATCGACAAGACCTTGAGTTTCGTGGACGACCAGAAGAGGAACACGAAGCTCTTCGTTTCCCAGAAGCATGGGTTGAGGGGCAGGCCGGACTATGTTGTCACGCAGGGGGATTCTCAGATTCCCGTCGAAGTCAAGACGGGAAGGACACCCCGAGGCCCTCTGTTCTCACACATAGTCCAGCTCAGCGCCTATTGCCTCCTCCTTGAGGAGGACACTGGAAGAGCGCCGCCTCATGGTGTCCTGCGATACGAGAAAATGGAGCATGAGATCGAATACGGAGCTGACCAGAGGAAGCTGGTCTTGGGCAAGCTGACAGAAATGCGCAGCGCTCTGGCCAAAGGAGAGGCGCACAGGAACCACAACAGGCCAGGCAAGTGCATAGGCTGCAGCCGCCGCGCCGAGTGCCCGGAGAAGCTGGCCTGAGACCGTTATTTCCTTTCCTTCAATGCCGTCTGCCCGGTCCTTTCCTCAATCGCCGACATCTTCTCCTTGATCCACTTCACATCCTCCCTCATCTCGAGCATCTCGCGCTCGAACGGGGTGAATCCCTGCGCTGAGATGATGCGATGGCTCACGAAGATGCCGACGAATACAGCGCCTATGATGGCCAGAATCGCTATGACCACCAGCGAGAAGATTATCAGGAAGAAGTTGAGCGCAAGGTCAGTTGCCCGCCACAATCCGGCCAGCATGCTGCCCCAGACAATCATGAGGGCGAGCACGATGACGAGCCAGAGGAGTGTCCATTTGGATATCTTCATCCGCCCACACTCCTTGCGACAAACGTGTCCCTGAAATATTCCCCGACCGGCTTTCGCACGAGTTGATCGCTGCCTTCCCTTTTGACCACCATGTCGTCGCCATCCTGCCCCGATTCGATTCTCACTGTCGAGTTGTAGTCATATCCTTGCCCGCCTTGGTCGAACAGGGTTATGTTGAGGGTGAATTCCCTTGTGTCGTTCTTGAGGACGGTCGCCTGAATCCCGTACGTTTCATTGGCGTGGACAGGCGGCGGGTGATATCCGGGATCGTCCATGCCCGTCACTCGGATGCTTATGTTGTGGTATCTAAAGTCCTCCAAGGCGGCCCGCACATCCACTAGCACGGAATATTCCATATGGTCGATCAGCACTCGGGGGAAGGAGCCAATCGGGGCCTGCTGACTGATGAATGTCGGGGTTATGATGATAAGGAAAATCAGGACGATGACCGTCGATACCATGAAGACCTTCTTGATCATCGCGCGCTAATCGGTCCGTGTGTAGATAAAGATAGCTTCCCCTCCGGGCACAAAAAAAGAGGGGTGACCTCTCGGCCACCCTGTTGGGGGGAGGTAAGCGTCAGCTTCCCTTCGAGGCCGCCAGCATGCACGCTCTCTGCTCACGACCCAATATTAGAGTGCTCCCATCTACTTCTTCAGATAGCTTTCCTTGAACTCTTCCGCGTCCGCAATCGCCTTCTCCGCGTCCTGAATTTGCTTCATTTTTTCTTTCACAAGTTCCACGCGAGCGTAGACGAAGTCGCGTATCGCAGTGCGGATTGCCTGTGACCTGCTCGGCATGTCGTCGACCTCGACGAGAAAGTCGAGGGCCCTGAGAAACTTCTTTGGCAGTCTGATCGTGACTTTTTCCGCGTCGTCCAACACAGACCCACCTGCACCCATCATTATGGCAATTTGCCATCCTTTGTCTTACGCTTGTCTGGCAGATATATAAGCCAGTATAAGAATCTTCGCTGACACGGTGTTCCACTGGAGGAGTGCTCCGAAACCTCGTGCGTGCTGCGCGAACCCTGCGGTCAATTGCCAGCATTCCGCGACAACAAGGTAAGTTCGATGCGTTTAAGGGGAGTGCTGTTTTCCCTTGCATCGATCACTATGGACCTAGAAGACAATATATTCATGCTGGCAGGGCCGGTGAAGATGCACCCCCGCGTCTTGAAGGCCATGTCTTCTCCTGCGATCAACCACAGGAGCGCCGAGTTCAAGGCGATAAACGCCGAGTTGAGAGAGAACCTGAAGTATCTGTTCCAGACGACGACAGGGCAGGTCGCCCTGATCTCCGGTTCAGGGACGGCTGGACTGGAGAGCGTGGTGTCAAGCTTGCTGCACAAGAAAGACAGGGTTTTGAACCTCGTGAACGGGAAGTTCAGCGAGAGGTTCAACGACCTGTGCAAGGTCTTCGCCGAACCCACGCCGATGAATTTCGAATGGGGCAAGGCCGTGTATCCGGAGAAGGTCGCCGCAGAGCTCGAGAAGGGCGACTACAGGGCCGTCACCCTCTGTCACAACGAGACCTCCACAGGGGTGACGAATCCGGCCAAGGAGATCGCCGCACTCGCAAAGAAGCATGATTGCCTCTTCATCCTGGATGGAATCACCTCGGTGGCGGGAATTGAGGTCAAGCCAGACGAATGGGGGGCCGATGCGGTCGTGATGGGGAGCCAGAAGTGCATCGCCGCTCCTGCCGGCCTGGCGGGCGTCATGGTTTCGCCGAGGGCTTACGAGGAGCTGCACGAGGAGCAGAGCTGCTATCTCAGCCTGAGGGCACACATCGACGCGCTCCGGGACGAGGACGACACACCGTGGACACCGGCCATACCTCTCTTCCTCGCGTTCAGGGAGGCGTTGCGCATCCTGAAGGAAGAGACAATAGAGGGGAGGATCGCGCGGACCGCCAAGCTCGCGAAAGCGTCGAGGGCGGCAGTCGAAGCGATGGGGCTCCAGCTGTTTCCGGATAAGCAGTGTGCATCGAACACGCTCACGGCAATTCGTTACCCGGCAGGATTTGACGACGGCAAGTTCCGGAAGGAACTCCGCGAATCCCATCGTGTCGTCGTGGCGGGAGGCCAGGGCAGCGTCAAAGGGAAGATCTTCCGCATAGGCCACATGGGCATCTGCCCGATCAGCGACCTGCTCGCCGCGTACGCTGCGGTCGAGGCCGCGATGATCAAATTCGGCCACAAGTTCGAGCGCGGTGCGGCGGTAAGAGCGATTGCGAAAAGCTACTGAGCGCCCGCCCTTATCCAAGTGACGTCGACCTGATCAGTCCTGAAGCGCTGATTGATTACGCTGTCTCTAATATCTAGGTGTGACCCAGAGCGGTGCATCAATAGGCCCGTCCAGGCGATCATCGCCCCGTTATCCACGCAGAGCGCCGCCTCCGGCACGAAAATCCTCGCGCCCCTGTCGGCGGCCATCATCTCAACCATGGACTTGAGCCTCCTGTTGCATGCGACCCCGCCGCCTAGGAGTATCTCGTCTCTGTCGAGGTGAGCCATCGCCCTCTCGGATACTTCAGTCAGCATCGCGAAGGCTGTCTCCTGGATGGAATTGCACAAGTCCTGCAGGCTCTTCCCATCCTTATGCAGTTCCAGCGCTGCCGTCAGCATTCCTGAGAAAGCGACGTCCATGCCCTTCACCGAATAGGGCAGCGCGACGAGATTGCTGCTCTCCCCCGCCAACCTCTCCACAAGTGGCCCGCCAGGGAACCCGAGGCCCACCCCTCTCGCGAACTTGTCTAGCAGATTCCCCACGCCTATATCCAGAGTCTCGCCGAACACGCGATACCGCCCCTCCGCGAAGGCTATCACCTGCGTATTGCCACCGGAGACATAGAGCAGCACCGGGTTCCTGCAACCCGTTTTCACCAGTCCGATCTCAAGGTGCGCGACACAATGATTGACGCCCACCAAGGGCTTATCAACCGCCAGGGCCAGAGCCCTCGCCGCAGTCGCCCCTGTCCTCAAGCACGGGCCCAAACCGGGCCCCATGGAGAACGCGACAGCGTCGAGATCGCGCGGGTCGGTTCCAGCCTTCAGGAAGGCAGATCGGATCAGCGGGACAATGTTTTCCGCGTGGTGGTTCGCGGCCTCCCTCGGGTGGATGCCCCCCTTGATCGGCGAGAATGTGCTGGATTCATTGGCGAGCACTCTGCACTTCTCGTCGACTATGCCGACACCGACGGTGTGCGCGGTGCTCTCGATTCCCAGGCAGAGCATCGACACTCCAATCGCTCCCATGATAAAATCGCTTGCCCACCCTCGGAACCCGCAAAGGTTTTTCTCGGTGCTGATATTCCACATGCGAAGGCGAGAAGAATGGTTTTTCTGAACGAGAGGACATACCTCAGCGCGGTCGAGGGCGGAAAGGTAGACGAGTTCCATGTACTCTACGAGGCTGCGGTCGAGAAGGTCAAGGGCGAGTTCGGCCAAGAGCATCCGATCTGGATCGACGGGGAGGAAGTCCGCTCGAAAGGCGGCACGTTCGAAGACAGGAGCCCGAATGACCAGCGCATTCTCCTCGGTCTCTTTCAGAAAGGCACGAGGGCGGACGCGAAGAAAGCTGTCGAATCCGCAAAGCGGGCGTTCCCCGCATGGGCAGGGACGGACTACAAGGAGAAAGCGAGGATTTTCCTCAGGGCCGCCAACCTGATTTCCAGGAGGAAGTATTACGTCGCGGCCCTGATGAGCTTCGAGAACGGCAAGAACTGCACCGAGGCGATTGCCGAAGTCGACGAAGCGGTTGACCTCGTAAGGTGGTACGCCGGCGAGCTGATAGCGAACAACGGGTTCGAGAAGGAGATGGGACGCTACGTCGCGAACGAGAGAACGAAGAGCGTCCTCAAGCCGTTCGGGGTCTGGGCGGTGATCGCCCCTTTCAACTTCCCCTTCGCGATAACCGCCGGCATGACGGCGGGGGCCGTGCTCGCGGGCAACACGGCGGTCCTCAAGCCCGCCAGCGACACGCCGTACATGGCGCTGGTGCTCTATGATGCGCTGATGGAAGCCGGACTGCCCCCGGGAGTCCTGAACTTCGTGACAGGGCCAGGCTCAACGGTCGGTCAGGAGCTGGTCGACAATCCCGGCGTCGACGGATTCGTCTTCACCGGGTCGAGGGAGGTAGGACTGTCGGCGTTCAAGACATTCACCGCCAAGTTCCCCAAGCCAATCATCACAGAGATGGGCGGGAAGAACGCGACCATTGTCACCGCCAAGGCCGACCTGGACAAAGCCGCCGAAGGCGTCGCAAGGGCGGCGTTCGGCTATGGCGGGCAGAAGTGCAGCGCCTGCTCACGCGTCCTGGTGCACAAGAGCGTCAAGGATGAGTTCGTCAAGAAGCTCGTTGCCTACACCAGGAACCTGGGAGTCGGCGACCCGGTGCTGCGGGACACATTCATGGGACCGGTCATCAACGAGGCTGCTTACGAGAAGTACCAGAAGGTCGCCGCGGCGGCGAGGAAGGACGGAAAGGTCTTGGTGGGCGGGAACGCGCGGAAGGAAGGCGACCTGAAGCACGGTTTCTACGTCGAGCCGATGATCGTGGACGGGCTGCCGCTGGATCACAGATTCCTCAAGGAAGAGCTGTTCATCCCTGTCCTCGCAGTCGCCACTTTCAACTCGTTCGACGAGGCGATGGAGATATCGAACTCGACGGACTACGGGCTCACAGGTGGCATCTTCTCCAACGACCAGCATGAGATTGACGAGTTCTTCCGTCGCGCCGAGACCGGCACTGTGTACGCCAACAGGACCATGGGCGCGACCACCGGCGCGATCGTCGGGGCCCAGCCGTTCGTCGGCTGGAAGATGAGCGGGATCTCCGGAAAAGGCGCGGGAGGCCATTATTACCTCCAACAGTTCATGAGGGAGCAGACCCAGACGACCTACATCTGAAAGGCAAACCCTTATTTCGAGTCCTTCGGTTGTCACTGCAGATGCGCTCTGTCCCTGTCTCGAAGTACCTGAAGACAGCAAGATGCGCGTTCGAGAACATGCTGGCGGGGGAGGCGATCTATCCTTTCTACTGCTCGTTCAAGGTCACCAGGCGCTGCAACTTCAACTGCTCCTTCTGCAATTGCTGGCACGTGAAGACGAGATGGAAGGACATCCCGACAGACGATGTCATGAGGATCCTGGACAACGTCGCGAGGAGCAGCATCATCGTATGCAGCCTCGAGGGCGGCGACCCCTTGCTCAGGGATGACATCGAGCAGATCCTGCGCTACCAGGCCACGCTGCCATTCTACCTCCTGTTCACGACGAGCGAGAGACGCCTCGGCGACAGGTATCCTATGGAGGAATACGGGAAGTACATCGATTTCCTGCACATCAGCATAGACGAGGGCCATGAGAATCTGGACATGTACGACGACCTCGAGGATTTCACGCGATGGGGTCCGATCGTGTGCGTGCAGATCGTCGTGACGAAGGACACGGTGGACGACCTCGAGTGGAAAATCAAGAGGTGCAAGGAGGCGAACGTCAAGGCGGTGGTCATGGCGGCCGTGCATCTGTCCAACACGCGGGACCACTTCCCGGATGTCCAGATACTCGCCCGCAAGGGCCTCGAGCTCCGAGAGAAGTACCCCGGCGTCATCATCTCGCCCAAGAGCTACTTCAAGAGCATCACCAAGGCCCATGGCTGCGACACGACCTCAATCATCGTCGATGCGGACGGGGGCCTGTTCTACCCCTGCCGCACTCTCGAAGAGAAAACGATCAATATGGCACGTTCGGACCTTATGGAGTACCTCGTGTCCCCTGCAGCTGTAGAGCGCAGGAGGAAGATGGCCGAGTGCGACCTCAGGTGCGCTTGGTATCAGTACTTCGCGACGAAGAGCTTTGTCGAGCCGACGGAGATTGTGTCCGCAATCACGCCATACATCCAAAACCTGGTGAATGGCGGACGTCAGGCGACGGCATCTCGACCGCACTGAGAATGCCCAGTCTCTTCGCTGCGGGAATCATCCGCCGACTATGAGCCTCTTGAAGTGACTGGGGAAGTAGACAGCAGCCCCCATCGAATTGCATATTCCGCTGACAAAGTACATGCAGGAGTGGCAACACTCCCCCGTGTCGGCGCATGTCGTCGAACCCATGCACGACTGCTCGCACTTCTTCATCGGACGTGAGAGCATTCTTGGACGCCATAGACTTCGGCTAATTACTCCCCTTATCGATACCTACAGCGTCACTCCTCCGGGGGTCCGCTCCCTCTCTCCATGACCGAAACAATTAACAGCTAAAATCGCAATTGCCTGCCAACCCCATAGATGCCATTGAAGGGAGGTAATGATTTGTCGTCACCAGCCGAATCTGCCAAGCGTGCCGTGCTCCCGTTCGCTCTGATCAGCAGCGGGACCGCCACGGAGGAGTTCCCAATCGAGATGACCTACGCGACCATCCTCGCCGATGTGGAGAAGCACAGGGCAAAGGCGGGACTCATACGAAAGCAGGAGGAAATCATGAGCTTCGTCAGCACGATCCACTGGCCCATCATCACCGTGCCGTGGCGGGAGGGCAGGCACCTCGTCTTCGACGGAATGGCGGTCTGGTCGTACGTGTTCGAGGACCGCCGCGTGGCCAGCACCGAGGCCTTCGTGAAAGCCCTCGGCGCCTGCAAGAATTTCAGGGATTTCATCGCTCTCGAAGCCTCACACGCGGGTTACTTCAGGGATTTCGCGGTGGTGGAGAGGCTTCCCGTCATGGGCCTGTTCATTCACGAGGAGTTCATGAAGGACCTGCTGGAGCACATCAACCTCGCGCAGCCCCGCGAAGGAGCCCACACCTCTTTCCTTGAGCCACGACTGCCCTGCAGCGAAGCGGCCAATGCCGTCAAGAAGATCGCGGACATGATATTGTTCGGCAGGAAGATGCTCGCCGATCTCGAACAGGCGAAGGAGAGCCTCAAGATCGCGGTGGACAGGTTCAGGAAGGAAATTGACGGCGTGATCGATGAGACCAAGAGGAAGTACAACGCGAAGATCGACGCGATAAAGCCTGAAGTCACCGCGAAGGTCGCCGACCTAGAGAAGAGGCGGGATGAGGCGTGGTCGTCAATGCAGCCCCGCCTCGTCAGTCTCCAAGGAGAAGTCAGGCGGCTGGAGTCAGAGGAGAATCACTGGCACGCCGAGAGCAAGCGCAAGGACGCCGCGCCGGACGTGACCGCGAAGGCGAAGGAGCGGCTGCACGCCACGCGCAGGGATGTCCAGAAGGCGAAGGATGATGCCGAGAAATACCAGGAGGAAATGTCCCGCATGAGGGGCGATTACGACAAGCAGATACAGTCGCAATGGGAGCGCATCAGGTCGCTGGAGAGAGAGCGGGACGCGCAGGTCAACGCCCTGATAAACGACCAAGCGAACATGACTCAGAAAGCCAGCCAGATGCACCACAACATGCAGGATCTCAAGAACAGGAAGGAAGAGGAAATCGCCTCCGTCGAGGCTCAGGGAGTCCCGATCCCGCCACATCTTTCCTCCGAGATCGTCTACATGCCCCTGATGGTGTGTTTGCTGCAGGGGGACAAGGGTGTCAGATACCTGGTGTATCCACCGATGATCGCGAAATCGGGCAAGGGGGTGCTCGGCGGCATCCAGTCCATGTTCGGGGGACTCGTCCTCCCGCTCGAACCCAAGACGAAGGAATTTGACGAGACCTTCCGGGCCGGCATCGAGAAGGCCCTCGCGGAGGATCGCAGCTTGGCGACCTACATCGGCAGCGTGAGCATGTCGTCGAACATACTCCACATGAGGGACCTGCCGGAAATGCTCGCGAAGGGCCTCGCGGAGATGAAGAACCAGGGCTGGATCAAGGACAAGCACGAGAAGGAACTGCTGGCGTCGTTGCAGAAGCATATCGCCTTGGCATCCTCGACTGCACCGCGTAAGTGATCCCGCGCCTCAGCTCTGCTGAGTCCTCTTATGGACTGGACAACTTCGACCTGCCCTGCAGAAACGGCATTTCTCCTGCGGCATGAGCGGAAGCGGCTTGATCATCCGCCCGTATTTCCTGCGCGGCATGCCGGCTTGGGTGAACCGGCCCGAGCATAAGGCAGTTGCCACGACCCACGATGACCTGAGGAATGAGTGGGCTCGTCCGGATTCGAACCGGAGACCTTCACTATGTCAAAGTGACGTCATGACCGCTAGACTACGAGCCCTTGTATGAGGCATTGACCCGCCCGCAATAAGGTTTTTGCCATGCGGCGGGACGCCACCGCAATAGGTATATCGGAGCGCCACATTGCCCAACCCGGCATCCAATCCTCCATCGAATCATTCCAAGGTGAGCAAATGGCCAGCATGGACAATTTCGAGTTCGCGCACAGGCACAGGAAGCAGGTCGTCTGGATGAGCCAGAACACGAACATGATCCCCCTCTCCCCGAAGATAAACGAGGCGATCCGCCAGTCGGTGAACGAGAGGGAGTACAACCTCTACGGCTTCAAGAAGGGCGTGTTCGGCCTCTGCGACGCGATAAAGGCGGACCTCAAGATGGAGGACTGGGACATACACCTCACCAACGGCGGCATCGAGGGGCTCTACATGGCCAACCGCGCCTTCCTCCAGCCCGGGGACGAGGTGATCGCGACGGACCCGTCCTTCATGCCGATCCACGACCAGGTGCTCATGGCGGGAGCGAAGGTCAAGGAGCTCGACATCTACCACGAGCCGTGGAAGCTGACGCCGGAACATGTGTCCGACGCGGCGACCCCGAAATCGAAGATGCTCCTGATCATCGACCCGAACAATCCCCTCGGCACGGCCTATTCCCGCCAGGAGATTCGCGCGCTCTGCGAGGTCGCGGAGGACCGCGGGATGTTCGTCATCGACGACATCACGTACAGGGACTTCAACCCCCTGCACACCCTCGCGTCAGATTTCTACCCGGAGAAAACGATCGTCTCCTATTCGTTCTCCAAGGGCTGCGGCATGGCGGGGATGCGCATAGGAGCCGTGCTCGCGCCGCCTGACGTCATGAAGGCAATCAAGAAGTTCGACACGAACGTCCTCGGCGTGAATGTCCTCGCTCAGCGTGGCGCCCTGGCCGCGCTCGAAACGAAGAAGCGGTGGCTGCCAAAGCTCAGGCAGATCTGCCGCAAGAACCAGGACGTCATCAAGTCAGCCGTCTCGAAGGTCCGCGGCGCCTATCTGCCCGTCTTCCCCTCCCTCGCGAACATGTTCTGTGTCGACATCAGGGAGACAGGGGTGAACCCGGAGAAGGTCGAGGCGATGTTGCTCCAGGATCACTACATACACACCAGGGCGGGGCAGTACCTGTCCAAGCGGTTCGGACCGAGGTTCGTCCGCGTCTCCTTCTCGATACCGACGGAGCAATGCAGGAAATTCGCTGCGGCTTTCCCCAAGGTCATGAAGGCGCTCTCGAAATAGATTCCCCATTCCCGCCACAACCTTCATTGCGGCGTGGCCGATTCCCGTCACGATGACCGCCAAGACCCCGAAGCATGCCATGGTCAGAATCTACACCGACGGCGGCGCAAGAGGGAACCCCGGACCCGCCGCGATCGGAGTCGTGGTCTGCGATCAGGACGACGTCATCATCAAGCCGTTCAGCGAGTACATAGGTCGCGCGACGAACAACGAGGCCGAATACAGAGCCCTTGTCAGGGGACTCGAGATTGCCGCGAAATACACGGATGGCGAGGTCATCTGCACTCTGGACAGCGAGCTGGTCGTGCGTCAGATGACTGGAGAATACAGAGTGAGGGAGCCGAGGATGCAAAGACTCGCCTTGGAGGCGAATAAGATAGCGGGGCGCTTCGGGAAGGTCAAGTTCGTCAGCCTCCCCAGAATGACCGGCCACCTGGCATTGGCCGACAGGCTCGTCAACGAGACTCTGGATGGGGCGCGCGGGGCCTCGATAGATGAAATGCTCCGGGCGAGCATCACCAAGGAAGTGGAGATCGGTTCGATGCCTGATGCGGGAGTCGAGCAGGTCGATCCGTCCGCCATCAGCCTGATGTTCCTCGAGCATTGCATCCGACAAGGTTGGATAGTCAAGAAAGGAAGCGGACGGGGGACCAAATACCACGTCACCGAGACCGGGAGGAAGGAGCTCAGGAAGCTGGGCATCGCGGTCTGAAAAGGAGTGAGTGCTCCCGCCGGGATTTGGACCCGGGTCCGAGGCTCGAAAGGCCTCTATCCTTGACCGGACTAGACTACGGGAGCGTTGACCCGCCAGTTAAAGGGGGCAGTCATAAAGCCTTTGCCACTTGCGATGGGCTCCGCGCACGGGCATGACGGTGTGAATCAGCAGGTTGGCGTCTCGCAGCGAAACCTCGTGAGACATCCTCCATTCGAGATTGAAAGATGACTAGTTCTAAATACCGACTCGTCGGTCATCCTTTCGGGAGAAACCGGGAGACGAGAGGATGTCATGGAGATCTGGAAGCTGTGACGTACCGGTGTCGTTGAGAGTCCTGTGTCGCTCCAAACGCGGCGCTTCGTTCGGGTGTCCGGGCAGCGAAGGGGGACAGAGGAGGGACTAGATTGGTTTCTCGGTCAACGAATCCATCCGGGCCTTGGAGCCTTCCGCCGCCTCACCCCAGTTACCTGCCTGAGGTCTTCCCGAGGGAACACATATCGAGGGACGAGGTCCTCGTCTTTGAAACGAGGCCGAATCTCGTTCCTTTCATCATCCAACCCATAATCGGGCTGATCGTGTTGGTTCTGCTGTTTTTCCCCTTTCTCATCCTGGCAGGCTATTATGTGGACATGGCTTGCCTTCTTTTCGCGATACTCTTCTTCGTCGTCATCCCGGTGCTGCAGATCTTCCTGAGCTACATGGACTGGATGGGGCGGAGATACGCGCTTACATCGGACAAGATAATGGCCGTGTCCGGGATCATATCGCGGCACCTCTACCAGTGCACCTACGACAAGGTGCAGAACATCACCCTCCACCAGGGTGTTTTAGGGAGGATCATCGGCTACGGGACCATCGCCTTCTGGACTGCGGGATATGGCGGCGGAACGACCGGGATGGGCTACGAGCATCAGGTCATTGGCGGTGGCGGTGTCGTATGGCTCAGGGTCAACGACCCGGTGAACCTCAAGAGGTACGTCGAGGAAGTCGTCAATGTCTTCCAACGGGAGAAGAAGATGCAGGACTACAAGGCCATGGCCGCCGTGCTGACAGAATCGCAGAAGGCGGGAGTGCCTGCGCCTGCCGCCGCGACCTCAGGTGCTGTCAAGTTCTGCCCGAGCTGCGGCAATAGGGCCAGTGCTGGCGCCTTGTTCTGCGAAAAGTGCGGGAAGAAATTCGGGACATAGGGTGGCGTCTCGCCGAGGACGGCTCAGAGCTCGCCCGCCATCTCCTTCGCTATCTGTCCGTACTCCCGCTCGTTCATTGCGGCGGGATTGACCGAGAGGAGAAGGTATGAGTCGCTGAGCACCGATTTCTCGCTGAGCATCTGGACGAACTTCAGGACTGGCGGGAAACCATTCTGAGAGACCAGGTACTCGATTCCTTCCAGGAGCACGGCAGACTGTTTCTCCCTCTCCATGAAACCGACAGCCTGAGAGGCCAGGGCAGACAGCTCTGTCGGCGAGATAGACTTCACGTCCCCTTTTACCTCCGACTCGCTCCTGCTCAGCCAGAGGAACTTCACGGACTTGGACTCGAAACGCAAGCCGAGTTCCCTCGGGTGAGTGCGGGTTATGCATAAACCATGGTGACCTTTCTCCAAGAGATCCGCGAAGTGGTCGAACACCGCCTCCGCCTTCTCCTCCCTGATGACATAGCTACCTCTTCGGTCGGGGAGCATCCCAGTCCCTCCGGCAGATGCGAGATCCTCGATCACCAGCCCAAACTTCTCAAGCTGGCGGGCCTTGTCCTCCACGGATCGGGAGACCACCGCCATCTTGCTCTTCGCCATGATGTTGAGCTCGGTGGGGCTGTATCCCCGCGTGGTGAGCTTGGAGATGTCAGACCACGCTTCCTTCTGACCCGCCTCGTAGCCCTTGAGATACGCCTTCTTGACCTCGTCCTTCGTCATGCAGTCGCGAGAATAGCGTGGCCGAGCATATATGAGCTTTCTGGACTGACCGGCCTTTGGAGGACGTCTAACCGATGTAGCCGAGATCCTCTTTCGGGGCGACCTCGGGCCCTCCCTCGGTGTCCCTGAGCTTCGATGTGATCTGGTCTATCTGCTTCGCCTTGTTCTCCAGCTCGGCGAAGGATATCTTGAGATCCAGAACGTGCGTGAGGACCTCCAGGACGGCTTGAGCGCTCTTCGGATCCACAAAGTATCCCGATGTCTCGCCCATGAGGCAGACCGACTGCATGTCGTAGAGCTTGCCCAGACCGAGCAGCAGCCCGCTCGCTCCTACGATTCCCGCCCCGGGCTCACCGCGGGCGAATACGACCCCATGCTTCTCCATCTCCTTCACGAGGTCGATGCTGGTGGCCGCTCCAAGGACCCTGGGTTTGGTGACCATGCGCCCCAAGCCATAGCCGCCGAGGGTGTACATCATCTTCACCCCGAGCCCCTTCAGTTCCTTGAGGATGAAGTCGCTCAGCTCGTACTGGCCCTCGGGGGTGAGTCCCTGATAGTCCCCTGTCATGATGACCATGTCGTCCGCCTTCGGCGTCCTCTTGACGTGGTAAAACTCGTGGTTGACGAGCCGGACCAAGCCATCGTCCTGGACCAGGACTTGCGGCGGGAAGAACTTGGAATAGAGCTCGGCGAACTTGACGCCCTTCAGCTCGTCCTTCAGATGCTCGGCGGCGAGCTTGCCGACGTTCCCTATTCCCGGGAGCCCCTCGACGAAGATCGGGTTGGTCAGCACGGGCTTCTCAGTGTACCTCATCGTGATGTCATCCATGGTCTGAAACCTCCTTCTTGAGCCTCCTCCGGTATGCGCCATAGCGGTCCTCCGGGGAGTACCTTGGCGGGAGGGGCATAATAGTGGCGGCCCCGCACGCCGGGCAGGAACCCTTGAGGGTGTACCGACCGCAGGCCTTGCACAGACGGATGAGTGTTCTCAAACTAGGCTTCCTCCCTGATAAACTTGCCTTCTCCGCCGTGAGCCTCCAAATACTTCAGAACCTTCTTTGCGGCGTTCTCGATCTCCGACTCGGCCGTCTTGTAGTCAGGGGCGCGCACGACCAAGCGATACCTCGGCGCGCCTATGTATTGCACCTTGACCGTCACATGGTCTTCCTTGAGCGCCTTTGCGAGTGCATCCTTTATGTGGACTGCGCCGTCAGGCTTGGGGCAGGTCATCTCCAGGAAGCCGCCGATTCTGACGAACGGAGCGACTATGTTCTCCCTCGCGACCTCGATGAATGTCTTAATCCAATCGCCCTCGAATCCCTCCTCCCCGAGGACGCCCTCGTCGATGACGCACGCCTCCATCGCATGGTATATCGTGCCAAAGGAATCCGCAATCTTGTATCCGAAATCCTCGAAGCATTTCTCGATGGCGATCCCCAACCTCTGCGCGACGATCGCGAACAGCTTGTCCCCCTTCTGTTCGTTCTTCCACTCCTGTATCTTCTCGCGGCGCTTGTGTTCATTGACCGCCTTGAAAGAGAGGTCCACGTGGCCCTTCGTCTTGTCGACCCGGAGGACCTTGCATACCAGCTTCTGACCCTCGCGGACGTAGTCCCTGATGTACTTGATCCAGCCGGAGGCCACCTCAGCAATATGGATGAAACCTTCCTTGCCGTTGTACTCGTCCAGCGCGACGAACGCGCCGAAATCCTTGACCGTCTGGACCGTGCAGACTACAAGCTCCCCTTCATCCGGAAACTCTGCTGCACGAACCATCACTCCACGACTCCGATCACCTCGGCCCTGACAAGGGCTTTGCCGCCTGTGGGCTCGAGGATGACCGCGCCGCAGACCTGGCACGCGACGACCGATGCCGCCCTCTCGAAGACTATCTGCTCGTTCGGGCAGTCCTTGCACTTCACTCTCAGGAAACGCGCGCGGTCCTTCGGCATCACTGCGCCTCCGTCAGCTCGAACTTCTTCGCCCTGATACCCCGCCGCTGGTGTGACTTCTTGCAGGACTTGCACTTGAACCGGAGATGGAGCCTCCTCGTCGGCTTCTCTCGCTCCGGGCCGGGCTTGGGCTTGGGGAAACTGCCGTACCCTTTCAGCTTGCGCCTGTACCGCCTCTGGCCGAGCCTGAGCTCGGAACGGGGCCTGCTCTTCACCCTCTCCACTTCCAGCTCCACGTGCTTCTTGCAGTGGGGGCAGTAGCCCATTATCACCCTAGGCATCTTCATATCTGGACCGTGCCGAGTTCACAGTCTTACTGCTATTAAAGGGTTGCTTCATGGCAGCGAGGCATTCGAAAACCGCGGGAACTGAGCAGAGCCGAGGTCATGAATCGAGCAATCGGAATCGAGACCGGACTGTTCGAATCAGCACACGCTGAGGCTCTGCTTTCGCATGAGCCGCTGGCGTCCATGGCGGGAAGATTCTCCATCTTGATTAATAAATAGGAGCCTATATATATTCGGGCTCGGATAATTGGCGCGGTGCCTTGGTGGCGCGCGACGCAAGGATAAGCAAGAGGGACGAAATCCTCGCAGAACTTATGACCAAGGCTGGCATGCCAAAGAACCTCTCCAAGGCTTTGATTTTCATCGCCAGGCGGAACGAAACGACCTCCGTGGAGATCGAGAAGGCCACGGGACTCCGCCAGCCAGAGGTTTCCATAGCGATGCAGGAGCTCAGGCGGCGCAGGTGGGTGGAGAAGAAGGAGATCAAGAAGGAGGGGAAGGGCAGGCCCGTGCACTCCTATAGGCTTTCTGTCCCGTTCCCCGAGATTGTTGATACAATCTGCGGACGGGAGGCCGAGAGGATCAAGCAGATAGAGGAGAACCTGAAGCGGCTGAGACAGCTCGCTTAGCCCGCTCGAGGCGCTTGACGCCGCCTGCTTTTCCGACTATCACGAGGTCCGCCATGCCTGCAAAGATACCGTTCTGCACCGCGCCCGGGATATTGTTTATATTCTCCTCGAGAGCGGCGGGGTCGGGGATTCCTCCGAACGCGCAGTCCACGATGAAATTCCCGTTGTCCGTCATGTATGGGTTCATGCCGGATTTCCTAAGGCTCGGCTTGCAGCCGAGATCGCTGAGCCACCCCAGGGTTGCCTTCCACCCGAAGACATGGACTTCCACGGGGACCGGCGTCTTCTCGCCGAGGTTCCTGACCACCTTGGATGAGTCGACCACGACGACGAATCGCTTCGATGCCTTGGCGACTATCTTCTCGCGGAAGAGCGCCCCGCCAAGTCCCTTGATGAGGTCCAGCTTCGGGTCGACCTCGTCGGCGCCGTCGACCGTCAGGTCAAGTTCCGGGTGATCCTGCAGCGTCCCGACCTTGATGCCCGCCTGAGCCGCCAGGCGCTCCGTCTGCATCGAAGTGGGGACTCCTATGACGCTCATCCCTTCACGTGCGAGTTGCCCCAAGCGCTGGATGAAGTAGCGGACAGTGGACCCCGTTCCTAGACCCACCGCCATGCCGTCTTTCACGAGCGCGACGGCGGCCTCTCCCGCGATCCTCTTCTCATCCTCAGCCGCCATCACTTCACCCGCCACGTCTTCATGTCGCGGATAAGTTTGACAATCTCCGCCACGACCCTATCATCGAGCTTCCTGCCGAGGGCGGCACTCGCCTTCCTCGGGTCCCCCGTCCAGCCGGGCCAGAACGGTCGAACGTCATCCAGGATCGCATATTCGGGCATCCGGTTCTCCGCGGCTGGCGGGCGCTTCTTGACCAGCTTCGGCTTCTCCGCCATGATCCGCGAGGTCTCGCCCATGCCCGCGTGCCCATCCTCGGGCGGGAGCATGTTCTTGTTGTAGATGATGTCGTAGTCGGAGAAGACCATGATCCTCGCTTTGGAATCCCGCACGACTTCCCTGGCGGCGATCCTGAGGGCCGACATGTGGTCCTGCCCTGCGTGGCCCGTCAGGACGATGATGTTCATGAAACCGTTTCGCACGAGCTCGGAGAGGATGTCGCGGACGGTCAGCCTCAGGGCTTCGAAGGATATGGACAAAGTGCCCGGATAGTGCTTCGTCGTGTTGCACACGCCATAGTAGAGGAAGGGTGCGACGAAAGCGCCATTCTTCTTCGAGACCATCTCAGCGACACGCATCGGCTGGAAGCAGTCGGTCGCGAGAGGCAGGTGCGGTCCATGCTCCTCGATCGAGCCAATCGGCAGTATGACAACGGACTTCTCATTCACCATCTCAGCGAACTCTCGAGAGGTCATCTCTTCGAGCTTCATCGACCCCGTGATTCGCTACCCGCCGAAATACCTTCCCGTGCGGTCGGTGACGGTTCTTCAGCCTCCTCTGCCGCAAGTATTATGGCATGTCCATGCTTCTTTAGCAATTGAGGACGCAAACGAGGGAAAAATGTGAGTATCGAGCCTGGGCAGCCGCCCTTGGGCCAAATGCCGCCAATGAGGCCATTGCGAGGTGGCAGGGAAGATGTCATGGTGGTCGCAGCCTTTGTCACGGTCATCCTCGTTTTCGCAGCTGTATTTCTGTTGTTCATCCATGACTATGGCCCGTATGAGACTCCTTCTCGCCCACTTGCTTTTCGCATCGGATCGGAAGGCTATAATTGGACATTGACGGTGACCTATGGCCCGACGGAATTCAAGCCATCGGACCTCTTCATGACCATCTACGATGCTAACGGCTCGGTTAGACCGCCGATGTCCTCGATTCGTTTGACGGCCCTAACTTCAGACAATTGGATGACATATAGAATGACCTACCAGAAGCTCAGTGCGGGTACTTTCATCGACATCGGAGATAAAATCCTGGCAGACAAGTCGACGTATCCATCGTCGAATCGCTTCGAGATACGAGACTCGTCGAGCATCTTGGCGACAGGCACGCTGCAATAGAGTCAGTTGCATTTATCCGTGAAGAGCGAATGACCCTGCTGTGAAAATCGCAGCGTTATTCTCCGGCGGCAAGGACTCGACATATGCTTTGTACGTCGCACAACAAAGAGGCTGGGAGGTTTCCAATCTAATCACCATCGTCCCCAGCGAATATGACTCGATGCTGTATCATGTTCCGAATATTCACCTTGCCCCCCTGCTCTCAGAATGCCTCGGAATCCACATTGTCTCGCGGGAAGCGGGTCGCGGAGAGGACGAAGAAATCAGGGCCCTGAGGGAGGTTTTGGTGGGACTGCAGGTAGATGGACTTGTCATGGGAACCATCGCCTCGGATTACCAGAAATCCCGCGTCGACGCACTCTGCCATGACCTCGGATTGAGGTGCTTCGCTCCGCTATGGCGGCAAAACCAAGCGTCTTTACTCGCGGACTATCTATCGGCGGGCTTCCGAATCCTAATAACCGGCGTGGCGGCAGAGGGACTGGACGAATCCTGGCTGGGCCGCGAGATTGACGACAAAGCCCGATTGGAACTCCTCGAACTAAACGAGAAACACGGCCTGAGCCCGTGCGGCGAAGGCGGCGAATATGAGACGCTCGTCATCGATGGTCCGAACTTCCTGATGAGACTGCACATCATCGAGGCAAGAAAGGATTTCAAGGGCTCATCCGGCATTTACGAGGTGCTGAGGGCAGAGGCGGTGCAGAAAGATCCCCGCCGTGGCGGTCAGATGTGAGTGGGGCTGCCCGAATTTGAATCGGGGTCTCCAGCTCCCAAAGCTGGAAGGATGGACCATTGTAGCCAGAGGCCGATGGCCTCCAGTAGCTACCCCACAGCCCCGCTGACCGAAGATGGCTGACACATATCAACGTTGTGTGGCATTTCGGTGAAATAGATACCAATCGAGCTCAATCGGGAAACCTCATCTCAAAGAACCCTCAACGGCCTAGTTTTGCGGGCGAAGCATGTTGGGTTTCCTCCCAAATTCTTCCAGCAAGTCTCCAGATTTCTTCAAGGGCTGCCTTCAAGCCATCCACCACAATCTGATAATCCCCGATCGTCGCCTCAGGATTGTCCTCCAAATAAATAAGGTCGGGCCAAGCGAGGATTCCGTCGCATTTCTCGCAAATCATTTCGGCATCCTTGTTGATTGACATCTTGATTCACCCTCAAATATCACGGCTTCCCGAGCATTTCTTTCGCGGCTAATCTGACCGCCTCGGCGCTCTTGTAGCGTGGCCGCCATCCCGTCCGCTTGAGCTTCTCGATGGAGAGAATCATCTTCGTGACGTCGCCGGCCCAGCCGCGCCCGCCATCCACACCGCCGGCCCATTCGAACTCGACATCCTTGAGGCCCATCTCATCCGCCACAATCTTGGCGATGTCCTCGACCAGCATCATGTCCTCGCTGCCGACGTTGTAGAAGTCCACCTGCTCGCTCTCCGCCTTCCAGGCCGACATCATCCCCGCCACGACGTCGCTCACGTGGACGTAGGACTTCAGCGTGCCAGGGTACCGCCCGAGTATCTCCAGCTTCTTCGGGTTCTTCTTCAGCTTGTTCAAGAAGTCGAACGTGACGCCGTGAGTGCTCCTCCCGCCAACGACGTTCGCGAGGCGGAAGATCAGCGCCCGCCATCCGTTCGTCTTCGCATAGGCTGCGATCAGGGCCTCCGACGCGAGCTTGGTCGCGCCGTAAGTGGAAATCGGGACGAGGGGGCCGTAATTCTCAGGTGTCGGCACGACAGGCGGCTCGCCGTAGATGGTCGAGGTCGATGTGAACAGCATCGTCTTGACGTCAGAGGAGCGCATCGCCTCGAGCAGCCTCTGAGTCAGGACGACATTCGATTCGAAGTGAAGGGAAGGCTGCTTGATCCCCGCGCGCACGTCCGGATTCGACGCGAGATGGATCACAACGTCCATGTCCTTGAGGAATCGGCGGATGGAACCCTTGAGGATGTCCGCCTTCGCAAATCTCATTCCATGCCCTTTGACCAGCGCGTCGACGAACTCCTTCTTCCCCGAGCTCAGATTGTCGAGGATGAGAACGTCGCAGGAGTCGCTCAGTGCCTCTGCTATGTAGCTGCCTATGAAACCGGCTCCACCCGTTATCAGGACTCTGCTGCCTGCGATTGTCATGAGTGACCCCTCCTCCGGGCTTGAAGCGCGGGCGGGTCGTCGGCCTAATGGGGGCGGCGGTAATCAAGATTCCCATCCGTGGCGGGAGCGTGATGAGGGTGCGGCAGGCACCGTTGCGCCTCGACCGATGGGGAGAATTGGCGGGTTTCTTACCGCCAAATCGTCCTGAGTCCCGCCACAGACCTGAGTTCGTCGTCGCTGGTGATTAGAGGAATCTTGCGGTCGAGCGCGTCAGCGACAATCATCCGGTCATGCGACTCAGGCAAATCGAGATCTATCAGGATGTCCCAAGCCGAGTGCGATAGGTGGGACAGGGTGATGAATGATATCGCCAGAATCTGGTCGACCACCTTCTCAATCTCAGTGCAGGGATCCCGCGTATTGTGACGGCGTTTTGAGCGGTTGGCCTTCATTCATGGAAATCCGTTCTTAGCTCTCGTAAAGCTCCATCCAGCCCTAAGACAGACTTCAGAAACCTTCCAGCTCTTGGCACGGAATACCGGACGATTCGCGGGACTCCTCAGACGACCCGCACGGACTTCTGCACAATTCATGGATACCTGAAGACAGTCAAAACCCACTTCCAGACGATTGTCCGGGACTTCCAGACAACCTTCTGGGACCTCCAGAAGGATCTCTCGCGGTCCCAGACGACCATTTTGGACCATCAGAGGCCCGAACGGGGGTCCGGACGACCCGAACCACCCGCCAGACGACTCTCTGATACCTCCAGAGGATCGTTCGGGACCTCAAGAGGACTGTCCGGGACCTCAAGAAGACCGTCTGGGGATTCCGGACGACCGTCTGGCGGTAGCGGAGGGCTGGAGGAGGGGGGTCAAGGCCCTCTGGCACCTCCAGAGGATTGTCTGGGACTCGCTTCGGATCGTCTGATGGTTCCTCCGGACCTTCTGGCGTTGTCGCAAGACTGTCTGGCGGTTCCAGACGACCGTCCGGGACTCCGTTCGAATCCGCTGGATAAGGGATTGGATCGGCTTAAAATGGGTTCGGGTCTTCTCGCGGTCCGCCAGGACTTTCTTGATATTGGATTGAGTCGGCTGGAGGTGTGTCAGGGTGTTCTCAAGGTCCGCGAGGGTCGTCCAGGATTGGA
>JAFNFQ010000045.1 GCA_017885655.1 Methanobacteriota archaeon | reverse complement strand
CTGCAACTGGTGCACGTACGCCGCGTCGGACCTCGCAGGCATTTCCAGGATGAAATATGCGCCGAACGTGAAGATCGTGAGGGTGATGTGCTCCGGCCGCATCGACCCCTCTTTCGTCATCGAGGCGTTCCGCTCTGGAGCCGATGGGGTCATGATTGGCGGGTGCAACCCCGGTGACTGCCACTACAAGGAGGGCAACTACAAGACAATGCGGCGGTACATGCTCCTCTCCCGGATGCTGCAGGACTTCGGGATCGAGAAGGAACGGTTCAGGCTGGAATGGATCTGCGCGTCCTGCGCTCGAGAACTTCAAGAGACCGTGGACAAGATGACCGCCGAGCTCAAGCGGCTCGGCCCGCTGGACTGGAAGGGGGTATGAGCCTGGCGAAGCCGAAGGTCGCTTTCTACTGGTGCGCCAGCTGCGGCGGGTGCGAGGAAGCCGTCCTCGACTTGGCTGAGAAGGTCCTCGACGTCGTGGCGGCGGTGGACATCGTCTTCTGGCCAGTCGCGCTCGACTTCAAGAGGAGCGACGTCGAAGCTATGCCCGACAAGTCGATTGCGGTGAGCTTCATCAACGGCGCGATCAGGACATCCGAGCAGGACGAGATGGCCAAGCTCCTGAGGAGGAAATCTCAGATGGTCATCGCGTTCGGCGCATGCGCACACCAGGGCGGGATACCGGGACTCGCCAACCTCTGGAACCGGCAGGCCATCTTCGACTGGTACTATCGCAAGGGTCCATCTGTGGCTACTAAGGACGGCCCAATACCGCTGACGAAGATCAAGGTCCCGGAAGGCGAACTCGAACTCCCGGAGATCTGGGACACCGTGAAGTGTCTCGATCAAGTGGTCGATGTCGAATACTATCTGCCTGGTTGCCCGCCGACACCAAAGATACTCGCGAACGCTGTTCAGGCCATACTCGCCGGCAAACTCCCGGCGAAAGGAACCGTTCTGGCGGGAACTAAGGCTCTATGCGGCGAGTGCAAGCTCAACTCCACGAAACCTGAGAAGCTCCTGATCAAGGACATCAAGAGGATCACCGAGGTCGTCCTCGACCCGGAGAAGTGCTACCTCGCGCAGGGCGTCATATGCATGGGCCCTGTTACGCGTGGCGGGTGCGAAGCGCTCTGCATCGAGGGGCGAATGCCTTGCAGCGGCTGCTTCGGGAGCCTGGACAAGACTCTGGACTACGGGGCCAAGGCTCTCTCCTATGTCGCCTCGATCGTGGACGTCATGGACCAGGAAGAGGCCCGCAAGATCATGGAGAAGGTCGCAGACCCGACGGGCATCTTCTACAGGTATTCGATGCCGGCCTCGAAGCTTGGACGCAAGAGGCAGAAGGGGGCGAGCTGAGATGGGCAAGCAGATCGTTATTGACCCGATAACCCGCCTCGAGGGGCACGGCAGGATCACCATCTTCCTGGACGACAAGGGAGATGTGAAGAGGGCATACTTCCAGATCCCCGAGCTGAGAGGTTTCGAGAACTTCCTGATAGGGCGAAGGGCCGAAGACACGCCTCAGATCACATCACGCATCTGCGGCGTCTGTCCCACTGCACACCATATGGCGGCGACGAAGGCAATCGATGACCTGTACAAGGTCGAACCCACCGAGACCGCCAAGAAGCTCAGGGAGATGCTGTACAGCATCTTCATGCTGGAGGACCACTCGCTTCACTTGTTCTTCCTCGGCGGCCCGGACTTCGTGGTCGGGCCGAACGCCAACAAGGCCGAGCGCAACATCCTCGGCGTCATCCAGAAGGTTGGGCTCGAAATAGGGAAGAGGGTCATCCAGACGAGGAAGGAGCTGAGGGGGCTCATCCAGGAGCTTGGCGGGAAGGTGATACACCCGGTCTTCGGCCTTCCCGGCGGCGTGGCAAAGCCGCTCACCGAAGACGCCAGGAAGAGGTTCGAGGTTGTCGCGAAGAACGGCCTGGAGTTCGCTTTGTTCTGCGAGAGCGTCATCGAGAATGTGATTCTCAAGAACAAGGCTTACGTGGACATGATCGTCTCGGACGCTTACACACACAAGACCTATTACGCCGGCCTCATGGACTCGAATAACAAGGTCAACTTCTATGACGGGCACATCCGCGTGGTCGATCCTGCCGGGAAAGAGTTCGCAAGATTCCATGTCCGCGATTATCTCAACCACATTGCGGAGCACTCTGAACCTTGGACCTACGTGAAGTTCCCCTTCCTGAAGAAGGTCGGTTGGAACGGGTTCGTGGACGGACCGGGGAGCGGGATATACAGCGTCGCGCCACTGGCTAGATTGAACGCCTCCGATGGAATGGCGACACCCAGAGCCAACGAACTCTACAGGAAATTCTATGAGACTCTCGGCGGGAAACCGGTTCACCATACCCTCGCGAACCACTGGGCGCGGGTCGTCGAGATAGTCTACGCCGCAGAGCGCTTCTTCGAGCTCGCCAGCGACACCTCTATTGCGAGCAACGATATCAGGAACATGCCGACCGAGAAACCGAACGAGGGGATCGGAGTCGTCGAGGCGCCGCGGGGAACGCTCATCCACCACTACAGGAGCGATGAGAAGGGGATAGTGACAAGCGCAAACCTGATCGTCGCAACTGCGCACAACGCCGCAAGAATGGCTATGTCTGTCGACAAGGCGGCTCGAAGCGCGATAAAAGGCGGCGTCGTCAACGACGGCATCCTCAACCAGATAGAGATGGCCTTCCGTGCATACGATCCGTGTCACGCCTGCGCGACGCACTCGATGCCCGGAAGCATGCCGCTGAAAGTGCAGATATTGGACGCAGATGCCAAACTCCTCAAGGAATTGACGAGATAGAAGGAAATGACGCTACTTGTTCTTGGCCTCGGAAATGACCTGCTCGGAGACGATGGGATAGGCTTGATGGCGGCGGAGGCTTTGGACCGTCGTAACATCCCAGGCATCTACGTGGTGAAGAGCCCTCTCTCAGGTCTGTACTTAATCGATCTTGTCGATGGCTTCGATGACCTGATAATCGTTGACTCGGTGATTGGCGAACAGCCCGGAAAGGTCGTGAGGCTGCCCCTGAATGAATTGGGGCCTCAGAATGCCCCGTCCGCGCATTATCTGGGGTTCGCCGAGGCGCTTAATCTGGCAAAGAGGGCCGGGGTCAGGATTCCGAATCGAGTTGAAATCTTGGCAATGCAGATTCATGGTTCTCAAGTGCTCGGTGCAAGGGTCAGCGGCGAGGTTGTTGCTGGACTGCCAGCGCTCATAGAAGAGGTTATCAGAGTGGCCAGATTGTGGGGCTATGAAGTTGGGCCTTGAACCGAAAACAGACATTTTGGTGGGCGCCGCGGAGCTGACGAATTAGATCGGGGTGGTTTGCTGCACGAGTTTGCGTTGATCCAGGATCTAATCGAAAAGACGCTTGCCGAGATGAAGGCAAAAGCAGCCAACAAGGTCACCCTGATTGAACTCAGCGTGGGCAACTCCTCCGGCTATTCGACAGAGAGCCTCAAGCAGGCGTACGAACTCCTCGTTGCCGACACGGATTTCAAGGATGCCGAACTCGTGCTTGAGACCGTGGAAGGTCGAGAGGTGCTCATCAAGCGCCTCGTAATGGAGCAGTGACGTTCGGATAAAGGCTTTATACTGCCCTCAAAGTTGCACACGGCACCATGCTGGTTCTGCGCGACCTGGGCAAGAGGTACGGCGGCAAGTCTGCCCTCAGAGGTTTGAACCTGAATGTCGAACCGGGCCAACTCTGCGTGATCCTTGGACCTAACGGGGCAGGCAAGAGCACCCTGCTCAGGCTGATATGCACGCTCTCGCGGCCAAGCAGTGGCGATGCAGTGGTCGGGGGACACAGCGTACTCGATGATCCCGTCGAAGTGCGGAAGCTCGCGGGCGTTGCGCTCCACGAGACTCTCCTGTACGAGGATCTCACGGCAGCCGAGAACCTTGAATTCTATTCGCGTCTCCTCGGGGTTTCTTCGGAGAAGTCGGTGATTGACGAGATGCTTTCCCGTGTGGAACTGCTCCACCGGAGGAATGACATGGTCGGGACCTTCTCCCGCGGCATGAAGCAGAGGCTCTCGATCGCAAGGGCAATGCTGGGGAGTCCGAAAGTGCTGCTGCTGGACGAGCCTTTCTCGGGTCTGGACATCAAGGCGAGGGGACAGGTCTCATCGATGCTGACGCAGGCGATTGCCGACGGTGCGACAATCCTGCTGACCGCCCATGACCCGGAACTGGGATACGACCTTGGACACAGGTTGCTCGTCCTTGTCGATGGCACGCTGGTCTACGATAGAGAAAAATCGGCCGTCTCGAAAGGTGAGTTCGTCGAGGAATACAGGAAGCTGGTTGGCGCGATAAAATGATGCGGGAAGCTCTGGCGATTGCGGGGAAGGATTTTCGCCTGGAGGCGAGGACGAGAGAGCGCCTCTCTTCCATGGTCATCTTCTCGCTGATGGTCGTCCTTTCCTTCCGATTCGCGTTCGGCTTCTTCGATATCCACGTGGATCAAATGCAGGAGAGTCGGTCTATCGTGGTGGCAATCCTCTGGGTGACGTTCTTCTTCGCCGGGATGCTGGGGCTCGCGCCCGCCTTCGCCAAGGAGACCGACGCCGGCACGATGGGCGGATTGTTGCTGGTCCCGACCAACCGGTTCGCACTCTACCTCGGCAAGCTGGCGTCCAGCCTGGTGTTCATCTTCGTTGTCAGCCTTTCCACTTTGATCTTCTTCGCCGTCTTCTTCAACTACGACTATTCGGGGCAGTGGGGGCCATTGATCGCCGTGACCCTGCTCGGGACCCTGACGACGGTCCCGATAATGGTCAGAATCGAACCCCAGACGGGGAACGAGATCGCTTGGGCCTCCATGTTCTTCAACCACGGGAAGAAGTAGTCGAGCAGGCTCTTGCCCTTGGCCATCTGACCCGCCATCGAGTCCTGGAGGACGAGCAAGAGGAAGGCGATCATCGCCAGCACAAGGTATATCCATGCGGTCAGGCGGTCAGTCCAGAGCTTGGACGAGTATCTGGCCCTCAATATGAAAGCGCCCATGAAGATGACCTCGGATGCGACGGTGAGAAGCACCTTGTTGTGGGCGAGGCTTGACTGGGCGAGCCTGTCAAACTGCCACGAGAGCAAGCCGGTCATCCCGGACACCAAGACCATGATCACACCTGCGCCCATGGCGAGGTATGAGGCTGGCTCGGCGTATTGAGAGAATTTCGTGGCGAGCCAGTCCAGGGATCCGGCCTTCCCTTGGAATCTCCTCAGGTATCCGTCTGCAACGAACTTCAGCAGGATGGAGAACGCCGAGAGCGTGAGGAACCCCGTGCACATCTCGGTCGTTATCGAATGCACCAGACTGAACTCGACCATCTTGGATCACGACTCCTGTGCAAGCAAGCGTGCGGGCGGTTCTCGCCGGGCACTGGTAGCTATGCGGCGTCTTTAAGCCTTGTACAATATCCCCCGACGTATAAGGCAGAAATATCCCCTTCGCCTTGACCCTTGGCGGTGGTCTGTTGAAAGCGGAGGTAACGTGGATCAAGGACTTGAGGTTCATCGCGAGCGGCGATTCGAACTGCGGCATCGTGGTCGATATCCCCGAGGAAGGTCACGAAGGGGAAAGGATCGGTCCCGGACCGATGGAATTGATGCTGATTGGGGTTGGGGCGTGCACCGCTTCGGACGTCGTATGGATTCTCAGGAAGCAGCGCGTCCAGCTGCAGAGGCTCGAGCTCCACCTGCAGGCCGAAAGGGCGTCGACGGATCCCAAGATGTTCACCAAGATCCACATCGAATACTTGGTCGCCGGCAAGGGGCTCAAAGAGAAAGCGGTCGCGACGGCGATCCGCCTGTCCCACGAGAAGTACTGCTCGGCGACCAATTCGGTCGTACGCGGGGGGGCGACCATAACGGCGTCGCACAGAATCGTCGAGGCGACCTAGCCAGCGAGGTCAGATGTATGTCTCGATACCGAGACTCACAAAGATACCTTTAAAACCCCCGCTTTGGATAGCCTCGGTGCCATGGAAGGAATCCAGATTTATGAACTGAAACGGATGGATTTGCGGGACGCGACGGTGATTGACGGCTTCCCGAGCGTCGGTCTCGTGTCGTCCATCGTGGCGAATTATCTCATCAACGCCCTGGGCCTTCAGCAGATAGGAATCATGGATTCGGCCTACTTCCCGACCGTCTCGCTCGTCAGGAACGGCGAGCCGATGAACCCCGTGCGAATCTATGCGGGACCGAAGCAGGAGGGAGCGGACCAGCTTGTCGTCTTCATCAGCGAGTTCCAGCCCCCGCCGAACCTCGTGAAGGAGATAGCGTCGACCGTCCTGGACTGGGCGCTGGACCAGAAGTGCAATCTCCTCGTGTGCCCGGAGGGTCTCATCGTAGACTCGGAGGATGCTCCCGGCGAGAGGGAAATCGAGGTCTATGGCATAGGGTCGACCGAGAGTTCAATGGAACTTCTCAGGAAGAACAAGGTCACGATATTCGAGGAAGGCGTCATAACGGGTGTCGCGGGCGTTCTCCTCAACGAAGGGCGCAAGAAGGACTTCGACGTCGTCACGCTGCTGTCCGAGGCACACCCGGAATACCCTGACGCGCGAGCGGCCGCGAGGGTCATCGAGACCATTAACAAACTGCTTCTCCACACGAGGCTGGATGCGAAGCCATTGTACGAAGAGGCGGAGAGAATTGAGATGCAGCTCAAGTCGATTCATGACCAGACCGAGGCGGCCAAGAAGCCCGCGCAGCCAATCAGGCCGAGCATGTACGGCTGAAGGCCTGCGGCTGCCTTACCGTGGCCTCACAGAAATCCTGTACAGATTCCCCTTTCTTTCCGATTCGAATTCCACATCGATGAACTGACGGACGAGCCACTGCACAGACGTCAGATGATCGCTCATTTCCCTCACCGTGAAGGAGGAAGGTTGCGATGCGAGCGCCAGATACGGTATCATCATGTCGGCGGCGTGCACGTCGAGAGATGCCCCGCCGTCGATTTCGGCCTTCAGCTTCATGGCCGCCTCTTTGCCGACATCCTCGGCCCTGACTCCTCTCTTCCCCAGCGAATCCGCGCCCAGGAATGCCGATGCGCAGTCCGCACGGCCGAAGACCGCCGAACCCGTCGAAAGGCTTCGGACATAGGCCACCTCCTCCGGAACTGCCGCCGGTAGAATCGATTTGAACGCCTCCATCTGTCTCTCGGCGACCCGCGCGTTCCTCAATTCCTCGGATGCGATGGATCTCGCTGCGATGCTCTGCACCGCGCCCGGCGAATCCGATTCCATTGGTCTCCATTTATCCGAACCTTCGATCTCCACTTGCACGCGGCCCCCGCCCCTCGGATAGAAACCATGCGCGAGAATCCTCACATCGACCTCGACACCTATGGACTTCAAATGACGGCAGAAGACCTCCTTGAAGTAGTCCATTGGCGGGCTCCAAGCGACGTGCGTCCCTCCGATCAGCTCGACGGCGGTCTTCCCTTCAGCCCTCCCCGCCGCCAGCACGAGGGCCTGGAGCACGAGCGAGACCGCCCCCGCCGTGCCCACATCGATTCTTATCGGCTGCGGCCGGATGCTGCCCGGCTCGAACATCAGGTCCGTCGAGCCAAAATTCGCGCCATGAAGCTTCGCGCCGCACAGGGTCGCGACAGCCTCCACGCCTTTCAGATGCTGTGCCTGGAGCCCGGGCCTCTCCCGCCCAGCCCTTATCGCTTTGATGTGCACCGCTCTTCCCGTTATCGCGGAGAGAGCGACCGCGGTCCTGAGCAGCTGCCCTCCGCCCTCGCCGTGAGAGCCGTCAATCTCAACAAAGCCAGGTCCGGTCGGCACGTTCATCCCATCGTTTGCCTTTCCTCGACGCGTCGGCGCCTCAACTTCTCCAACTCCACCGCGAAGAAGACCGAACTCGCAACGAGCGTGGCAATAAGCAGTTCCTCCAGAGGCAGAGCTCGAGTCTCAAACGGCCCCTGGAAGAATGGCACGTATATTACCATGAACTGCAAGGCGACCGTCGAGAGCACCGCCGCGATTAGGAACTTGTTGGCGAAGAAGCCGGCCGTGAAGACTGACTCGCGTTCGACTCGTATGGCAAGCACGTGGAACATCTGGAACATGGTGAGCGTGTAGAAAACCAAGGTCCGGGCCTCTTTGATGTCACGGAAACTCAATGTCCACGAAAACATCGCGAGCGTGCCAACTGTCATTAGTGTGCCGACCCAGACTATATGGAAAGCCATGCCACCCGAAAGGATGCCCGCTCTGGGGTTCCGCGGTTTCTGGCGCATAAGACCCCTTTCCTTCGGCTCCACGCCAAGGGCCACGGCGGGCAGGCCGTCCGTGACTAAGTTGATCCACAATATCTGGAGCGGCACCAAGGGCAGCGGCATGAAGAGCAACGCGGCGGCGAATATCGTCATGACCTCGCCCGAATTCGTGCTCAGGAGATAGCGGACGAACTTGCGGATGTTCTGGTAGATGCCGCGGCCTTCCTCCACCGCGCCGACGATCGAGGCGAAGTTGTCGTCGGTCAGCACCATGTCCGCGCTTTCCTTGGCGACATCGGTCCCGGTGACACCCATTGCCACCCCGAGATCGGAACTCCTCAACGCGGGCGCGTCGTTCACCCCGTCCCCGGTCATGACGACGATCCGCCCTCTCTTCTTCCAGGCCTTCAGGATGCGCATCTTGTCCTCTGGTGACACTCTCGCGTACACCCTCACGTCCTCTACTGTCTCGTGCAACTCCTCGTCCGTCAGCTTGCCGAGTTCCTCGCCGGTGAGGGCCTTCTGACCTTTCGAGAGGATGCCCATGTCCGCCGCGACCGCCATGGCGGTCAGCTTGTGGTCCCCGGTTATCATCACCACGGTGATACCCGCCCTCTGGCACTCCTTGAGAGCGTCCACGGCGTCCTTGCGCGGCGTGTCCATCATCCCTACGAAGCCAAGGAAGGTGAGCTTGCTTTCGAGTTCCTTCTCCGAGAAATCGGGGAAGTGGTCCGGGAGCTCCCTGTAGGCGATGCCCAAGACCCTGAGCCCTTTCGCCGCCATCTCCTGGTTCCGGTAGGACAGCTCGTGGATTTCGGCGTCCGTGAGCAGCTCCACCTTGCCACTCTTCATGATGAAGTTGCTTGCCCTCAGTATCCTCTCCGGAGCACCCTTGACGAAGACGGACTTGCCCGGAATATCCTTGAGACGGCTGAGGCGTTCTGCCTCCGGGAGCGCGTCAAGGCCTCGCTCGATGGCAAGGTCCCTGCGTATGTGAACCGTGCTCATCATCTTCCGCTCTGACGTGAATGCAATCTCCGCAACCCTGGGCGAATCGGCCTCCAAGACCTCCTTGCTCAGGCCGGCACGCATGCCGGCCACCAGCAGCGCACCCTCGGTGGTGTCCCCGGTCACCGTCCAAGCCTTCTCGGTCTTCCCCAGCGAGGCGTCGTTGCACAGCAGACCCGCCTTCAGAAGGATCTCGAGTTCGCGCATGCTGGAGATATCCGCCGTTTTCCCTTCTCGGGTCACGCTGCCCTCTGGGCTGAAGCCCTCTCCCTCGACCCGGTAGTCCACGCCGCCGGAGTATATCATCACCACGTTCATCTCGCCCCTCGTAAGAGTGCCGGTCTTGTCGGTGCAGATGACCGATGCGCTCCCGAGCGTTTCGGCGGCGGCCAGCCGCCTGACCAGCGCGTTCCGCTTTGCCATCCTCTGCAGGCCGAGCGCGAGGCTGATCGTGACAACCGCGGGCAGTCCTTCAGGAATCGCAGCGACCGCGAGGCTCACCGATGTCAGGAACAGCTCGACGATGTCCGATGCGGTCCCGAGGCGGATGAACTCTATGATGAATATCACGATGACCAGCGCGAGGATCGCAACGCCCAGCTGCCTGGCCAGCTTGGCTAGCTGCTTCTGCATCGGCGTCTGGGTCGCCGGCTCGGCCTGAACAAGCCCGGCAATCTTTCCGAGCTCCGTCGTCATCCCGGTGCTCGTGACCACTCCCGCGCCCCTACCCGCCTCGACAGTGCACCCGAGGAAGCACATGTTCCTCTGGTCGCCCAAGAACACCTCGCCCCTCACGGGCTCTGTTGTCTTGGTGATGGGGACCGACTCCCCGGTCAGGGGCGCCTCGTTGACCCTCAAACCCGCGGTATCCATCAGTCGGAGGTCGGCCGGGATCTTGTCCCCCGCCGCGAGCAGGACGACGTCGCCTGGCACCAAGTCCTTGGTCTCGAGCGCGTGCGGCTGCTTTTCCCGAAGAGCGCGGCACTTGGGAGCCGCCAGGACCTTCAGCGCTTCCAGGGCGTTCTCCGCGCGATTCTCCTGGACGAATCCGAGAACGGCGTTCAGGAACACGATAATCAGGATGACCACCGCGTTGATCCATTCGTCAAGCGCGGCCGAGAGGGCGGCGGCGATGATCAGAATCATGATGAGCAGGTTGTTGAACTGGCTCAGGAACATGACGATAGGCGACTTCCGGCGGGTGCGGACGAGCTCGTTCGGCCCGTAGCGTTCGAGACGTCTTCTCGCCTCTTCGTTGCTCAAGCCTGACGCAGACGACCCAAGCTTGTTCAGCGTCTCCTCGACGCTGAGGTTGTACCAGGCCTCGGGCATCGGTGCACCCTAGGACACCTCGGTATAAAGGTATTCGGATATGGGCGGCAGATGTTCGGATGCGGTGACACTTTCCGAAATCTCTCCATCCTTTGACCGTGCCAGTCTAGGTGGATAGCGCGATGAAACCATACCGCCGCAAATGGCTGTCCATCAGCAGGATGGAAAATGGCGGGCTCAGATGATTGCCAATAGCTTTATGGCGGGTGACTCTTCGGGGTGAACAAGAACATTGGAGGTCTGACATGCGACCGATCGGCGTTTCGATTCTGGCGATATTGATAATCCTCTTCGGAGTGCTCGTCCTCATCGCGGGCATCCTGTTCTTGATCGGCAGCGCGTTCTTGGCGTCCTTGCCCGGGTTCACAATCCCCGCAGAGATGGTCTTCCTGACTGGAGCCATCTTCGCCGTATTCGGCATGATCCTGATCGTCGCCGGGCTGGGACTCTGGAACCTCAGGATGTGGGCGTGGGTCCTGTCGATCCTGGCCCTCGTGGCCATACTCGTCCTTCCGTTCCTCACGCAAGCCTACAACATCTGCACCCTGCTCGTCGCCGTGGTGCTGCTGGTCTACCTGCTGCTCATCCGCAGAGAGTTCCACTGACCCGTTCCCTCCAGAAGCATCAACCTTTAAGTATGCAGAGCGAAGTATGCGTTGATTCCTATGGCCGGAGGAAACATACAACCTGGGACTGGTGCGCCAGAGCAGATGCCACCGACCTACGGGCAGCAGATGCCGCCGACTTACGGACAGCAATACATGCCGCCGGCACAGCCGACGGACTTCGGTGAAATGATGAGGAAGACGTTCCTCATCTTCATAGTCCTGATTGGCGCCATCCTGATGTTCGTGGGTAGGGCGGTGCTCATATTCGCAGGTGGGAGCATCGACAACATAAGGATTGGACAGCTCCTGTGGGCCTTCGGGGCATTCGGCATCGCGGGCCCGGCAGCGATATGGGGCATCGGCAGCAAGCGACTCACCGACATGCAGAAGCTCGGCGTGCTCATCCTAGCCGCCCTGCTGTTCGCCTCGATGGCTGTCTAGTCACACCAGCCGAGGAAAGAACAGCGGAACAGGAAGGCAGCGGTCTCTCGGGCAAAGCCTTCCATCTTCAATCTGATTGAAGGTTCCTGAACGAGAGTGCGGCTGGCGGGAATCGAACCCGCGTTGTGAGCTTGGGAAGCTCAAGTCCTGCCATTAGACTACAGCCGCGGGTCTCTCCTAATGGCGGTGCACTCATAAATCTTTCAGAGCGGGGAGGACATGCTAAATCCAGTAATCACTTTCTTGGAGAGACCGCAATGACCGTCCATGCCCGGGCTGACGCAGGGGCAGGTCGCACGGATGATGGACGCGATGGAAGACTGGGGCAAGTCTGAGTAATCGATCGCCAAGTTCAGATCCGAAATAGGTCCTCAGAGGAGATTGTGAAGTGTCCTGAGGATGGAGAACGCAGGAATCGGCCTGATGGCGGAGTGCTCTCACACCGATGGAGGGACTCCGGGATGAGCGCCACATGCCTCCGCATTATCGGATCACGCAACCGGACGATTCGCGGGACTCTTCGGACGACCCGCGCGGTCTTCCGCACGATCCATGGCTGCCTGCAGAGAGCCAAAACCTGCTTGCGGAAGACTTTCCGCGGCTTGGGGACGACCTTCCGGGACCTGCGGAAGACTTTCCGCGGTCCGCGGACAGCCCTTTTGAGCCGTCACAGGTCGAAATGGGGGTCCGGATGACCCGAACCGCCTTGCGGACGACCTTCCGAAGCCTGCGGACGACCGTCCGCGACCTGCGGAAGACCGTCCGGGACCCTCGGAAGACCTTCCGCGGCTTGGGGACGACCTTCCGAAGCCCGCGGAGGGGGGTGAGAGGGGGGTCGAGGCCTTCCGACGGTTGGGGACGGCTTTCCGCGACTCGCCGCGGACCTTCCGAACGCCGCGGAAGACCGTCCGGAGTCCGCGGAAGACTGTCCGCGGGTTGGGGAAGACTGTCCGCGGGTTGGGGAAGACTGTCCGCGACGCGCTTTGGATCCGCTGGATAAGGGAGTGGATCGGCCAGAGGTGCGTTCGGATCTTCTCGCGCTCCGCCAGGACCGGCTGGATGTTGGATCGGGTCGGCCGGAGGTGTGTTTGGGTGTTCTCAAGGTCCGCCAGGGTCGGCTGGGAGTCGAAGCGGATCGCCCGGAGGTGGGATCCGATCGGCCGATGGAGGCTCTTCCGTGTCTGCTGGAATCCTGCAGATAGACCGGTCTTGTTCGCGGCGGGAGAGAGCCAACAGAGGG
>JAFNFQ010000044.1 GCA_017885655.1 Methanobacteriota archaeon | reverse complement strand
CCTGTGCAGCACTTGCATACATTCGAATGGGCTCACGCTCGCCCGCCGTGTTTTCAAGGAGGCCGTTCTGTCAATGACTGATTCGCTTCCTGGCGGGAACGGGAGCGTCGGCCAAGCGTTGCTCGAGCCCACCGCCATCTACGTTCGCCCCATCATGGCGGTGCTGAGGAAGCACGAGGTGCACGGCATAGCGCACTTCACCGGTGGCGGGCTCTCCAACATAGTCCGCCTCAAGGAGAAAGTCGAGTTCGTCGTGACCGATCCGCTCGAGCCGCAGCCGATCTTCGCTGCGATCCAGAAGCTGGCGGGGATAGAAGACACGGAAATGTACAGGACCTTCAACATGGGGATGGGGATGTGCATTGTCGCTCCCGAAGACGAGGCGAAGGGGATAATCCGGACGCTCGGAAGGTCCGTGAAGGCGAAGGTGGTCGGCGAGGTGAGGCGGGGGTCGGGCGTATCGCTGCCTAGTGCGGGAGTCCGCTTCGAGGCTTATTGACACACATCCACCCGAGCTGCGTTCTCATCTGGCAAAGCCTTCGCGGACGTCTTAAATACGGAGCACCTCTATCGCAACTCGGATGACCGAGAAGCCCTCGATGCCCTTCGAGAAGCCCGCCACGCCGGACGACAAGCTCATCCTGGACACGTTCGACCACGATGAGGAGCCCTTCATCACCGTCGACACGAAGCTCTGCAAGGATTGCAGGGGCAAGCCGTGTCTGTACGTGTGCCCGGCCCAGGTCTACCGCCTCGAGGGCGAGGAGCTGGTCTACAACATAGAGGGGTGCATGGAGCTAGGCGCCTGCATAATCGTCTGCCGCAGCATGGGCAACAAGGCGATCGCCTGGGACTACCCGCGCGGCGGCTATGGAGTGGAATACAAGTACGGCTAGCCTGACCCGCCCCTTCCTCCTCCCGAAGGAATCTCCGGCAAGCGTCAATGTAAATAAAGGGGGTCGACCTTTTCTCGGCTATTCAATGTCAGCGCAAAAACCGGAATGGCTGAGGGTGAGAGCCCCGAGCGGCGAGACCTACGTCAAGGTCAAGAACCTTCTCAGGGGGCTGCAGCTCCACACTGTGTGCGAGGAGGCCCAGTGCCCCAACTCCGCGGAGTGCTGGGGCGGCGGCACCGCCACCATCATGATACTCGGCGATGTCTGCACGCGGGGCTGCAGGTTCTGCGCGGTGAAGAGCGGTGACCCTCGTGGCATATTCGATCCGGACGAGCCGCAGAAAGTCGCGGCGGCTTTGAGCAATCTTGACATCAAGTACGCGGTCCTCACTTCCGTTGACAGGGACGACCTGCAGGATGGCGGGGCGGGGCATTACGCGAAGACGATCTCCGCGATCAAGGAGACAAGTCCGGGCATCATCATCGAGGCCCTCATCCCGGATTTCAGTGCCGATGAGAAGGCACTCAGCAAGGTGGTCGAGGCGGGCCCCGACGTGATCGGCCACAACATCGAGACCGTGGAGAGGCTCACACCGAATGTCAGGGACAGGAGGTCGACCTACCGCCAATCACTGTCCGTCCTCAAGGCGGTCAAGCGCATGAACCCGAACATCTACACGAAGTCCTCGATCATGCTCGGGCTCGGGGAGGCCGAGGAGGAGGTCCTCAGGTCCTTCAGTGACCTTCGCGAGGCCGGCGTTGACATGCTGACAATCGGCCAGTACCTGAGGCCGAGCGAGTGGCATCTACCTGTTTCAGCGTTCGTCCCGCCAGAGAAGTTCGAGAGATACCGCGAGTTAGCCCAAGAGCATGGTTTCCTGTACACGGCCTCTGGCCCGTTAGTGAGGAGTTCTTATAGAGCCGGCGAGTTCTTCATCGAGGCACTGACCCGGCGCAAGAGGGAGATGATGGCCGATGTACGATAACCTGTTCAGGATCGTCAGCAGCGACGGCAGGTTCGACGAGAGGTTCGAGCCGAAGCTCTCCGGTGACGAACTCAGGAAGATGTACAGCACCCTGGTCAAGGTGAGGATGCTGGACGACCGCATGCTCGTGCTGCAGAGGCAGGGGCGAGTCGGTTTCTACGTGCCATCGACCGGCGAGGAGGCGCTCCAGGTCGGGAGCGCGTGGGTCCTCGAGAAGGACGATTGGGTTTTCCCCGCGTACAGGGAGCCGGGCGCTGCGCTGGTCCGTGGCATGCCGTTGAAGAAGATTGTCGCCCAGATCTACGGCAACGCAATCGACACGAGCAAGGGCAGGCAGATGCCCAGTCACCTCGGCGACAGGGATGCGAACTTCGTCACCCCGAGCAGCCCCGTTGCCACCCAGATCCCGATGGCGGTGGGTGCGGCCATGGCGATGGGCATGAGGAAGGAGAGGAACGTGGCCCTGGTCTACTTCGGCGACGGCGCGACCAGTACGGGTGATTTCCACGTCGCGATGAACTTCGCCGGCGTGTTCAACGCACCCTGCATCTTCCTGTGCAAGAACAACCAGTGGGCGATCTCGCTGCCTTTCACCAGGCAGACCGCCTCGCCGAGCGTGGCGATGAAGGCCATGGCTTACGGGTTCGAGGGCGTGAGGATCGACGGAAACGACGTCCTGGCCGTCTACACCTCGACGAAGCACGCGGTGGAGAACGCGAGGGCGGGGAAGGGGCCGACACTGATAGAGGCGGTCACCTACCGCATGGGGCCGCACTCGTCATCGGACGATCCCACGAGGTACCGCGACGCCAAAGAAGTGGAGGAGTGGAGGAAGCGGGATCCGATCACCCGCCTCAGGCTCTACCTGCGGGCGAAAGGCCTGTGGGATGAGAAGTGGGAGGCGGAGCTCCGCAAGCAGATAGAGGAGGAGTTCAACGCGGCCATCAAGGAGCAGGAGGCCGCCCCGAAACCGCCAATCGAGTCGATGTTCACGGACGTCTATGCGGAAATGCCGTGGAACCTCAGGGAACAGATGGAGGAAACCAGGGCGCGCGCCGGGAAACACAAGGGAGAGGCGAGCGAGCAGTTCCCGCTGTGAGGGATATTGGCCTATTTCATCGGGGAGACTGCGCTGCTGTCAGAGGATCTCGGGATACCTCGCGTCCGCAGATGACGTCTTCACCGTCTTGAACATGTGGTTGATGCCAAACTGGGTCGCGACCTTGTGAATCTCCATCACACGCTCCATGAGCCTATCGGCATTTGCCTGATCGACAGTGAGGACCGAGTCCCAGAACAAAGCGTAGATCTGTCCAGGGCGGAGCGCCTGCCAGCCTTTCCTCCTGAGGGAGGTCGATAGTTCGATTGGGAGTTCGACCGGCGGTCCACTTATAATCATGAAAGTGATTAGCCTTTCAGCCTTCTTCACGCACAATACAACGAAGGCGGGACATAATAAGGGAACGATACGATTATCATTCTCGATTCGGAAAGTGCGCCAGTCCTGATTCACTTCTTCAATCCGCACAGTCTCGAAATCGATTTCATGACATCATCGATGGAATCCTCGCGCTCCTTCTCTTCTGCTCTCAACATCATTCTCTTCGCAGCCTGCACCGCATCGTTGGGCTGGCTGGCAATCCTGGCGGCCGCGATTCGAGCCTCTTCCAGGAGGGCTCCGTGTGGCACGACCTTGCCTATGAGCCCAATCTCGAGCGCCTCCCAGGCGGGGATTGGTTCGCCAGTGAATATCAGTGAGCGCGATCGCGACATTCCGATGAGCCGCTCCAACCGATTAGTGCCGCCGAAGAGAGGTGTCAGCCCCTGTGAGACCTCGGGGTGGCCGAGCTGCGCGTCCTCGGACGCGAGGCGCATGTCGCACGCAAGGGCAACTTCCAGTCCCGCGCCGAGGACCTTTCCCGCTACGGCGGCTATGGTCGGCTTTGGCGCCTGCTCCAGCGACCGCATGACATCCCGCCCGAGCCGGACCAGTTCACGCTTGCCATCTTCGTCGAGCGCCAGGAATGAATCGAGGTCCAGCCCCTCCGAGAAGACCTTGTCGCAGCCGGTGACCACGATGACATGCACATCGGGATCATCGACGGCTCCTGCCACCGCCTTCCCCAGCGCGGCGAGCAGCTCCCTGTTGACCAGATTGGCGGGAGGGCGATTCAGCGTGAGTACTGCCACATGCCCGTCCATGCTCGTGATGACATCTTTACGCAATCTGTCTGACCCCGGAGAGCGAGCGCTGGGTCATCGTTTAAAACTTCCTCGCTCATCTTTATCAGGGAGCGGCGGGCTATCGTCAAAGACAGAATGATGCCGGAGCGGCCGTGGTTCAAGCATTGGCCTGAAGGTGTTCCTCGCAGCCTGGATTATCCGAAAACATCTCTGGACACCTTGCTCCGAGATGCCGCAAGGGCCTTCCCTGAGAGTCCGGCGACCAACTTCAACGGACGAATCATCACCTACGGGCAGCTCGATTCAGTGGTCGACAGCTTCGCGGCGGGACTCCAGGCGATCGATGTTGCGAAAGGCGACAAGGTATCCCCTCTGATGACGAACTGCCCTCAAGCCGTCATGACGTACCTCGGCGTTCTCAGGGCGGGCGGAATCGTCGTCCAGGCCGACCCGATGCAGAGCCAGAGCGAACTCGCCGCTCTCTACAACGACACGGGCACGGAGACCCTGGTGATCCTCGATTTCCTGCTGGGCAAGGTTTTGAAGATCAAGGATGACACGCGCTTGAGCAACATCGTGATGACCGATGCGGCGGAATGGTTGCCCCCGATGGAGCGGCCGCTGTTCAAGCTAAGGAAGAAGACGCTCGGGGAGAGACTGGGAGCGGGAGCTGATGTTGTCGTCCCGAAGGAGCCGTGGATGCACAGCTTTGAAGAGATGACGCTCGACCCCCCCCGCCATCTGGCGAATGTCGGCGTGACGCACGACGATGTCGCGGTGCTGCAGTTCACCGGGGGCACGACGGGCACGCCCAAGTGCGCGATGCTCACTCATGCGAACCTGATGGCGAACGCTTGCCAGACCGCCGCCTGGCTTCCGGATGCGAAGCCGGGGAAGGAGGTCTTCCTTTCCCTCGTTCCGTTCTCGCACTCCTATGGCTTGACGACGGCGATGCTGGCTCCGATTCGGCTTGCGGCCACGATGGTCATGCGGTTGAACCACACGGTGAGCGTCACCACGAGAGAGCTAGCCGATGCCACGAGGGCCACGATATTCCCGGGAGTCCCCGCCCAATTCGCGGCCATAGTCAGGGATCCGGAGGCGTGCAAACACGAAATCAGCTCGATCCGCGTCTGCATATCCGGCTCCGCACCGCTCCCGCCGGATGTCAGGAGGAAGTTCGAGGAGGCCACGGGTGCACATTTGGTCGAGGGATATGGGCTTACCGAGGCCTCGCCGGTGACTCACTGCAACCCTTTCTTCGGTCTCGCGAAGGACTGCATAGGCATCCCATACCCGGACACCGATGCCAAGATCGTGGACATCGAGACCGGTCTCGCCGAGATGCCCGTCGGAGAGGTCGGCGAGCTGGCCGTCAGCGGACCGCAGGTCATGAAAGGATATTTCAACAAGCCTGACGAGACCGCAGTGGTCATGCGCGGCCTTTTCCTCCTCACGGGGGACATCGCTCTGATGGACAATGACGGGTATTTCCACATAGTCGATAGGAGGAAGGACATGCTGATCTGCGGCGGCCTGAAGGTCTATCCGCGGGAGGTTGAGATGGTCATCCTGGAGCACCCTGCGGTGGAGGAATGTGCGGTGGTTGGCATCCCGGACGAGCTGCGCGGGGCCGTTCCGATTGCCTTCGTTGTTCTGAAAAAAGGTTCAGAGGATGCTGATGACGAAGTCATCGCCTTCACCGATGGGCGCGTCGCCGTCTGGAAAAGGCCGATGGGCTACTACTTCGTGCCGGCCCTGCCGAAGACGCCAGTCGGCAAAGTGCTGAAGAGGGACCTGCAGGAGCAGGCAATCCGGAGTCGGACTACGCAAGGCGGTACTTCGCCGTCTCGTAGCACCCGTTCACCTTGATTTCTCGATTGTCAATCATGCTGACGAATTGACCGCAGTTGCTGCCTATCTTGTTCTCTTCGAGTTCGCCTATGCTGAGGATGGTCTCGAAGCCGAGGGTGTTGAAGGCCTTCGCGAGTTCAGCTCCGGCCGAAGGCTCCAGCGGATCCAGCGCGGATGACAGACCGTTCTTCATCGCCTTGGCGGTGGGGTTGAGCGGGGTCAGCTTGACGGCGAACCTGTCCGGGTCGAAATGCGCCGCGATGACTCCTGGATTCACTGGTAGTCCTCGAGTCAGCGCGAAGTTGAGAGTGATCTTCCTGTCACCTTCATCATAGAAATCATCTCCGAATCTCGCGATCCTCTCGAGGCCCCACTTCCTGCCGGGAAGCAGCCAGTCTCTCTTTTCATCATCCGTGGTATGGATTGAGAACTGCAGCTGGAATCTCCCGCCAGGGTACAGGCTCCTCTTGACGCCCGCAAGCCTCTCGAAGAAACCGCCAGAGCCTTCGGGCGCGATCGTGGAAACGCAGGCCATGAGTCCAGGGGCATGATATCTCCCCGCAATCGCGGAGAGCGCGTCGAGCACATTCGGATTGAACGAGGGTTCACCCATCCTTGCGAACTGGATCTTGAACTTCTCGGATGGGATCACCCCGTCCGGGAACCGCCGGAGCACCATGTGATCCACCTGAGCGAGTATCTCATCCATCTCCAACTTCCCGTAGTATTTCCCGCCAGCATCGCACATGAGACAGTCCATCGGACAGCCGAAAGAGGAAGAGACGATCAGGACCCACTTCCTGTCGCGGGGGATTGGCGGCTGCAGGGACTCCACGAACTCAACCACATGGTTCCCACCGTCTCTCATGGAGGCCACGTACAGCTTCGCGATGTCCTCCCGCCCGAACTCACCGATTATCTTCATCCCAGGCCTCCTTCCCCAAAAGCCTCGCGATCTGCATGGCAGCGGCTACCCCGTCGCCGACTGCGATGCCGACCTGCCTGTGCAGCCCCCTCTTCACATCACCGGCAAGATGCATATTCGAAAGTCCGGGGCCATCCATCCCGGCTGCGGCCTCGGAACGAAGCTTGGGCGACAGCAGACGGAGATTGGCCTCCCTGCCGCAAGCTATCAGCAGGTAATCGCCGTCATGGGTCTCCTCGCGCCCTCCCCGCCGGCACGTCAGCTCGATGTTTCGGCGCGTTTCAATGACCGAGACGGGGACCGTTCTGAGCGACATCCTGATTGTTATCCGCTTTCTTGCCCGCCGCAGAAGGAGGGGGATGCATGTGGGGNNGGGCTGGAGCTTCTGATTATTAAGTCCGCAGAACCTCCTTTCTCTGCGACATTCAGAGCGTAATCGAACGCCGCGTCCCCGCCGCCGATGATGAGGAACTCCTTTCCCTTCATATCATTGGGTGCATCGGCAATCTCGCAGAGGACTTTCTCCTTGGAAATCCTGTCGATGCCGCGCAGAGCGATGCGCGTTGGCTGCGTCCCCGTGGCCAGGATCAAGAATCGTGAGACGTACCTGCTGCCTCCGGCGGATATTTGGAAGAGACCTCTTTCCCGGGAGACTCGCTGGACGTCCGCTTTGGTGACATGGATTTTCCACTTCCTCAGTTGGGCGTCAAACAGAGCGGTCAGTTCCCCGCCGCAGATCCCGTCCGGGAAGCCGGGGTAATTCTCAACCAAGTTCGCATTGGCCAGCAGCCCGCCGACCTTCTTCCGTTCGAGGAGGAGCGGATTGATTCCCGCCCTCTTCAGATAGATGGCGGCAGCGATGCCAGCCGGTCCCGCACCGATTATTGCGACCCTGTGCACTTTGCGGTCCATTCAATCCCTCGGTCCATCCAGCATGTCTTTCGTCGCGACCGGGATCACGAATCCATCGGACAAGGCCTTCAGGCTGGACACGTGGAGATCCTCGGTCCATGTCGCTGTCGCGTCGACAACGAAAAAGACGGCGAAGTCCTTCATGAAAGCATCTCGCGCTGTACTATCGCAGCAGAGATGCGTCGTCAGTCCGGCGATGACAAGGCTCTCCACGCATTTCGACTTCAGCATTCTCTCCAGGTCAGTCCCGACGAATGCGCTGTACCTTGTCTTGCGGATGACGGCGTCGGAATCCTTGACATCAAGCGATTCGATAATGGCAGACTCTGGAGTGTCCTCGCGCACATTGTCGCGCCACCACCGCCCCATGATCCCGGGATCCTCGCCCGGTTTGAGACTGTGGCGGGTGAAAATCACCGGGCGACCCGCGCCCCGGAAGAAGCCGACCAGACTCCTGATGTTCGGGAGGATGGCGCGACCCGATGGGACATGGGCATGAGACTCCGGGTCCATGAAGTAGTTCTGCATGTCCAGCACGAGCAGCGCGGCCGAATTGACATTGAACTCGAACCGCTTTCGTCGGCTTTCATGGCGGGAGGAAACGCTGAGCCATTCCCTCGCCTTCTCCACCGAGTTCTCCTCCGTCAGGTAATTCTCGCTCATCGACCGCCTCTCTAAATTCCGGATGGCGGGGCGTCCTAATTCTCCCGGTCGCCGCCCCAGCATCCGCCTTGGCACCATGTGCTCTGGCCCTTTTCCTGGATTCCGTGGCTGGAAAAGGAAAAACAATGCCGACGGGGTCTTTCCCGGACCTTGCGCGAGAATCGCACGCATGTCATAAATGCTTCGTCCCGAAGCGGTGCGGGCCGACCGCAAACAATATTAGCATTCATCCTTTTGCCAAATCCGCCCATGACCAAGGACTTCTTCACGCTGGACGATTTCGACCTAGCAGGTAAGACGGTCCTGCTCCGAGTCGACATCAATTCTCCAGTCAACCCCGCGACGGGGGAGCTGCTGAACGACGCGAGGCTGCGGGAGCACATGGTGACCATCCGCGACCTGCACAGGTCAAGGGTCGCAATCCTCGCGCACCAGTCGAGGCCGGGGAAGGACGACTTCACGACCATGGAGCAGCACGCCATAAGGCTGTCCCAGTTGCTCGGCAAGCAGGTCAGGTACATCGACGGGCTCTTCAACAACACCGCCTTGGAGGCCATAAGGGGCCTCGCCGAGGGCGAGATCATTCTTCTGGAGAACACGAGGTTCTACGCAGAGGAGGACGCGCTGGCCGACGCGAAGATAGAGAAGATGGCGAAGTCGCATATGGTCAAGCGGCTGTCCTCCGTCGCGAAGTACTTCGTCCTCGACGCCTTCGCCGCCGCACACAGGGCCCAGCCGTCTCTCGTGGGCTTCGCCGACGTCATGCCGGTGATGGCCGGCAGGGTGATGGAGAAGGAGCTAGTGATGGTTGGCCGGGCGCTGACGAGCGCCGAGAGGCCGAAAATCGCGATGCTCGGTGGGATAAAGGCCGACGACTCGATTGCGGTGGCCAAGAACATGCTCGCCGGGAACGTCGTCGACAAGGTCCTCACGACGGGCGGCGTCGCGAACATGTTCCTCGCGGCAAAGGGCATCGAGCTGGGCAAGCCCAGCGTCGAGCTCCTGAGGAAGGAGATCGAGGATTACGACGACTACGTGGAGCAATGCAAAGAGCTCCTGCTTGCCTACAAGAGCCGGATTCTCGTGCCGACCGATGTGGCGGTCAACGCTGACGGCTCGCGGAAGAACATCCAGGTGACTGAGCTCCCCTCACCGCACCTCATATCGGACATCGGCCTCGACACGATAGTCGCATACAGGCAGGAGATTGCGGCGGCCAAGAACGTCATAGTGAACGGCCCGGCCGGCATCTTCGAGGAGGAAGAGTTCGCCCTCGGCACTCGCGAGCTGTTCAATGCGGTGGCCGAGTCAGAGGCGTTCAGCGTCGTTGGCGGCGGGCACACTATTGCGGCGGTGGACCAGTTCGGCATAGGCGACAGGATAGACCACGTGAGCACCGGCGGCGGCGCGCTCCTGACGATGCTGGCGGGGAAGGAATTGCCCCTGGTCGAGGCCCTGAAGCGATCGAAGAAGAAGTTCGGCGGCGGGCAGCACAAGTCCTAGGCCGCTAGCTGGGAGAGAAGCGTCCTCACCTTTTCGACGACATCGATAGCCGTCTCGCCCATTATGTAGACCATCGGTTCGATGCCGAAGGCTCCTCTGTGGTACACGACCTGCGCGTGGGACTTCCCTTTGGACATCTTGCCATCGATTTCCGCCTCCCTCCCTTGATACTCCCCCCGCACTTCCAGCGGCTTCCATCTCAATGCCGTGCACGCGGCGATGATTTCCTCGGAGAACTTGATGTTGATGCCTGCGAAGATCTTCGGATTCGACCTCCTTGCGACCAGGATCAGCCCCGCCACGTGAGTCGACGCCTCAAACTCGGGTGCCGCGGGGACCTTCACGCCGCCCCTCACTTCGTATATTCTTCCAGGTACTGCGGCGACATCCTTCAGGTCCTTCGCGTTCTTCTTGGCCATTGCTATGTTCATGCCGACGTTCGGAATGATGGAGGGGAGCCCCTTCGTGGACTCCAGCAGCCTCAGGGCGGAGCGAAGGTTCGAGAGGACGTTCTCCTCCTCGAGCACGTCGCCACCGCGCGGCGCGATGCAGATGTTGCACCCCGTGCCGGCGATCATCGGGAACTCCCTTTCGTGCAGTCGGCACATGAGACCCCTCGTCTCCTGGCCCCTGATCAATTGCATGACGATTGCGAGCACCTGTAGCTCTGACATCTTCCCGTGATGCAGGCCATCCGCAACTTTCTTGACAATCTTCAGCGTCGCATCGTCTTCCATGAAGGCTTTCTCCGTCCTCGTCGTTCCACGGCGGTACTTGCTGATCGCCGCCTGGCTCAGACCCATCATGGCCGCTATCCTGCTCTCCCGCAATCCTCTCGACGCCAGCTCCCTCGCGAGCATGCATCGGAAGGTCGGGAGGAACGAATCCACAACCGTCTCCTCCGGTAGCCTCATGCTATCCCCGCGACCGGAACGCTGAACTGGGTACTTAACACTGTGTTTTACAACAAAGTCTTAATCTTGGGAGAGGAATCACGCTAATTGGTCGAAGGTGGGGTATGGGCAATCTCGGTATTCGCCGGCCTCCGGAGTGGGGGGTGGATCCGACCCCTGAGAAGGTAAGGATTCTCCGCACCTTCGATCTCTTTGTTTTCTGGACAAGCCTTGCTGTGGGGCTGCTTGTGTTCGCGGCTGGCACCATCCTGGTGTTGTTTTTCAACCTCACGCTATGGGAGGTTGTTGGGGCCTCGTTGATCGGATCGGTAATCGGCGCGGTGATGCTCGCAGGGGCGGGGGTCTTCGGGTCGAAGTTCGGAGTGCCAACAATGGTGAGCCTCCGCCCCATCTTGGGTATGAAGGGTTCCTGGATTCCTTCAGTGCTGAATGTGGTCCAGCTTGTCGGCTGGACGTCTTTCGAGCTATACATCATGGGGCTTGCCGCCACGGCGCTTACCGGTGACTTCCTCGGTCCGCAGACCATCTTATTTTGGATCGTTGTCTTCTCGCTCGTCGTCATATTGCTCGCCGTTGGCGGGCCGCTTGTGGTCATAAGGACATGGCTCGAGAAGGTGGCGATTTGGCTCGTTCTCATATCGACGGTGATCATAGGTTTCCAGGCGTTCCAGCACCCCGTTGACTGGAACGCCAGATACACTCTCGACGCATTCGGGGCCGTGGTCCCCTGCGGTTCGGGCTGCTCCGGCTCCATGCTGCTCGCGATTGACCTCGTCATCGCCATGCCGATCTCCTGGTGGCCCCTGATTTCGGACTATAACAGGTTCGCCAGGAGCAGGAAGGATGCAGCCTTGGGCACGATTACTGGCTACACCTTAGCCAACTTCACTTTCTATTTCCTCGGTGCCGCAATGGTCATCGCGACACTCTCAGGCAATCTGATTGCCGCCATCACCGTCCTCGGGTTGGGCGGCGGTGTTCTGCTCCTCATATTGGTCGACGAGTCGGACAATGCCTTCGCAGATGTCTATTCCGCTGCTCTGAGCGTCCAGAACATCAGCAAGAAGACAAAGCAGCTCCTGGTGATTGTCTTGGCAACCGCCGTCTCGGTCGGGGCGGCGTTCTACCTTTCGAGTGTAAAAGAGCCGATTGGCGGTGGATTCGAGAATTTCCTGCTGCTCATAGGCGCGGTGTTCGTGCCCTTGCTGGGCATCGTCCTCGCAGACTTCTGGCTGGTCCGCAGGGGCAGGTACGACATCGGCGAGTTCTACGGTCAGACATCGAAAGTGAAATGGCGGGCGATAGCCGCCTGGATACCGGGCATCGCTCTGTACTACTGGCTCTCGCCGAGCCTGGTCAGATTGATATTGCCTTCCTATGTCGGGCCGGGCATCTCTTTGGGTGCGAGCGTGCCCGCTTTCCTCCTGTCCGCTCTGATCTACTCGGTGCTCCACAAGCTGCCCTTTCCTGCCACCCGCCCAGAGGATCCAGAGGTAGACCTGCGCAAGCCCAATGACAAGGCCACCATCGAGTCTCGACTGTCGCCTCCTTAGATTTCCGCGAGTATTGCATCGATGTCGTCGATTATCTGCTGCGCCTTCGACGCCAAATCGTCGGCTTGGGCGATAGTCAGCGCCTTCCCTCTCTGCGCGTTGAGCAGATGCAGGAACGCGGTGAGTTTATTTTGACACGTCGCGAACAGGTTGCTGGCGGGAGGGTCGTCGCCCATCAGGTACCTGTCTACAGCCTGGTCGAATTTACTCAACGTGGAGTCCGCCTTGCTGTAGAGGCCGTCCCTGACGTCAGATGGCGCCAGGGCGAGCACGTCTGCGATGAGGTTCACTATCTCGACCCTCACGTAGGACATCATGCTCTCAGGCGTGGCGTGGACGATCAGCTTTCCGGAGACAGTGTCTGTGTCTGATGTGAAGGAACCTGAAACCGTGGCGGTGAAGTCGTAAATCGCATCTTCCATCCCCACCCAATCGGGCGGGACGACGATTGTCAGAACCGATGAGGTCATGCCGCAGGCGGGAGCAGAGGGATCGGTCGGGCTGAACGAAACCCATGATGTTGGTATCGCGGTCGGGTCAGCACGATATGCCGTGCCGAAGTCGAGGCCCGCGAATGTCAACGAGAATGTGTCCAGGTCGTTGCCCGCGTTCGTTATGTCGACGTTGTAGGTCGCGGTCATTCCCGGGTCCACTGCCGCCACGCTCACCGGCATGGCTGCGGAAGGTTCACTGAAAGAGAGGACGTTTAATGTTGCGGTCGTCGAACTCGACACCGCGGGATTGGTCGTGCTTCTCGCGATGATGGTGACGGTTCTTGGGCCAGGTGCCGTCGTGCATGCCCTTACAGGCGTCAGCTGGACGTCGACTGAGGTGGATGCCCCGGGGGCGATGGTCACCGGGGACGGGAGGGCCGCGCTCACGTCCGGCGGCGCGGTCACTGAGATTGAAAACGTGTCGGCGACGTCTCCGGTATTCCGCAACGGGACCGTTATCGTCGTCGCGGCGCCGGGCACGGCAGAGACCGACAGGGGCCCCGAGCAGATGAGTATCCCAGGTCCCGGCACGTCCAGCCAGGCCCTCATGGTCTCGCCAACGGGAGACACGCACCAGATTCCGGTCTTGCTGAAAGCGCCGCCGTTCCAATTGGAGTTCACGGGAGCGGAGCGATCGTTGAGGTCGTAGTATCCGGGGTCGTCGCCGTTCCATGCGGCCGTGTCATCACCGCCCCCGCGGCGTTCGAGGGCGACCTTGGAATAGCCGCCGGTCGTCATCCCATCCCAGGCGCGCGTCTCGTCGACGTGCCAGACCAGCAGCCCCTCGTCCGGGATGCCGACGCCTTCATGGGCGGGAGGCATCGGAGAAGTCAAAGGTGGAATCAGCGCCTCGCTGTTGTCGTATGAGGTCCCCCGCCACTTGTTCTCCACCAGGAAGTACTCGTCAGTGCCACGGGCGGGTTCGTGGAGTATGTACGCGACCGGGTTCATCTCCGAGTTGGGTATGTCGTAGAATCCGTCGCTCGTCACGACGGTCGGCGTGAGCCATCCGAGCTTCATCTTCGAATAGGGGTCGAGCTGCTGCGGACCTATCGGTCCCGCCCATCCGCCAGTCCCGCTGTACCCCATGAGGGTGAAGACGCCGATGTTCTGGGGCGTGATGCCGTAGTAGTCAGGGAGGCCAAGGGTCTGGTGTCCCAGTTCGTGCGCGAAGAGAGTTATCCACGGGGAGTCCTCGGAGATCCCGGCGTTCGCTCCTGTGACCGCCTTGCCATCGAGCGTGATCGGCGGTTGTCCTCTGGTCGCTCCCCCCCTCGCGCCGGACCACTGCGAGTCGACAAGGAAGTAGGCGACCTCGCTTCCCAAGTCTATCGTGCCGTCGTTGTCGATATCGAGCGGTGCGAAGTCGTAGCCTGCCTTGTCGAGGCTGATGAGGCCCCATGAGTGGAACGAGCCGCCCCCCCACACGGGGTCGGAATGGTTGCTCCAGTACGACCTGGTGGACTCGTCGTCAGGCGTGGCGGGGTCGTCCCATGCGGTGACCCACGCGAAGTTGCCGAGGCTGCTGAAGCTGAACATCCCGTAGGATGTCTCCAGGTAGTAGTCGTTCAGGCTCGGGCGCGGGCCATGCACCTGCGTCTGGATGAACGACGCCGGCACGTCAGCCGGGAGGTCGCTGAACTGCAGCAGCACGACGAGCAGAGGCCGCGGGCCCACGACCGGGGTCACCGGACTGTCGAAACCGGTCGTCTTGGGCGGATCCGGGGTGGACATCGTCGAGCCGCCAGATCCAGAATCAGGCGTCGTGAAGTTCACAATCGCCGCGGCCGCGGTCACAGTCAAACACAGGGACACAAGGAATGCCAAAGGCTTGCCGAGGAATGCGCTCAGAGTCCCCTCTCCTTACGGCACTACATCGCATCATGGATACTTAATTGCTGCGAGAAAGCAAGGACGATGCTATCAGATATGATATCCTCAAATCAGACCAACTTCGAGCGGAGAATCCTTCACGATTGGAAGAAGAGCCACCGAAGGGATTCGAACCCCTGGCCTAGAGTTTACGAAACTCTCGCTCTAACCGGCTGAGCTACGGTGGCAGATGCGAGGCAACCACGGAGCACTTAGTTAAATGTTTAGCTCTGGTTCCCGGAAACCCTCTCTCCTTTTCTGATCATGAAGAAGGATGCGTAGGGTCTGAAACCTACTCTTGAATAGACGTGGACTGCAGGGGAGTTGTTCGTGAGGACATGTATCAGTGCCTTCGAATGCCTTGTAAATATCTCCTTCACCAGGTGTGAAACGATGGATGTGGCGAAGCCTTGGTTCCTGTATGCCTGGTCAGTCGCGACAATCCCGATGTTGCAGCCGATGTCGACAAAGCGCGCGCTCCCCATGGCGACCACCCTGCCCTCCCGCCTTATCCCGACCCAGAAGTTATCCTTGATCGAGTTCCTGACGCGCTCCGCCGTCGTATCGTCCCACCACCCATAGTTCGCCTCCCGCACGACGCGTGCGATATCCTCCGAATCATCTTGTGTGAGTCTCTCGGGCTGATGGGTTATTTGCGGCGTCTCGCGCCCTTTGTCCAGATGCATCATCATAATCTCGTATGTCGCAGGTGCAGCGTAGTACTCGGAGATGATGTCCCCGCAGTTGGCGGGAGCTGTCAATTCGATCTTTTGGAGTTCTAGTCCTTTCACGAGAGATCGGACGGCTTCGCGGCTCCCTCTGAGCTGGACGATAGTGTCCTTGAAAACAAGCATCAGGCCCTCGATTCTCTCCTTGTCCAAGGCCAGAGTGATCTTGGTGTCGGCCCTCTGGAACCGCCAGTCGAGGATGAAGAAGTAATGGTTGAGCGGATCCTGATTGACATGATTCCAGAACTTCTCCTCCAAGCCCTCGTCAAGTCGGACAAGCCTCAAAGCCAGTCGAATCACCCAGAGGGGCAACGGATTCGCGATTGCGGTTAAAGTCTTTTCCCGGGAAAGGGGACGTCGGCTCAGGGATTGATGACCCTGATCACATCGTGCGCCTCGAAACTCCCGCCATCGTAGAAGTATCCCGCGACTTCGATGTCCACCGAATCAGACACCGCCAGGATCCCCTGCACGGCGGCGCGGTCGAACTTGACGAGGAGCGTGTCGTTGCCGATGACCTTCCACCACGCTGGCGGGACAACTCCGTTCAACAGGAGGGTCGAGACATTGATGTCTCGCGCGCTCCCCTTCTCAACCGTGAGGTGAGCGGTTATCCAATTGCCCTTGGATTTCAGGTTGAGCGTCCGCGGCTCGATCCGCAGGGTGACTTTGCGGGGCGGTGCGGTCACATTCACGGTGACCACGACAGTCCCGTTCCCTCCATTCGAGGTGATTTCCACCGAACCTGAATGAAGGCCGACAGGGACCCCGGTCGTGTCTATCGATACGTTCACGGCATCGACATTCCCCGTGCTTGACCCGCTTGCTGGAATCACCGCGATTATCCACGAGACATTCTCATAGAGGCTATAGTTGAGCGTGCCCCCTCCAGAATTCCAGACATTGAAGATCATCGTGCCGGTGGCACCCTGCTGAAGATCCCCGAAGTCGAGCGATGGCGGGGAAAAGGAGAGCATCGGCACCTGTCCCGGGCCGAGTTCGTCTTTCGCGGCGTACAAGAGGTCCTGACCCGACTCGTCATAGTAGCTGATGCGAGGCGTGCCGTTTGCATTCAGAGCGATCGATAGATGCGAGCTGACATAGCCCGTGTCGTTCACCGTCTCCGGGTTCCAACCGCCGGGCGTTTCCTCGGCGTATCTGAGGCTGTGATGGACCGTCTCCGAATATGCCACGTGCGCCCGTCCTGCTCCATCGAGGGCAAGCGCGGCGAACGTGCATGCGTCGCCTGCTGAGTCGACAGTTGTCGTGTTCCAGCCGCCGCTCACATGGCTCGCGTACCTGATGTTGTTATTCATCAGGTTCTGATAAGCCATGTGCGTGGTATCAGACGCGTCAAGGGCGAGGGAGGCATACCCGCAGACGTACCTGGTGCCGCTGAGAGTCTCGTTCCTCCACTCGGTGCCGTCCCACCACGAGTGTTTCAACGTGTAGTCCGGCACTCCGTCATAGTACGCGACGTGCGGGTGACCGAGGCTGTCCAGTGCGAGCGAGGTGCGCGTGATTGTGCCGCTCACGTAGTCAACAGTGTCGATGCTCCAGCCGCTCCCATTGAAAGTCGCGCAGCGGATCCTGTAACCGGACCATCCTTCATAGAAGCTGATGTGAGGGTGGTCATCTTTGTCGATGGCCAAGGAAGTGTAGAACGCTGTGCTGTAGGCGGTCTCGAGCGTCTCGATCCTCCAGGCGCTGCCTGTCCAGCTCGCGTACTTCAGGTCGTTCCAGTTCGTGCTAGAGTTGATCGCCCTGTAGCTGATGTGAGGGTGGCCCTGGCTGTCGACGGCGATGGAGGTGTCGGTTCCTACGTATCCATCCGAGTCAACAGTCTCAACTCTCCAGTTACTGCCGGTCCAAGTGGCGTATTTCAGATCCGAGTTCGTGGCGTCGAAATAGCTGATGTGCGGTATTCCATACTTGTCGACCGCGAGCGAGTTAAACGGGCCAACCTGGCCGATCGTGTCGACGGTGTAGTAGTGCCATCCTGCGGCCCCCTCCAAACCGGGTTTTCCGGCCTCAGTGAAGGTCGGTGCCGTCCAGACTTGGATCGCCGCTAGAGAGAGTGAAGAGATGAGGAGCATGGCAGTCGATAGCTTCAACAACCCAGCTCGCATGGTCATGACCCCGATCGTAGACTAGTCCTCCCCGCCCCTTTACGCCCTTCCTCAGAACGTCTGGATGTCCTTGAAAGATATACGTCTGGATGGGTTAAATAGATTCGCTGGCCAGGCTCGTCTGGCAGGGGCCTGGTGAGTGCGGCTCCGCCGTTCCTCGCATCATCTTGGCGCATTGTTTGGCCTAGTGGCGCTGTCTTCTCTCTCTGTTGCCGAAGATGGATGCTCGGTGTTGGCCTTGCCGGAGCAACGGAAAGTCGGGAATCATGTCTTTATACGCAATCATCACATCCCCGTGGCGGGGTGGCGAGTTGATCAAAGAAATCAAAGCAAGCGAGCTGGATTCGAAGAAGTTCATCGCCGAGAAGGTCGAGGAGATCAAGAAGACAGTTGGCAAGGGGCTGGCGATCAACGCCCTTTCCGGTGGCGTCGATTCGTCCACCGTCACCATGCTGGGTCACGAGGCATTGGGCGACCGCCTCAGGACGGTCTTCGTGGACCACGGACTGATGAGGGAAGGCGAGCCTCAGCGCGTCGTGAACGTCTTCAAGAGGCTCGGTGTCAAGGTCGAGCTGGTCGATTCCAAACAGCAGTTCTTCAACGCTCTCAAGGGAATCGAGGACCCGGAGCAGAAGAGAGAGGCGATTACGAGGACGTTCTACCGCGACGTGTTCGGAAAGATCGTGAGGGATACCGGTGCGAAGTACCTGATGCACGGGACGATCCTCACAGACGTCGACGAGACAGTTGCGGGGATCAAGAGGCAGCACAACATCCTCACCCAGATCGGCATCGACACCGAGAAGGAGTTTGGGTACCAGGTCCTCGAGCCACTGATACAGCTGAGGAAGGACGGGGTCAGGAAGGTCAGCAAAGCGCTCGGGCTCCCCGAGGAAATCTATAACAGGATGCCGTTCCTGGGACCAGCCCTGGCGGGAAGGGTCATCGGAGAGGTGACGCCAGAACGGATTGCGGTAGTTAGGGCCGCCACCGTCATAGTCGAAGAGGAGCTCGCGAAGTCCGGCGCATTCCAGTACATGGCGATCCTGCACAAGGACAAGGTCACAGGGATGAGGAACGGGAAGAGGGACTTCGGCCAGCAGATAGAGATCAGGTGCTGGGACAGCCTGGACGCGAGGACCGCCACGCCATCTAACCTCCCGTTCTCGGCATTGCAGAGGATAGCCGACAGGACGACGAGAGAGGTGCCGGGCGTGGTCAGCGTGACCTACAACGTCACTCCGAAGCCGCCATCCACCATGGAAGCGGTCTGAGCAATCAGCAAAGTTCTAGGAGACGCAGTGCCGTGGTTCCAGTGTGAGAAATGATGGCCTCTGAAGGTGCCCTGATGCGCGGCAAGGTCTGCATGATCACCGGAGCCAGCTCAGGGATCGGAAAAGAGACGGCGAAGGCGCTGGCGCGGATGGGGGCGACAGTGGTCATGGTCGGCAAGAGCAGCGAGCGCGGGGAAGGCGCTAAGAGAGAGATCTTGACTCAGTTTCCAAACGCCTCCCTCGAACTCATGGCGGTCGACTTTTCAACCCTAGAAGCTGTCAGGGGACTCGCTTCCGATTTCACGTCAAGGCATCAAGAGCTCCATGTCCTCATGAACAATGCGGGCACAATCCCCGCCAAACGCGAGGTCAGCACTGACGGATTCGAGATGCAGTTCGCCGTCAATCACCTCGCACCGTTCCTGCTCACGAACCTTCTTCTCGATGTCATCAAGCTCAGCGCGCCCGCGAGGATCGTCAACACATCTTCCGGCATACACAACAGGGGCAAGATCGATTTCGACAATCTCCAAGCAGAGCGAGGCTACAGCCTCTTCGGGGCCTATGGGCGATCGAAGCTGGCGAACGTGCTTTTCACCTACGAATTGGCCCAGAGACTCAAGGGCACTGGCGTGACCGCCAACTGCTTCACACCTGGCATGACGAAGACCGATTTAGGGCGTCACATCCGCGGTCCCTCCGGCTTCTTCTTCAGGCACATGGGCAAGTCGCAGGAGGAGGGTGCGCGGACGGCGGTCTATCTCGCTTCATCTCCAGAGGTGGAGGGCGTCACCGGCAAGTACTTCAGCAATTGCAGGGAAGTACAGTCCTCGAATTCCTCGCACGATGAGGGACTGGCCAAGCGATTGTGGGAAGTGAGCGAGAGGCTCACCGGGCTATCTTGAGCGGCGCTGGGCCACATAGACCCCGCCGATGACCATCGCCCCGCCGATTATGGCGGGGACGGTGACGGTTTCACCGAGGATGATTATCCCCGCAATCACCGCCAAGAGGGTGCTCAGGTAGACGTATGCACCTGCGGCGGAGGCCTCCATCTTCTGCAATGCACGGAACCAGAGCCCATAGGAAAGGAATGTAGGAAGTAACCCGAGGAAGAGCACGGGCAGCGCACCGCCAATCCCCATCGTGCCCAGATCGCTCATGGTTTGCCCGCCATTCACCGCCACGAAAGGCAGCGTGAATATCGTCCCGAAGAACATGGCATAGGCGGTGAGCTGGAACGGTTGGTACTTTGAAAGCAGCGGCTTCGCGAGGGCGGAGTAGAGCGCCGCAAAGAAAGCGGCGGGGATGACCAAGGCGGCACCGACGGTGAACGTGACTCGATATTCGCTCCCGGGCGAGCTCAGCAACAGCATCACCGCCAGACCGACGAAGGCAAAGGCGATGCCGATCGCGCGGACGGAAGTCACTTTCTCCTTGAGCATCAGCACCGCCAGGACGGTCAAGAACGCGGGAGCGGATGCGATCACCAGAGCGCTGGTGCCTGCTGTGGTGTTCGGATCCATCTCCCCGAGGTTCAGGAAGAGGTGGTACGCGGTGAATGCGACGAAGCCTATCAGGGCAATCTTCGGGAAGTCTCGCCTTTCTATTCGCGTCTTAGGTTTCATCGCGGCCAGGTAGACCACGTAAAGTCCCGAGGCAATCGCAAGGCGGAGGAAAGTCAGGGTGATCCACGACATGTGCGCGAGGGCGAGCTTTATGGCGGTGAAGGCCAGGCCCCAGAAGACTATGGCGATAAGAAGGGAGCCGTGCAGCGCCGCGGATTCATGACGCACGCGCCCCGCCATACGGCGCTCAGACTTAAACTACTGGAATGTCGCAACGGTCTTGTATCTCACAAGCAACCGCACAAATCTGCTTTTATATCGAAAGGGGGAATTAGATTCAGGTGCCGGTGGATGTGCGACAGGATTCGCGAGTCAAAGGTCTGTTGCGATTTCTTCACCGGAGGGACTTGAATGGAGGGGAACCCCACGAAATGTGCATTAGGCTCGGCACTGGCAATATCATTGCTCGTTGTTCTCAGTGGTCTTGCGGTCAGAAGCTCAGGCGATCAGACGAAGGGCGAACCGGTGATCCTGGTCGTGGGCGAGCTGGGCAGCATGAGGACTCGGAATCCGCTCCCCGCCATTGCCCAGGATATCCCGACAAAAGACGTGCTCGACCTGGTCTATGATGCCGTTGGCAAAGTACTCCCTGAGACCGACGCGCTCGCCCCGTACATATTGAAAGGGGTCGATGTGGACGATGACGGGACGTTCGAGGGCGGTGAATACGGCAAGTTCGAGAAGCCGGAGGGCGGCGACATCCTCAACGTCACGGCATACTACGACTTCAACGGAGTCTATTTCCACGACGGAATCCAGGCGACTGTCGGCGATCTCTTCTTCTCGTATCAGCTGACGGCGATGAATCCCCGAAAGAACAGCGACCTGTTCGTCCTGATGGACAAGGCGGGAAAGTCAGCGAGCAACTACTCGACGACACGGTGGCTTTTCGTCACACCGGCGGTGAAGAACTGGGGTGACGAGCCTCAGGTCGGGGACCCCTCTCTCCGCGTGGCGGTCAGGTTTCAGCTCCAGGAGCCTTTCGTCCTCTTCGCCAATCGAACACTCGCGGGCTGCGTGCTTTTCCCCCGCCATGTCTGGGAGCAGACCGGGTGGAGGATCGATACAGAGAGAATCGACCCGTTTTACGGCGACAAGGTAGGCCCATTGCATCTGGATTTCGGCATCGCGATCTATCCCGAGTCGGACGTCAGATTCGGACAGGGTGTGCCAATGACCGAGACGACTTTCAAGCCCTACGTCTACCTGAAATCCGACACCCCGGCGATTGACAGCGCAGAGGAATGGCAGCCCGAGGACATGGATGTCATTGGAACAGGCCCCTTCATCTTTGAGATGTCTAACGAGTCATATAGGACAAACCCGCGTTCTCAAGAATCCGCTCTACTTCGTGGGACGCGACGCGAAGACTGGCGCGGTGCTCGACTCATTCCTATCTACTTACATCAATCAGCCATTCATCGACGGCATCACATTCACAGTCCCTTGGGAAGGCTATTATTGTTTCATACGAATGGAAAGCAATCGGGACATTGATTTCTGCCGCTCCGGCACCCCTCCGGAGTTCGTGCCACGCCTTCAACTCATGTGGGACGTTCGAATCTGGGCTAGACCCGATCCTGGGTTCACGTATCTCGGTTACAACCTAAGGCGACCTTCAGTGGGGATGTGGCATTACGGGCAGGCAGATGGATTCGACGTGGGTTATCACTTCAGAAAAGCAGTGGCGCACTTGATCGACAAGACACACATCGTGAACGACTTCTTGCAGGGATACGGCCGCGCTGGACTCGTCCCAATGAGCCCGAACAATGTCAGATTCTACAACGCCTCTCTCATAGGTTACGACTTCAACACGACAGCAGCCAGCGCAGAGATGGATTTGGCGCACGCTGACGCAGTCTGGCTGGCGGCCAACGGCGGTCCACCCGAAGCAGTTGCCTGGTTCACAAAGGATCCGGGGACGGGCTACTACATACTTCCGGGAATAGGTCCCACGGAATTCAATCTCTGGTGCCCGAAAGCCGACTACGATCCTGTTAAGGCGAATTCCTGCGCGCTGATTACCTATGAGATGCGTCGATTCGGGGTGAATGTGCGCACGGTATCGACCTCGACCACCGGACTCATAAACATAATCACGTGGCACGAATACGACATGTACGTCTTTGGATGGACGGTCAGCGACTACGATCCTGACTACCTCTTCGATTTCCTCCACTCCTCCCGTGCGGCGTCAGGACACAATTATGGGGGCTTCAACGATGGGCTCATGGACGCCGTACTCGACTCCTCGAGACGGGAAATGAATGCAACGAGGCGGGCGGATCTGTTCAAGTGGGCACAAGGTATCGTCTTGGACAAGCTCCCATACGACACTCTCTACTTCAAGACGAACATCGAGTCGACCAACCAAGGCCGTTTCATCGGTTGGAAGCCACTGCACGGGACCGTGTGGAACTTCTGGTCCCTGCTCAACATCAGGCCGCCAACCGGAATGCGGCTGTATGTTTCGATCGAGTCTTCCTCGGCGGTGACGGCAGGCGAGAGCGCGGCTGTCACAATCAAGGTGAGAGACCAGGATGGCAATCCGGTCGACGGCGCATTGGTCCATGCGACAGTGACCCCAGAGTGGGCGGGCAATCTCTCCGCTGGCGGTGGCCCCGCGGGTAATGACATCACCGCCACGGCATCACTGGGGAAATTGGTGCTGACATACACCGCGCCTTCGGTCGACGGCATCTACAATGTCACCATCACCGCCACGGCAACATACCCGCAATTCCAGGAGGTCCCGGAATCGAGCAAGAGCTTCGTCATCGCCGTCTATCCCGCGGCGGCGAAGTTCCTTGGAGTGACGATCAGGTTCCTCGATACCGACATCGTCCCCACCTCGGACACGATCTGGTTTGAGGTTTCAATCACCGATTCCGAAGGGTTTCCGGTGCAGTCCCTGCAAGCGACAGCTCTCACGGATCCGCCGATCGAAACGCCCTATGGCATCTCTCCTTCTCGATGGAACGACACGGCAACTTCCTCACTGAGATTCAGAGCTCCTCCAGGGAGGTCGCTGGCTTCAAACCAGACACCGGTTGTGCTGACAATCAACGTTGGTTCACGCGATGAGGGAACAGGAAATGCCAGCGCGGTGTTCCTCGTTTTGCGGCTTTTCAAGACATGTCCAGACGGAGTTCAGGTGCCCACCGACGAGGAATGCTCTTCGCAACTTGGCGCAGGCAGCTACACGCTTGTCGCCATCGTCACGATTGTCAGCGTGGGAGCGGCGGCGATTGTCTCTCTCGCGGTCGAGGAATGGTCGAGGCGCCGCAATGTTGGCGGCGGGAAGCGCTGAACCAGACTGTTACCGCCCTTCCGCATCAATGCGCTTATTCGTCTCATGCCCAGATAAATAAGATAGAACGACTCCAGCAACAAAGGTTATCGTCCCCATGAAAACGAGGACGACCCCGATTCCAGCGAGATAAACGGGCCGTTCATCGGGCCACGCGCCCACATAGATGATGAAGCGAGTCAGCACGAGCATAAGGCCTGCCACGAGCATGAGCGCTCCGATAAACACTGCACGCCTTGCTCTCCGGGCCTGCAGCTCGGCGTCCATGAATGTCCGTGCCTCTGCAGTCTCCGACATCAAAAGGAAAACTACTCCCGGAATAGTAAGGATTGCGGTCCGCAGACGTAAAAACCATATGTGGGGAGCATGCAATCAGTCCTCGATGAACATCATAGAGCTGAAGAAAGGCGACGTGCCTCATCCGAAGCTGATCTACCGTTACAAGACCCGCCAGCACTACGCCCTCGAGCTCAATAAAAACAGCAAAGGATGGACCGCAAAACTCAGACTGCGCCCTCTCCCCCACGAGGTCGAGAAGAGTTGCGAGTCCGAGCTTTTCCAGTGGATGGTGCTGGAGCCGCGCGCGTTCGCCGCGGTCGAGGACGGGAAGGAAGTCGGTTGGATCGAGATTGACCTCAACGCGTTCAAGGACAGGACGAGGGTCTGGGAGTTCCTCGTGCTCAAGGAGTACCAGAGGCGCGGCATAGGGACCGCACTCATGAAGAAGGCTGAGGAGGTCGCGAGGGAGGCGGGTTCGAGGATGCTCGTGCTCGAGATGCAGAGTTGCAACGTCGGGGCGATGGCGTTCTACCTTGGACTCGGCTTCGATCTGGTCGGCTTCGACAGGACCGCGTACAGCAACGAGGATGTCGAGAGGGGGGAGGTCAGGCTCGAACTCGGGAAGCTGCTCAAAGGCTGATGAGGAACGATGGCGGGGCTAATGCGACTTCAGTTCGTCGATCGCTGACTTGATTGCTTGCTGGATGTCCTCGGCCGTCTTCTCGTCGGGATACTTCGTCCTTGGCCAGAAGAAGCCCTTCAGTCCATCACCCTTCCTACGCGGCACCACATGGATGTGCAGGTGAGGGACGTGCTGGCTCACACCGTTGTTGATTCCGAGGAAGGTGCCGTCAGCTTTCATCCCGAGTTTGACCGCCTTCGAGATCAACTGTAGGTTCACGAACAGGGGGTCGATGAATTCCCTGGGGAGCTGTTCGATCAGCTGGTGGTGCGCCTTCGGGACGAGCAGGCAGTGACCGGGGAAGACGGGGTTATTATCCAGGAAGGCCACCGACACATCGTCCTCGAACACGAGAAGACTCTGGAGTTTCCCTCGTGCAATCCTGCAGAAGACGCAGTCCTCGACTTCCCCGCCAAACAGATTGACTTGCTTCGTCGTCGCCGCCATGATTTCGCTCGCCCTCCGTATCGGGCTGAATACTTAGGGCTTTTCCGGATGCCGCTGTTTCGCGGCGGTCCATGAGATGTTTGCACACTGAGGGAACTATATATAGAGAAGCTGGAATCAACGACACGGGGTAGTGAGCTTGACTCTCTGGAGGACCCTTGCCTTGTATGCAGTCGCGTCCATTCTCCTTTCCATTGTAGTGTGGACTCCTCCCGCCTCCGCTGCCGCCTATACCACTCCATGCACCGGCGTTCGCTGGTCGTTGGAGGACCTGGAGGCCAATTCGAGCGCGGTTGGGCCGGGGATGTTGCCAGGGACGTATGCAATCCTTGAGAACATCACGGTGTGTGCCGGAGATGTCTTGGTCCTTCGCCCAGGCGAGCAGGTCTGGGTGCATAAGGACAAGCAGGTGAGCATCCAAGGGATCCTGGAGGCGAACGGGACAGCGGGCAATGATATCTCGGTGGCCTCCTACAACATCTCGGATCTCTGGGGCGGATTTGCGTTCGAGCCGGGGAGTGCGGGCTATTTCGCGAACTGCACAATCTTCGGCGGGCTCATGGGCATCCACGCGCGGGCATCGCGAGTGTTCATCGACAGTTGCTCGCTGTCCTTCGGCGGCACGGGTGTGCAATTGGAAGATCATACAACTGCGACTCTCAACAACGTGACAGCTGTGGGCGGGCTGGGC
>JAFNFQ010000043.1 GCA_017885655.1 Methanobacteriota archaeon | reverse complement strand
GCTGGGATTTGAACCCAGGGCCTTCTGCTTGCAAAGCAGACGATCTTCCAGGCTGATCTACCGGCCCGCGGGGGGAACGAATCTCAACGGGGTAGATAAGCTTCTGCGGTCCGGGGGGGAATCCGCATCGAAACGGCAAAACGCTTATCTCAAGTCGGGGCGTATTACCTTTGGCGGGAAGGAGTACATCTCATGAAGCTGGCGGCGGCGTCGATCATATGTGTGCTGGTCTTCTCAGCGGTCCTCATCCTGCCGGGGCGATCTTCGGCGGGACCGGAGCGGCGACCAGCATTCCCGTACAACGACGCGCTCATCCGCCCTCGCGACCCGGCGTCCGGCCCCGCGCCGATGGCGGGCGCCCCTCCGGCGCCAGGGCCTCAGGACCTGAGCGAGTACTTCATGGGCAAGGTGGCAGTCGGCGTCGTCCTCCTCGAGAGCAACGGGGCGATCGATCCTAACACGGAGGACTGGGACGCCTTCAGGCAGGACGAGGTCCGGACACAGATCGAGGCGGGCCTGACGTGGTGGACGCAGCAGGACCTGCGTGCGAAGCTCAGCTTCACCTTCGAGTACCACATGTCGGTCCCCACCGGCTACGAACCGATTAACCACAACGGCCCCTTCGACGAGTACCTGTGGATCAACGACGCGATGTCGCGCCTGGGCTACACCACCGGAGACGAATACACGAGGGTCGCGGACTGGTCCAATTACCTGAGGAACTCCCACAATGCGGACTGGGCGTTCGCAATCTTCGTTGTGGACAGCCTGAACGACGCTGACGGCGCGTTCACGACAGGCTACTGCGCCTACGCCTATCTCGGCGGGCCTTTCTTCATCATGACCTACGACAACGACGGTTACAGCATCGCGAACATGAACTACGTCGCGGCCCACGAGATGGCGCACATCTTCTACGCAACCGACGAGTACAACGGCGCGACCGAGCGCAGTGGCTACCTCAACGTCGCCGACATCGAGGGGAGCGGCTGCATAATGAATACTGGTAATTCGTGGTGCATCTCCGACGGCACGATCGGGCAGCTCGGATGGCGGGACACGGACGGGGACGGCATATTCGACATACTTGACGAGCCGCCGACGACGTTCCTGAACCCCTACTCGCCCGATCCCACGAACGACACCGCCCCGTCCTACGCGGGCTTCGCGAGGGTCGTTGCCTACACGAACCGGAACCCCTGGGGACCGGGGAACGATGTGACCATCAGCAAGATCACCGGCGCGCGATTCTCGTTCGATGCAAGCCCATGGTACGTCGCGCAGCCCACGGACGGGTTCTTCAACAGCGAGAGCGAGGGCTTCAGGTTCATGACGTCGCCGCTCACGAGCGGAACCTACACATTCCATGCCAGAGCGGTCAACTCCGAGAACAACGTGGACATCGCCCCGCCATCAGACACGCTGACGATCGATACTGAGAAGCCGGCGTCTGCGATGATGCCTTTCCCATCCATCGTGAACACGTCCCTGTTCAACCTCTCTGCAGACGCATCGGACAACCTCGGCGTGCAGTACGTTGACCTCTATTACTCGTACGAAGGCGGGTCGCCTCTGTGGTTCGACACGGTCACGGTCGCCCCATACAATTGGACTGTGTATACCGCCGCGATGGGTAGGGACGGGAACTACAGCTTCTACAGCATTGCGGTGGACGTGGCGGGCAACTGGGAAGACCCGCCAGCGGTGCCGGACTTGAACGTCCTCGTGGACACAATCAATCCAACATCCATGCTGGACCCGCTGCCGCCATACATCAATCAGAGCTCATTCGCCATCACAGCCCACCCCGCAGACCGGAACGGAATCTCGTCCATGGAGATCTGGATGGATTACCAATCGACGGGGATGCAACTGCTCACGACTCTGAGCTCACCGCCGTGGGACTATTCCGTCGACGCCACAGTGAATGGCGACGGTCACTATGTCTTCTACACCAGGGCGACAGACGTCGCAGGCAACGTCGAATCGCAGCACGCACTGCCCGATGCGACGACCATCGTCGACACGACACCGCCCATCGCGGCGGCGATCGCCCTGCCTCAGTACAAGAACACGATGGGCTTCAGCGTCACCGCGACAGCCTCGGATTTGAACGGCGTGGATTCCGTGGCACTCTGGTACAGGAGGAACGGGGGCACTTGGACGCTGTTCTCCGAGAAGTCGGCGGCGCCATGGGTCTGGGACTTCGACGCCTCGACCGGCGGGGAAGGCACCTACGAGTTCGTCACGATGGCGGTGGACAACGCTGGCAACATGGAGCAATGGCCCTCCAGCGCGGAGGCAACGACCATTGTGGATGTAACATCGCCAACGATCGGTTTCACCGCGCCGGCCGTGGGAGTCTGGATTAACGAGTCACACGTGACTGTCCAATGGACAGGGTTCGATGCGCTTTCCGGCTTGAAGGAATACCGCCTGCAGATCGGCGGCAACAGCTGGACATTGGCGGGTTCGTCTACGGCGTACAATGTGGATTGGATAGATGATGGCGTTCAAACGGCCATGCTCACCGCGTGGGACAACGCGGGCAATTCAGCCTCGGAACAGATGAGCCTCATGATAGACACGACGCCGCCGGAACTCCAGTTCGAGACGCCTGGCGATGGCGGTTCGGTCGATTCTCCAGCGAACGTCACCTGGCAGGGAACTGACGCGACGTCGGGAATCGACTTCTACGAATACGGCGTCGACGGCGGGCAATCGGTCACGGCCGGCGCCAGCGTGAGCGCCATCCTCGACCTCGGACCGGGCGATCACACCGTCATCGTTTGGGCGCATGACCGCGCAGGGAACTCGAAGTCGGCGACCATCTCATTCACGGTGCGCGACACGTCGGCTCTCACGTCGCTCGATGTCCTCCTTCCCGCCATCCTGATCATCGTCGTGGCGATCACCGTCATCCTCCTGCTCGCGCTCAAGAGGAGAAAGAAGAAAGAAGGAGAAAAGAACGCTCCGTTACCGCCGCCAATGTGAGACTAGGACCTGAGCACGATCTCGATGTTGACGCCGTCGGGGACCTGTATCCTCATGAGCTGCCTCAGCGCCCTCTCGTCCGCGTCGAGCTCGATGAGCCTCTTGTGCACGCGCATCTCCCACCTGTCCCAGGTCTCGCTGCCCTCGCCGTCTGGGCTCTTCCTCACAGGGACGACGAGCCTCTTCGTCGGCAGGGGCACGGGCCCGCTCATGTCGACGCCGGTGCGCTGACTGATCGCCTTGATCTGCCTGCACACATCATCGACCTTGCGGGGGTCTGTGCCGCTGAGCGAGATCCTAGCCTTCTGCGGCATCTACACACACCAAGCCCCGAGACTGACCTGACCGTGCACTTCAGCGCTTCTCCACTTCGATGCAGACGCCTGCAGCGACGGTCTGGCCCATGTCCCTGATAGCGAAACGCGCGAGCGGCGGGAAGTCCGCCTGCTTCTCGATGACCATGGGCTTCGTCGGGCGCACCCTGACGCGCGCGGAGTCGCCGGTCTTCAGGAACTCCGGCTTGTCGGGCAGTGCGACGCCCGTCTTCGGGTCGAGCTTCGCAATCAGCTCCTCGAATGTGCACGCGACCTGCGCGGTGTGGCAGTGGAAGACTGGCGTGTATCCCAGCGTGATCACGCTCGGGTGGTTGAGGACGATGATCTGCGCCACGAACGTCTTCGCCACGGTCGGCGGGTTGTCCACCGGTCCAGCGACGTCACCGCGCCTGATGTCCTTCTTGTCGATTCCTCTGACGTTGAACCCGACGTTGTCTCCAGGCTCCGCCTGGGCCATGTTCTCGTGGTGCATCTCGATGCTCTTCACTTCGCCGACCTTGTCCGCCGGCTCGAAGATTATCTTGTCGTTCGGCCTGAGGATGCCCGTCTCTATCCTGCCGACGGGGACGGTCCCGACGCCGGTGATGGAGTAGACGTCCTGCACAGGGATCCTCAGGGCCTTCTCGGTCGGCTTCGCGGGCACCTGCAGCGTGTCGAGCGCGGGGACCAGCGCCGATCCCTTGTACCAGGGCATCTTGGAACTCGGCTTCGTGATGTTCTCGCCCTTGTACGAGCTTATCGGGATGATCAGCGTCGTGTCGGGCTTGTAGCCTATCGGCTTCAGCAGCGCGCTCACGTCGTTCTTGACCTCGTTGAACCTGGCCTCGTTGTACTCCGGCTTCGTCGCGTCCATCTTGTTGATGACGACGATCAGCTGGTTCACGCCCAGGGTCCTCGCGAGCCAGACGTGCTCCCTCGTCTGCGTCTGCACTCCTTCGGCCGCTCCGACTACGAGCACCGCGGCGTCAGCCTGGCTCGTGCCGGTGATCATGTTCTTGACGAAGTCCCTGTGGCCTGGCGCGTCGATGATGGTGAAGTAGTACTTGTCCGTGTCAAACCGCTTGTGGGCGATGTCGATGGTGAGGCCCCTCTCCCTCTCCTCCTTCACACGGTCCATGACGAAGGCGAACTCGAACGTGGCCTTGCCCAATCGCTCGGCCTCTTTCTTCAGGTTCTCCAGTTCGTGAGGGTCGATGTTGCCCGTGTCGTACAGGATTCTACCTACAGTCGTCGACTTGCCGTGGTCCACATGGCCGATGAACACTAGGTTCAAGTGCGGCTTAGCTGGCATGCTTTTCTCTCCGTAAGCGTCCCTTATCGTCTTGGTCTATTTATGCTTTGCTTGTTGAGCGGATTCGCTCACCGAGGGACTACGCGGAGTAATAGGCCTCGTCGTACGGCTGGGGGCTCAGGCCCTTGCGCTCGCGGATTTTGCGGACGACCTCTTCCTGGAGGTTCCCCGGCATCGGCTCGAAACCGGCGTTCTCGGTCGACCAGAGGACCCTGCCTTGGGTCGCGCTCCTGATCGCGGTCGCGAACCCGAACATCTGCGCGACGGGTACGCGTGAAGCGATGACGGTGACCTCGCCCTCCTGGTTGATGTCCTGTATCACGCCGCGCCTGCTCTGGACGTCGCCTATCGCGGCGCCCATCAGCTCCTGCGGGAGGTTCATGAAGACCTTCTGGATCGGCTCGAGGAGGATACGCCTGCCCTGGCACATCGCGCCGTATATCGCAGACCTGACCGCGGGGATGACCTGCGCGGGGCCGCGGTGCACCGAGTCCTCGTGCAGCTTCGCGTCTACGATCCTGACCTTGACGGCCATGCACTTCTCCTGGCCGAGGGGGCCCTTGGTCATCGCCTCGATGTAGGCCTCCTTGACGAGCTCCATCGTCTCGTGCAGGCTCTGTATCCCCTTGGTCGCGTCGATGAACATGTTGGTGTCCTGGATCCAGACGACGTCCTTCGCCTCGTCCTTGCTCATGCCGAGTTCCTGCAGCTGCTTCGCCAGCGCCTTGGAGTCCTTGATCCTCTGCTTCGTCGGTATCGTGCCCTCCAGGATCGCCTTCACCACCGCGGGCTCGAGGGGCTCGACCTCCATGTAGAACCTGTTGTGCTTGTTGGGGGACTTGCCCTCGAAGGGGCCGCCTTTTCCAGCCACGCACTCCCTGTAGACTACGATCGGTGTGGAGGCGATGATCGGGACCTTGTGGTCGTTGATGATCCTGTACTCCGTGATTTCCAGGTGCAGTTCGCCCATCCCGGACATCAGGTGCTCGCCGGTCTCCTGGTTGATCTCGACCTCGATGCTCGGGTCGGCCTTGGCGATCGACCTCAGGACGTCGACCAGCTTCGGCAGGTCCGACGTGCTCTTCGCCTCGATTGCGACCGTCACGACCGGCTCGGAGTAGTGGACTATCCTCTCGAAAGGCTGCATGTTCTTGTCGTCGGAGACTGTGCTCCCCGCGATCGCGTCCTTCAAGCCGACGCAGGCGACCACGTTCCCCGCCGCTATCTCCTCGACTGGGATCCTGTCCGGACCGACGATCATCGCGACGGTCTGCACCCTCTGGGGGTTCGGCATCCCTATGACCCAGAGCTCCTGGCCCCTCCTGATCCTCCCGCTGAAGAGCCTGCCCGCCGCGACCTCGCCCGCGTGCGGGTCGATGATGATCTTGGTGATCATGAAGCCCACGGGGGCGTCCTCCTTGACGTTGAGCATCGCCTTGCCGATAGGCGATTCGAGGTCACCCTTCCAGATGACCGGTATCCTCGTCTTCTGCGCCTCGAGCGGATTGGGGAGGTGCTTGATCACAGCGTCCAACACAATCTTGTGCAGGGGTGCGATCTTGCTGAGCTCCTTCTGCGTCCCCTTCTGCAGGTGGTTGTAGACGTCCCTGAACGTGATGCCGGACCTCTTCATGAACGGCACGGAGATGGCCCACTTGTGGAACGCGGAGCCGAACAGCACGTTGCCGCTCTCCACGTTCAGCTTCCACTTCTCCTTGAGGTCGTCGGGGAGCAACTTCAGGATCCTGGTGTTGATCTCCGTGATGATCTTGACGAAGCGCTGCTGCATCTCGTCCGGCCCGACCTTCAGCTCGTTGATCAGGCGGTCGACCTTGTTGATGAAGAGCATCGGCCTGACGCGCTCCTTGATCGCCTGGCGGATGACCGTCTCCGTCTGAGGCATGATGCCCTCGACCGCGTCGTCGAGGATGATGACGCCGTCTATCGCCCTCATCGCCCTGGTCACGTCGCCGCCGAAATCGACGTGGCCCGGTGTGTCGATCAGGTTCACGAGGTACTGCTTGCCCTCGTACTCGTGAACCATTGAAGCGATGGCGGCATTGATTGTGATCCCCCTGGCCTGCTCCTGCTCGTCGTAGTCCATGAAGAGCTGCTGGCCCGCAAGCTCCTCGCTCATCATGCCCGCCCCTGCGATGAGGGAGTCGCTCAGCGTGGTCTTGCCGTGGTCGATGTGCGCGGCGGTGCCGATGTTGCGGATGTACTCCTTCTTGTGAATCAGCGTCTCCGCTTTCTTTATGTTGTCCTCTTTGCGTCCCATGGGAATCACCAGACTAACTTGCTGAAATGTATAAACCTTTTTGGAGCCCCGCCGGCGGCCTCTAACGGGCCGACGACGCCACCCGCTCCATCTCCTCCTTCCTCGTGATCGCGGCGGAGCTCATGTCGCCCTTCGCCGCAGCAAGTATCTCGTCGGCCAGGCACTCGTGGATCGGCTTCACGTTCTTGAAGGAGGACTGTACAGCTCCCTGGCAGATGCTCCTGAGGGCGACGTCGAGCCTGCGGGAGGGTGCTATGTCGACGGCCTTGGGCACCGAAATGCCGCCGTACTTCAGGCGGGTGACCTCCTCGCGCGGCGCCGCCTTCTCAAGCGCGTCGACCATGACCTGGATGGGGTTGGCCTTCGCCTTCTTCTCTATTGATTCCATTGCCATGCGGACCGCCTTGTAGGCCTTCGACTTCTTGCCCGTGTAGACCTCGGTGCGCATCATGTTGTTGATGAAACGCTCGACGATGTTCGTCTTCGCCTTTCCGAAGGGCTTGTTCGCATACCTGCCGCCCGTGTGCGGGATGACTATCGGCGTGAGGTTGATGTAGTGGCTGAGCCCCGCGTCGTGGACCACGACCTCGGAGATGTCCCACCTGTCGAAGATCAGCATCTTCATCGGGGGCTTCTTCTTCGGCTTCTTCTCCTTGACCGGCTTCGCTTCCTTGGGCTCGCCCTCCGGTGGCGGTGCTTCTCCCTCGGGTGGCGGCGGCGGGGTCGGCTCCTCTGCGGCCTCCGCTGGCGGTGGCGGCGGTGGCGTCTCGGGAGTCTCTTTGACCTCTCCTTCGACCGCCGGTTTCTCTTCTCCCTCCATCTGACTCACCTCACCGGCTTCTCCTTCCTGCCGCGGACGAGCTCGTCCAGGGAAACGTCGTTGACCTTGATGACCTTGAACCGCACCCCGGGGATGTCCCCGTAGGACCGCCCCATCCTCCCGCCGATCCCCTCCACGAGGACCTCGTCGTGCTCGTCGATGAAGTTGATCGCGCCGTCGCCGACGGCGAAGGCGGTGATCTGCCGCCCGTTCTTGATGAGCTGCAGCTTGACGCACTTCCTCAGCGCGGAGTTGGGCTGCTTCGCCTCTATCGCGACCTTCTCCAGGACTATGCCTTTCGCCTGCGCCGCGCCTTCCAGCGGGTCGGACTTCTCCTTGAGGTGAAGGGCCCGCCTCTTGTAGTACCTGCTCGACCAGCGATACTTCTGCCGGTCCCGGGAAAGCTTCCTTGCGGCGCCTAGACCTCTAGCCAATACGCTCACTCCATGGGTAGTGCAGAGTCTAAGTGAGGAGTCCTATTTAAGCGTAATTAATCAGGCCAGGGGACGGGGCTATTGTTGAGAGGCGAGGGACATCGATCGTCCATGCCGTAGTTGTGGACAAGTATCCACAAGAGAGAATGCCAGGCGATGTATCACAATGGTCACATTCGGCCGTGGCGGGTGGGACGCAACTCGCGCGTGTTGTGGATGAGTATCCACAACTCCAAATGCCCTGCGGTGTGCCGCAGCGGCCGCAAGCCACCGTGGCGAGCAAGAGGCCACTTACGGGTTTTGTGGACAAGTATCCACAAGTCGGGTCCGCCCGGCCCGAGGAGGCGAGGTCACTTTCACCCCTCCCCCGCCAAGCCGTTCAAGCCGGGTTTGTGGATAAGTATCCACATGGAGATCGGATGCGGGCTCGAAGTCCGGAGGGTCAATGGAAGGCGGTATGTCTACTTCTGGTCGTACACGCGAGAGAACGGATGCAGCAGGAGGAGATGGCGGTACCTGGGGCCCGCAGGTGCCGATGGAACGAGGAGACGGGCGTTGGAGTCGCTGACCGCCCATTACTCTTCGATCAAGAAGGAGGTGGACAGGAGGTTAGCAGTGATGAAGATGAAGGCCTCCGCTCCCTGAGGCGGCAGCGGGCGGTTGTGGATAAGTATCCACAAGTTGGTCCGATTGTTGCCGCCCCGCCTCGAACGGTCGCGGCGGGAATCTGAGGAAGAGGTCGAGTGACCCCGTAACGAGCATGCCGACTATGAACTGCTGGACCAAGTAGCCTATGACGGAAGAGACAGTGCATGCGACCGAGAAGACGATCGCATTGCCCATGCCGTCCGCCTCAGGGTCCGACTCCCCCCAGAATTTCTTCACCACTCTCTGGCCCCACCATGAGGCGTCCTTGCCGTAGGTGTCCTGGGTAAGATACGGGTTGACTATGTTGCACCTCATCAGGTGCGCCCCGACCATGTCCACGATCATCGAGACGATGAGGCCCGGGTTGGAGATCAGGTTCCCTATCATCTGCGGGAACTGGGAGATGGCGTTGAACATGTCCCCTATCTGCAGGAATATGGACAAGTCCTCGAACAGCCCCGCCAGGAACCCGAGGAAGAAGCCGAAGACGGCTCCCGCCAAGGGCTTGAAGTTTGTCTCCAGCCGCCCTACCCATTATCCCTGGGCACGGCAGGAATATTCCTGTTTCGATTGGAATTCTTCCTACATTCCTGTAGCAGAGAAAGACTCTTTTCTCGGGCTGTCGTCACCTATCGCGCCTACGCGACAGACCCGTCATCCAGCTGCTTGATGATCGACCTGCCCTGCATTGTGATGTTGTAGATATGCGGCGGCACACCGCGCCTTATCGCCCTGGACTTCTCCTTGCTGACGAGTTGCAGGACCTCCAGGACCCTCAAATGGTTATAGAGGCCGGGCTCAGACAGGCCAAGCTCCTCAGACAGTTCCACGACCGTGCAGTCGGGGTTCGCCGCGAGGAACTCGAGGATGGCCTTCTTGCTCTCGCTCAGAGCTTCTGTGGTCGTCATCTTGGACGGCTTGGTCGGCTCGAGCGTGAGCCTCTCGTAGATCCTGGTGCCCTTCTCAGAAGGACTGATGATAACACTGACCAGCTCATTCTCCTCCGCCTTGATCAGGTGGCGGTAGACCGCTTCCGGAGCGATCCCCAGCATTTCCGCGAGCTCGGGGATCTGCGTGTCGCGGTTCTTGAAGAGCTTGTTCTCGACAACGATTTCAAGGACCTCGCGTTGTCGTTCTGTCAGCCCTCTTACCTCGTCGACTGCAATCATGCCTAGTAGATTAGGGCGGTAGCTCTTAAAGCTTCACGGCTAGAATGCCAATCCGCGACTATCACTCGCGTTATTACGCGTACTGATAGATATTGTCAGGGAGGCGGCCCTTGTTGAACTCCTCTTCCAACTCCTCGAGCATCAGTATGCGCTTGTACGTCGGGGGATGCGTGGCGAACAGCTCGTTCGCCTTGGTCCAGTGACTCTTCGCCTCGTGCTCCATCGCCTTTCGAAGCTCGAACTCGTCGATCTCCCCGTCCCTGTTGAGGTCGTACTCCGCCATCTTGTCCTTCAGGAGTGCGGCGTCCTCACTCGCCTTGACGGGGTCCCCGATGAAGAACGCGCGCAGGCCGCTCGGCTCCTTCTCGGCGGGTGTGAGTGAGAGCCCGTAGGCGATCTTGACCAGGGCGGACCTGAGGTAGCGGGGGCTTCCGGTCGCGGCAGCGGAATACGCGTCCGCATAGTACTCCCTCGTCCTCGAGAGATGCAACACGAGAAGCTGCGTGATGAAGTAGACGAAGTAGGATATCAAGGCGACCGCCAGTGCCGCCGCGATTGCCCCGCCCTTGTCCTTCGAGCTCCTGCCGCCGCTACTCGCGCGGATCATCACCAAGCCTCCCCTCGCGATTATGTAGGCGACGATGGGGATGGCTGACACGAGGGTCATCGTGATCACGTCGCCGTGCCTCAGGTGCCCTATCTCGTGCGCGATGACGCCCTCTATCTCCTGCTTGTTGAGGCGCTCGAGCAGGCCGCTGTGGAGGACCAGCTCTGATGAGCTTATCGTCCTCCCGAAGACGAACGCGTTCGGTGTCGGGTCCTCTATCACCGCGACCTTGGGCATCGGAACCTGCGCCTTTGCGGCGAGGTTCTTCACCGTGTCGTAGAGCCACGGGTTGTCCTGCCTCTGGATGTAGTACTTGATGTGCGCCGCCCATCGCACGATCGCAGGGGAGATCAGCCACTGCAGGAAGATGAAGCCCACGCAGACGAGGACCAGGACGACGAGCCCGAACGGGAAGAAGTCCAAGTCGAGGAAGTAGTCGATCACCGCCACGATGCCAAGGAGGAACAGCGAGAACATCGTGAGGAGCAGTATCACCGTCGCCTCGGAGCCGCGCCTCAGCTTTCCCAACGAGCCCATGCGGAACCGTATTATCCCCCGCCAGATATCAGCGTTTCGTTAATCATGGTGGACCTGGTCGAGTCGCTGAACTGCTCGCACTGCGGCGCTCCCCTGGACCTGAGCCCCGGGGAGATCATAGTCACGTGCAGGTACTGCGGCTCGGACGTGCGGATTGCGGGAGAGAAGAGGTTCCTCCTGAAGCACTCGATGGTCGCGACTCAGTACCAAGAAGAGGCCATCAGGCAGGTGATTACCTCGTGGATGGCTGGCGGTGCATTCAGGCCGGACGACCTCGCGAGGTCCTCTCGAATCGAGAGCCTTGAGTGCATCTACCTGCCTTTCTACGTCTTCGAGGTCGACGCATCCACGACCTGGCGGGGAGTCCTGTCGAGGACGGGACAGCCGTTCGAGAAGAGCGGCGAGCTGAGGAAGGACTACTTCTGGAAGATCCTGGGGAGGCGCTCCTCGCCCTTCCCCACGCGCGAGTACAGGCTGCCCCTCGCTGCGAAGACCACGTTCGACATGTCGCAGATGGTCAAGGGCTCCAAGTTCCTGAACGCGGAGATGGACGAGGACGAGGCGAAGAGGCTGGTCGAGGATGAGGTGACAGAGCACCAGAAGCAGTTGCTACTCCAGGAAGAGGTGGACGACGTCATCGAGGCGAAGACCGCCGTCGACGTCAAGGACGCCGAGTTCGTCCACGCCCCGATCTGGTTCATGCGCTACAGCTACCGCAAGAAGATGTACGAGATGACCGTCGACGGCGCGGCGGGCGAGGTCATCAAGGCTGACGTGCCGCCGCCGGAGACGGGTTTCGGGTCGCTGTTCTCCCGGCGATGACGGCCTCCAGCTGACTTCTCACCGCCGCGATTCATGTGAATAGTCTTTTAAGCGAGACCATTATTGTCTACTCGCAATTGACAGGAGCAATGCGCTCCGTAAGGGAGGAAAAGACTTGCCCGATATCAGAGACAAAGTAGAGGAAGACCGCGGTCTTCTGAAAAGAATACAGATGCACATCCCAGGCTACGCCGGCTACCGCCGGCGCGAGGACCTGAGGGCGGCGGACAAGCTGCTGCGCATACAGATCGCCGACAGGCTCACCGCCATCCGCAAGGACGTGGAGAACACGAGAGGGTTCATGACGCGCAACTACACGCGCGACAACATCGAGCAGCTGGGCAACCTCATCCTCAGCTTCCAGGAGGTCGAGGGCAAGCTGCGCTACTCCGCTGGCGGGTATTCCGGCCTCTCGGCCGACATCCGCATCGAGGAGGGCGAGCTGGAGAAGCTCTACGAGTACGACTACACCATGGTCACAGCGCTTGACGCGATCGCGCAGGCGGTGCCGCCGATGGACGCGGCGGTGAAGGCGAAGGACAAGAACGTCGCGGCGGCGGGCATCGACACCGTCCAGAACAACCTCAACTCGCTCCACACCGCGTTCAAGCAGAGGCTTGTCATCATCACGGGGACGGAGGCGGTGAGATAATGCCGTTCGCAGCACTCAGCACGATAGGGCTCTTCGGCGGCGGGAAGAGGACGGACCAGACGGCGGCACACAAGGAGGGCATCGGCGGCTCCATGACCATCGGCTGGGACGACCAGTACAAGCGCGGCAACATCATGTGGAAGGTGCCGCGCAACATCAGGATGAACGACAACATCGTCGTCAGGGAAGACGAGATCGCCGTGTTCTACCGAGACGGGAAGGCGCTCGCCTACCTCGACGTCCCGAACAGGTACGCCCTGACGAGCCAGAACGCCCCAATAGTCGGCTGGCTCGTGAAGGTCTTCTCCGGCGTGCAGCAGCAGGCCGAGGTCTATTACCTGCAGAAGCGCATCTTCGACGGGAAGTTCGGCAGCAAGGACCCCTTCATCTTCGAGGACCCCGACTTCGACCTCATCGAGCTGAGGACGTTCGGCGAGTTCCGCTACAAGATCGCGTCAGCCGAGAACTTCATCAACCAGTTCGTCGGCACATTCGGCCTCGCGACCAGCGTCGACGTCGAGAACAGGATCAGGGAGGAGCTGGTGAAGCAGCTGTACGTGACGATAGGCAACATGAAAGGCCAGGGGATGAAGGTCACCCAGCTCGCGATCAGCCTCAACCAGATAGAGCAGTTCACCCTGGAGAACGCCAAGCCCCACTTCGGGAACCTGGGCATCGAGATAGTCCAGCTATCAGGCCTCAACATACCCATACCCGAGGAGATCAAGGAGGCCATACGCAAGGCGTCCGGGGCGAGGGTCCTCGGCCGCGCTGGCCCTGGCGGCGTGGCGGCTTACCAGCAGTTCGCCGTGGCTGATTCAATGAAGACAGCTGCGGCGCAGCCTGGCGGCGCGGCGGGGCTCGGCATGGGCCTCGGTGCGGGTATGGGCATGGGTTACGCCATGGGCTCGCAGGTACCGGGGATGATCCAGCCCGCGCAGCAAGCTCAGCAGACGAAGGCGTGCGTGAAATGCGGCAAGCAGATACCCGTGAGCCTGAGGTTCTGCGGTGAGTGCGGCGCCGAGCAAGTCGAGGGCAAGCCTTGCGTCAAGTGCGGGAAGACCGTCGCACCGGGACTGAAGTTCTGCGGTGAGTGCGGTACGTCCCAGACGATTGCATGCCCGGCGTGCAAGGCCGAGAACCCGGGCAACCTGAAGTTCTGCGGCAACTGCGGGAAGCCGCTGGCGGGATGAGGTGATGAACTTGGCCGCACCTCCGCCGCCCACATTCCAGCCCCCGGTCCAGCAGCAGCCGATGGGCAAGTCCCTTTCGACGGCCGCCCTGGCGGCGGTCGCCATCCTGGCGTTCTTCATAATCGGGCTGATCTACGTCTACATTTTCGTCTTCAGCCAGATGGACATCATATCCGCCTACTGGTGGTCCGGCTTCGTCGGGTTCATCTTTGCCTTCATATTCTACCTGGTCCACGCGGCGGTCGAGGAACCCGTGACGAGGATAATCAGCGGGACTTTCTTCGTACTCGGCGCGATGTTCTTCTACGCCGCGATCGGCTTCGGGAGCGGGGACCCCAACTCGAAGATCCTGTGGCTCATCGTGCTGTCGGTCATAGTCCTGGTCGTCCTGCTGTTCGTCTGGAGGATGGCCGCGCAGGGAGCGGCGGACGAGCAGAGGCGGGCGATGAGGAAGAGGACGCCTTAATCAGGGGCATCGACGCTCAGAAGGTTTCGCTCTCAGCACAAGGAAGCTCGCCCTGCCGCGAGGTCCATGGTCACTGCTTGAACTCGCTGAACTCCTCGTAGTCCCCCATAATCGCGCCGCAGTTGGGGCACTCGTCCTCATCCCATCCCAGCTCATATCCACATTCAGGACAGCGTGGCGTCTCGAACCACCCTGGAAACCTGATACTCTTCCCTCTCATAAACCAGACGGTCTGATGAAGGGGCGCGCTAGAATTCGCTCAGCTTCGTCTGCCCTTTCCTGTCGACGCGCCTGACCTCCGCGCTTTCTACTTTCTCCCTCGCCTCCTGTCGCAGGTGCTCCATCACCTTCTCCGGCCGCGCGGTCACGAAGGTCTCGCCCGAGGGCTCGCCGACGAATATCTTCTGCTTCAGCTCACGCCTCAGCCTCTCGAGCTCCTGATGCATCCTCTTCTCCTTCCTCCTCGCGGAGTAATAATAGATCTCGTCGCGAGTGTCCTTCGTGACGAGCACGACGACCCTCCCTGGCCTGCGCCGCCCGGTCCGTCCTCTCCTCTGGATCGTCCTGATCTCCGAGGGCACCGGCTCGTAGAAGACGACGAGGTCCGTCGAGGGGATGTCGAGACCCTCCTCCGCCACCGAGGTCGCGACGAGGACGTTGAACTCCCCCTTGCTGAACTTCTCAATGATCTCCACCTGCTCCTTCTGCTTCAGGCCCTTATCCGCCCCCTTGGTCGCCTGGCCGACGAACCTGACGGGTTTCACCCCCGGTACCGTCGAGAGTTCCCTCGTGATGATCTCCGATGTGTCGCGGTAGTGAGTGAAGACTATAATCCTGGAGTCCTGCTTCCTCATGAGCTGGTCTCTGACCACCCAGAGGATCCTGGCAATCTTCGTGTGCTCGACCTGCGTGCCGAGCGCCTTGGCCATCGCCTCCTTGACCCACCTGTTCTTGAGCATCTGCCTGTCAGCCCTCGACGCGCCTTCCGATCCGGCGTTCTTCTCCGCCCTTTCGAAGTAGTTCCTCACTGATTCGAGGCCCTGTGTCTCCGCGAGCTCGACCGCGTGGTCTATCTTCATGGCGAGGGCGACGCCTGTCGCCGCCCTGTACAGGTGGAAGTTCTTCTCGTTCCCCTGGAGCCGCGCGTGAATCTGGTCGCCGAGCGTGAGGAGGTCCCTCCTCGTGACCATCTCCTCCTCCTTCAGGAACCCGTGGGATTTGATGTCGGCGATACACTCCTCGAAGGCCTTCCTCAGTGGGCCCGCAACCTCCTTCCCTTCCGCGGTGACGTCGACTCGAAGCAGCTCGATTGCGATGTCCTGGACGTACTTGACGACGTCCGGGTCGTACTCTGTCCTTATCTCGACAGCCTCGAACCCGAGGTTGCCGCACACCTCCAGTATCTTCTCCGAGCTGCTGCCAGGGGAGGCCGTGGTTCCCATCACGAGCCCGCCGCGCCTCTCCTTGTACGCCGCGGCGATGTCGACGTACGCGTAGTCGCCGACCGCCCTGTGCGCCTCGTCGAAGACGATGAGCGACACCTCGTCGAGAGTGAACTTGCCAGCCCTGATGTCGTTCTTGATGACCTGCGGGGTCGAACAGATTATCTGGTTCTCCCGCCAGAGCAGCTCTCTCTCGTCCGGCGGCGTCGCCTCGCCGGTGAACATCGCGATCCTGTCGATCGAGAGTGCCCCCCTCAGAGAGGCCGTGTGCTGCTCGACAAGGGGCTTCGTCGGCGCGAGGAAAAGAATCTTCCCGCCGCGGGTCCTGAGAACCTCCGCAATCACCCGCATTGCGATCGCGGTCTTGCCCATGCCCGTCGGGAGCACGACCAGGGTCGACCTCTTCAGGCTCGACCTCGCGATCGCCGCCTGGTACTCCCTCTCCTCGATCACGTCCTTGCATATCAGAGGGCTCTCGACAAACACGAAGGTGTCAATGCTGGGGTGCTCGCTTTAATCTATCGGATACCCCTGCGTTTCTTCCTGTGGTCGATCATGATGGCGATGGCGATCAGCAGGATGAACACCACGACGATCAAGACGAAGTACTTGCTGAGTCGCGCGAGGCCGAGCGGGTCGTTGATCGTGACCTGAGCGTCGAATGAGTCCTTTGAAGAGTGCGTCGCGTTCGATCTGACGGTGAGCGAGAAGGTCTCGACCGTCCCCCTCGGCGCGTCCCCCGGCGTCTGGACGATGAGAGTCGCGACAGCCTCCCTGTCCGGCTTGAGCTTGATGATGACCGATTCTGGGATCTCAGGGGGGTTCGCGCTCGTGCTCAGCCCGACGATCCAGCTCGCCTCCGATGTCACGACGAAGCTGAACTTGTCCTCGGAATCGCCGAGGTTGACGACCTTGAACAGGAACGAGGCTTTGTTCCCCGGCTCGACCGTCTGTTCAGTGACCACGGGGAGGATGCCGACGGCCTTGCCGAACGGGTACGGCGAGACGAAGATGTCGTCGATCCACCACCCGCCTTCGACCGGCATGTGGCCCGCCGTGCACTCGAACTTCACTCGCATCGTACCGGAGGTCGACGCGCTGGCCGTCAGGTTCGCGAAGAAGAAGGTCCACTCCGCCTCAGTGTCGTTGAACCTCCCGCCGGGCACCTGGAACCAGGCGCCGCCGTTGAAAGACACGTTCACGTACGCGAAGTCGGTGTTGTTCGCCTTCGTGTCTCCGGTCACCGAGAGGGCGAAGTGGTGGAAGAAACTGAGGTAAAGCTGCCCCCCCTGGAACGCGATGTCGCTGGATTCCATGGTGTAGTGCGAAGAGATCGTGTTCAGGCCGCCGAAGTAGCCGAACCGCCAGCTGCTGTTGGGGCTCATCGCGTCGCCCGCGTACCCACCGACGGTCACTATCCGCCACTGGTGGAGCTCGCCCGTGAGCGATGCGGTCCACCCCTTGTTCCCCGCCTCGACGTCGTCGAAGAAGTACGCGCTCATCGCGTTGAAGTGAGTCAGCTTGTAGTTGTTCTCGGGAAATTGGTCGCGGGCGAGGACCGCGCTTACCTCGACGAAGAAGCGGCCTGTGGATGGCGGTGCGTAGGACCAAGTGAGATTGATGTATGTCTTCGCGACGACGCTGTAGGAGCGGGTGTTGCTGTAGACGACGTGGGCCTGGTCGTGCGCTCCGCGGTAAATCGTCACGTTGACCGGGATGCCCGTCTGGTCCCGCCCCCCGAGGTTCGCCACCGCGACCCCTATCCGGAGAGTCGAACCGGCCACCACGCTCTTCGCGTTTATCACATCGATGACCGCCATGTCGTCGTCGACGATCTTGGAAATGTCAGCAGTCATGATTGCGCCGGATGCGCCGATATTGAAGACCTTCCAGCCCGTCCTCACGTTCCCGTAACCGTTGCTGTTGGGGTTGGAGTCTGGGGTGAACCCATCTAGGTTGTTCGTCCACGGGTCTCCCGCGTCTGTCGGCGAGTCCCCGCTCGCGCCGTCTTCCTCCTCGAGGTCGACCATCCTGTGCGCGTCGTTCGTGTTGTCGTGCTGGGACTCGTCTATATGCCAGATGAGCAATCCCGCGCCAGGCATGTTTGAATCGTAGCCGGTCTTCTGCCTGTTCTCCACGAGGAAGTACTCGGTGCCGCCGGATTCCTTGACAGGGAGCTTGTACACCACATGGTCTGTCTCGGCCTGGAGTATGTCGACGCCGTACCTGGCGGTCGTCACCTCGACGACCTGGACCCAGCCCAGCTTCGCCTTGCACCACGCGCTGAGATGCGCGGGGTTAGTGCCCCTGCTCAGGGGAGGCCCGGCCCATGATCCCGTGGCCATCAGGTCCCAGACACCGGCGCCGGGCCCGCCTGTGGCGGTGTTGTACAGATCCGGCAGGCCGAGGTCATGACCGAACTCGTGCGCGATCACGCCTATGGGGGAGTTCTCCGAGACCATCGTGTAGCCGTAGACCTGGACACCGTCCACGATGAGGTTGGGGCTCACCACCGCCCACCTGTGCGACCAGATATCGCTCAGGGTCCCGCTGTCCTCCTGGCCGTTGCCCGCATGGACGATCAGCAGGTGATCCACCACCCCGTCCCCGTCGTGGTCGAAGTTGCTGAAGTTTACGGAGGCGTCAGCAAGATGGACCGTCTCCGTGACGAGGTCGTAGATGGGGCCATTGTAGTCGTCGTACCCGGAGGTGCTGTCTGTCCCGTAATAGTCCATCCTATGCACACTTTGGAACCACGTGTTGCCGCCGACCGTCGCCACAACGGTATACGCGCCATAGGAGGCTTCGCTGTAGTAATTTCTCAGGCTACCGTGGGACATCCCGTTCATCAACCCGTCCACGTATGCGGGGGTGTGCGACGCCGAGTGCGCCTTGCCGACGAACTCGACGAGGAGCACGAGGACGTCGTTGGTCAGCGGAGCGCGCGTCCTGCCCGTGGATCCGAGCATTGGCGGGTTCTGCTTGAACGGCATCGTGCTGTAGACCTCAGGATTCGGCTCCATGTAATGGGGTCCGAGAGGTGCGCTTATTTCAGGCTCCTGAGGGGCGTGCGCGCTCCTCGGAAGGAATGTGAGGAAGGAGAGTATCATCGAGACAACGAGCAATAGGGAGAGAGGTCGTCTCATCGCGCTACCGTCAGAGTCTATCAGGCAGACCCTATATAACTTTTGATTTGTGATTTCATTTGTCGAAAGGCAGCTCGCGCGCAACTGTCATGGCAGCGCGTCAGAGTTTCGCCCTTTCGAAGCCTTCTCCGCCCTTGACAGGTTTCGTCGCATCTATGCCGACCTTCGACGTCGTTTCCCCCGCGCTCGGGTCGAGAGAGCTCCCTCTCGCGCCGTGCAGGATCACGAAGCCCTTGTCCGCCTGGAACCTCGTCGCCACCGCCCACTCAACGTCCCTGTCGCTGTACACGTCGACATCCTCGTCGACGATTATCACTTGCTTCATCGAGGTGTGCGCGCCGAATGCCGCCATGATCGCGTTCTTCGAGTCGCCCTCGCTCTGCTTGCGAATCGAGACGACACCGTGCAGCCAAGAGCAGCCGCCCTCGGTCAGCCTGACCCCCGCAACGTGCGGCACCGCCTTCGAGACCGCCTCGTGGATCAGTGGCTCGCGCGGCATGCCCATGAACATCATGTGCTCGTCCCCGCCGCTCAAGAGCGCATGGTACATCGGGTTTTCGCGGCTGTACACTCTCTCGATGACCACGACGGGCTCCTCCCTGACCTTGTCGTAAGAGCCGATGATGTCGACGAAAGGGCCCTCCTTATGCTTCTCTGCGGTGAGGCGCCCCTCCAGGACGTACTCGGCCTCGGCGGGAACAGTCAGGCCGTTGCGGATCTTGACCGCGGCGAGCTTCTCTCCGAGGCACTTCTCTTTCAGCGCGGCTGCGATCGTCATCTCATCCCTGCCGTACTCCACCGAGGTGCCGCCGGCGATCAGGTTCCACGGGTCGAGCCCGATGCAGATCGCCACCTTCAGCTCCTGCCCTGCGTCGAGGGCGCTGCGGTGCATGTGGTAGAGATGGCGGGGAACGACGCGCGCGACCCCTCTCTTGTCGTCGAGGATGAGGGTCCTGTGGAACGAGAGGTTCCTCTGCCCCTCCCATTCCGCCACCCAGACACCCGACGTGATGTAGCGGCCCGCGTCGCCCGGGTAGTATTTCGGAATCGGCGATTCCCTCAGGTCGAAGTCTTCGCTCTGGTTCTTCAGGAAGCCAGCTTTGTCGGTGACCTCGATATCCTTCGGATGGCGGATCGCATCGAGGAGGCGCAGCACCAGGTCGCGCTTATCTGTCTTCATCGCGGCGGCGATCCTGTCTCGCGTGCTCCAGAGGTTGCCGACGGCCTCGTAGCCGTCGAGGTCCTTGAAGTGCACGGGGCTGTGAGGATGCATGAGAAGATGTTTGGTGACCTCCAGCTCCCTGCTCACTCGAGAATCGATCGTGACGACTTCGCTGCTGAAGGAGGAGAGCCATTCGCGGAGCGCCATTGTCGCACCGGGGACAGCAAGGGCCACCGGGTATAAGTTTGTGGTGAGGGGGAAATGCACGACGCGGGGAAAGTGCTGGCCGCGGCAGGCGAGGGCTCGCATTTGCTTATGATTGAAAGCAAAGATGAGGTCGCCAGGGGAAGGGTCCGATGAGACTTCTCGCTCTCCTCGCAACGACTTAATAGGCCGCGGCGTCTCCCGTGGCTCGTGGAACAGAACAGCATCAGGAAGTACGCCCTCCAGAACGCGGTGCTCCATGGCGGCAAGGCCGACGCCATGGCGGTGGTCGGGAAGGTGCTCGCCGAGGACCCTTCCCTCAAGCCGCGCATCAAGCAGGTCTCCGAGGAGATCAGGGCGGCGGTGGATGACGTCAACCGGTTGAAGCCCGAGCAGCAGAGGGCAGAGCTGGAGCAGCTGGCCCCGGAACTCTTGGAGAGGCCGAAGGCGGGGAAGTCGTCCGAGCTCCCGCCGCTGCAAAATGTCGGCAAGAAAGTCGTGATGCGCCTCGCCCCCTACCCCTCCGGGCCGCTGCACATCGGCAACGCGCGCATGGTACTTCTCAACGACGAGTACGTCAAAAGGTACAAAGGCACCCTCATCCTGATGTTCGACGACACCATCGGCTCGGAGGAGAAGTTCATCCTCCCCGAGGCATACGACCAGATCAGGGAGGGCCTCGACTGGCTCGGGGTCGAGTACCACGACGTCCTGTACAAGTCGGACAGGCTCCCCCTGTTCTACGAGTGGGCTGGCAAGCTGATAGGCAAAGGCCACGCCTACGTCTGCGAGTGCCCGTACGCGAAGCTGCGCGATCTGCGGGAGAAGAAGCAGGAGTGCGTGCACAGGGATCGGACCGTCGAGGACAACCTGGCGAAATGGCGGGAGATGCTCGGCGGCGGCTTCAAGGAGGGCGAGGCGGTGCTGCGCCTCAAGACGCGCATGGACTACCCCGACCCAGCGTTCCGCGACAGGGTGCTGCTCAGGGTGTCCGACCGCGAGCACCCGCGCGTCGGGAAGAAGTACAGGGTCTGGCCGCTCCTCGAGTTCTCCTGGGCGGTGGACGACTATCTTCTGGGCGTCACCCATGTACTCCGGGGGAAGGACCTGACCATCGAGGACGACATGGAGACCGCCATCTGGGAGAAGCTGAGCGTCAAGAGGCGCCCCGCGTTCATCCACTTCGGCATGCTTTTCTTCAAGGAAATGGAGCTGAGCAAGAGCAAGTACCGCATCGCGATCCAGGAGGGCAGGATCTCCGGCATAGACGACCCCCGCACCTGGACGCTTCAGTCCCTGAGGAGGCGGGGGATCAGGCCGGAGTCCGTGAGGTCTTTCATCCTGGGCTTAGGCCTCAGCCTCACCGACGTCGAGGTGCCCGCCGACAACCTCTACTCGGAGAACAGGAAGCTCATCGACGCCGATGCGAAGCGCTATTTCTTCGTACCCTCGCCCGTCCAGATAGAGATCGATGGAATGCCGGACATCGGCGAGGCCCGCCTTGCGTCCCACCCCGAGTTCCCCGAAAAGGGGCACAGGACCCTGCGAGTCTCTTCGAGAATGTACGTCTCCTCGGAGGACTTCGAGAAGCTGAAGGGGACCGAGGTGAGGCTGAAGGATCTCTGCAACATCAGGCTCGACACCAGGTCCAAGTTCCTATCTCGCGAGGTCCGGGACATCCCGAAGATACAGTGGCTCGCTGAGGGCGTGCCGATGAAGGTGGTGATGCCCGACGGCTCCGTCGTCGAAGGCCTCGGCGAGAAGACGCTCCTCGAAGCGAGCCGCGGCGATATCGTGCAGCTGGAGAGGTTCGGGTTCGCGAGAATCGGCGATATCGCGCCAGAGCTTAAAGCCTGTTTCGCACACCGCTAAGCCTATTTAGGTGCACTGGCTCGTCTCGACCATGACTCACATTTCATCGCGCGTCAAGTCCGTCTCAGGGTCCCCGACAGTCCGCCTGGCCGGCCTCGTGGCCGAGATGAGGGCGAAGGGGCAGCAGGTCATCTCCTTCTCGATCGGGGAGCCGGACTTCCCGACGCCCGCGCACATAGTCGAGGCGGCGAAGAAGGCGCTCGACGCGGGGTTCACGAAGTACACAGCCTCGGCCGGCATACCCGAGCTGAGGCAGGCGATCGCGGAGAAGACGACGAAGGAGAACGGGATCGCCGCCAAGCCGGAGAACATCCTCGTCTCCCCGACGAAGCACTGCATCTACATCGCGGTCAACTCTCTGATCGAGGGCGGGGACGAGGTGATCATCCCGGACCCCTGCTGGATCTCCTACGAGCCGATCGTGCGCCTCGCCGGCGGGAAGCCCGTCCTCGTGAAAGCGACGGAGGAAACCAACTTCGAACTGTCGTCCGAGTCGGTCGCGGCGGCGATCACCGACAGGACGAGGATGATCATCATGAACTCCCCCTCGAACCCTGGCGGGAACGTCTTCTCGAAAGAGACGATAAAGGGCTTGACAGACCTCGCGAAGGACCATGACCTCTACATCGTCTCGGACGAGATCTACGAGAAGCTGATCTACGAGGGAAAGCACTACTCGCCCGGATCATTCGACGGGATGTTCGAGAGGACCGTGACCGTGAACGGCTTCTCGAAGACGTACTCGATGACCGGGTGGCGGGTAGGCTGGCTGGTCGCTGACAAGCCGCTCATCTCGGAGTTCTCGAAGATCCAGGAGCACACTATCACCTGCTGTGCATCGTTCGTGCAGAAGGCCGCCGTTGCGGCGCTTCGCGGCCCGACGGAGCCGATCAAGGCGATGTTCAAGGAGTTCAGGGCGAGGCGGGACCTGATGGCCAAGGGCCTCAAGGGCCTAGGCGTCTTCGATTTCAAGATCCCCCAGGGCGCGTTCTACTTCTTCCCGCGCTACTCGATGAAGGTCGAGTCCAGGGCGCTCGCGGAGAAGCTGCTGAAGGAGGTGGGCGTCGCGCTGACGCCTGGCGCCGACTTCGGGCCCTCAGGCGAGGGACACCTGCGGTTCTCCTATGCGACCTCCCGCCAAGACATAGAGAAGGGGCTGGAGAAGATAGGAAAGGTGCTGTGAGAAAAAAGGAAAGGTGTAGGCCCCCGTGGGGGCCTACTGAATCGGGTTCGCCTACTGGACCATCGCTGTCTCGCCGCACGACGGGCACATGACCTCGATTGGCCTCTTGCTCGTCGTTATCTCTATCGGCGCTCCGCAGGCCTTGCAGTTCACGATCATCGGGGAGACCTGCTGTCCGGGCGGTGGCGGCGGCGCTGCCTTCTCTTCCTTCGGCTTCGGTGCCCTTGCTCCCGCGCCAGCTCCTCGTCCTCTCATCGCGAGCACGAGCAGGAAGAGGATCACAATCAGCACGAGCAGGAACGCGTCGAACAGCTCGATGCCATCAGTCGGCGGACCAATCGTCACGACCTCGATCGCCATGGTGCTTGTCGAGCTTTCCTGCATCTCGAACAGGACCTGGCCTTCGTTCGCTCCGGCGGGCACGACGTAGTTGACCTTGCCCTCGGCATTGGTCGTCGTGAACGACACTCCTGAATACTCGATAAGCCCGTAGCTGAGCCTGAATATCCTCGGCAGGGGCGTGCCCGACGCCCTGGCCGCTATCTTGTAATCGACGACCATCGTGTCGCCTGCGTTGTAGCTGGTCTTGTCGAACTTGATGGTCAGTATGAAGTCCTGGATGAGGCTCGCAGCCGCCTGTCCTGAGACGATGTGTCCGCCTCCGCTCGCGTAGACAGTGAATGTGTACTGCTGCGCGGGAACGTTCGGGACCGTGTACTGGATAGAGCCCGAGAGGCTTCCGCTACTTACGTCCGCGGTGCCCTGCTTGACGGTGCGCGCGCCGTCGGATACCTTGTAGTAGAACGTGGTGGTCGATGCCGTCATCACGGTGCTCTTCAGTTCGAAGTTAGCCGTCAGCACGCTGTTCGCGTTGTACTCAGGCGGGTTCACGTTCACGATCATCACGCCGAATCCGACAGCCCCTGTCGTAGAGTCCCAGCCATAGTCACCTTCGACATTATAGACGTCCGCCCTGAATGTCAAGGTCCCCTGGAAGTTCGACGGGATGTGGAAGTTGAATGTCGGGCTGCTGGTCGATTGCCTCGCGAAATCCGTCGTCCCGGCCGAGATCCGGTACACATACGTGCTCGGTTGGCTGTGGCCGGAAGGGGGCTGTGCGGCGACCGTCAAGACCGCCGTCTCGTCACTGTAGTATGAGTCCTTGTCGAGAGTAAGGCTCACCGACATCGTTACGAGGCTCTCGCGGATGTTGAACTGCGCCAGGTCAGATGCGTACTTCAGTATGCTCGTCGCGTTCGCAGAGACCGTGTACGTCTTGCCGTCCAAGAAGACGGCCGAATCGAGCACGAATACGTACTTCACGTTGCCCGCGCCGTCGGACACGAACGTCTTGGTGTACGCGGTGATCTCAGGCGAGGTTGCCGTGCCACCGTCAAGGATCTTTATCAGGACTCCTGCACCAGGGTAATCGTAGTTCGTCGGCGTCGAAGCGTCAACCGCGACATCGACTTCCAGCAAAGCGCCGGGCTCGTACGTCGCAGGGGGTGCCGGCGTCAATATATTGCACGCCAGATTGCCTACCCTGACATTTTGGCCCCATGTCGCTCTCCTGTTGGCTCCGCCGCCGGTGTTGTTGAACCAGATCATGGCAGGGTACACCTCGGCTGGATTCGTTCCACCGTTGTTGCTTATCGTGAAGTTGAACTGACCCGTGGACTGCAGCAGGTTGCCATATGCGTACGTCAGGCCGTCCGAGGACACGACCAGCCAGTTGGACTGATAGCCGGTCATAGTCATGGGCGAGCCGTCCTTTATCTTGCTGACCAGGTAGTAGATGCTAACCGTGTTTCCAGGTATATAGCCGCCCCTGTCAGTCGAGGCCGTTATGGTGTACTCGTGTATCTGGAACTGGATGTTCCTTCCCGCGTACGGGTTGGGCGAACCGCCCTGGATGTAATCGCCCGGCGCGGCCCAAGCGCAATAGTAGCCGTCGCTTAGGAATTGCGTGTTAGCCCCAGAGAAGCTGAAAACGCCCCTTTCGGTTACCGGGTCAATCACCACATTGTCCGCCTGCAGCAGAACCTGCGTCAGAGTGAATGCGTCGCAGCCCATAGTCAACGGGTCGTCTGCCGCAGCCACAACGTCCAGTGTGTCCTCTAGCCCATCCGCCGGAGGCGGCAACCCGCCGGTCGGCCGCCCTTCGAGCCAACCCGTTATCGTGTCACCCGGGTAATACCAATACAAGGCCGGGTCGATCCCGGGATAGTTGTTCGGGTCGAGGTGTATCCTCGTCTGGTCGTTTGTGAAGACGTCTGCCGCCTTCGAGTTCGCTGCCAAGCCCACAAAAGCCACGCTGATCATCCAAATCGCCAATAATAAGCTCAGAGTCTTGTCTTTCACTTTCTCATCTCCTCCGAGAAGTTCCGTGATTAACGGTCCCATCCTCCCGTGAAGGATTATATCGGCGGAGCAATAGGGACGCTATATATTAAGACTTGTACAGTTTTCTAATCGTCAATTCAGGCCAGCGTCAGAATCCGTTGTACACTTTTCGAAATGTCGGGATTCAGGCGAACACTTGGCCAGTCGATTGCCCCGACCCCTCCCACTCCATCATCCTCTCCGCCCTGGAGTTCCAGAGCCTCGCCTTCCTGGCGTCCCCGGTCTTCTCGTAGAGAGTGGCAAGATCCCGGTAGCGCCCGGCGAGAGCCTTCGGAGAGTTCAGCGGCTTGAGCAGCTCGATGCTCGTCACGATGTGCGACTCCGCCCTCTTCCAGAGACCGAGGTTCTTGTTTAGGACTCCGAGCGTCGCGTGCACCATCGACAGCAGGACAGGATCGTCGAGCCTCTCGCCTAGCCGCATGGCCCTCCCGCACAGCTCCTCCGCCTCGATGGACTTGCCTGTGCGGAGCCTGCTCTCCGCGGCACCCGCGAGAGCTCGCGCCACGATCTTGGCCTGACCGAAGGATTCCGCGACCTTGACGGCCTCCAGGAACCGGGCGACTGCGCGCTCTTCGTCCCCAAGTCTCTGATGGGCGATGCCGAGATCGCTCAGGACCTTCGCCGAGTAGGTGTCGTACTGGCCGGAACTCTGTGCCGCCGACGTGAGCTCAGCGATCGCTCCGGCGGGGTTGTCCCTTTCCAATTCGACCGCGCCGAGCTCTGCCCTGCACCTGACCGCTTCAGTCCATTCTCCCGCACTTTCCAGGACACCGCGGGCCTCAGTGAGGTGTGCGGCTGCCCCGTCGAAATCGCCGAGGGACCTGCGGATCCCCGCCAGGCCACGCATGGCCCTCGTCCGCATGACCTCGTCCTTGCCCTCCATCGCGAGGTTCATCGCCATGGAGAAGTGCCGCTCTGCCTCGTCATGCATCGACATCCTCGACTCGATATCGCCGAGCGCGAGAAGGGAATCCGGGGAGAGACCGCTCATTGCTCCCGCCGCCCTTTCGTAGCAGAGCCTTGCCTCGTCCAGCCGCCCGAGGCTCTCCACCGTCTTCCCGCGCAGCGTCTCGAGCCTCCTGTCGTCGCCAATCGCCCTGAGGATGCAGAGAAGCTCGACGGCAGAGTCCTTGGCGCCGGACGGGTCCATGCCGGACAGCAAGTCCGCCGCCTTGTCACTCAGGCCTGCGTCTATGTAGTGCGACGCCGCCTTGACGAAGTCTCCGCGCGCCTCTTCGAGGGCCCCCGCCCTGAGGTGCGATTGCCGCCTCTCCTCGACCCCCATTCCCTCCACAACGAGGTTCCTGAGAGTCTCGTGGAGCATGAATCGTCCGTCATCGGACTGGAAGAGCGACTTGCGGCTGAGCAGGGACTTCTGGGCCGGCGTGAGTGCCAGCAGCGCCGGATCGAAAGACGTGCGGACAACCGCCGCGATTCGCAGGGTGTCCATCTCCTCTTCCGTCATGCGCGAACGGACGAGTGCCGCGATGGTCGGGACTTCCGCAATGTCGAACGACCAGCCCAATTCCGCCAGCAAAATCAGATCGAGAGGTCTGCCTTGGGTTGCCGCGTGCGCGGCGCTCACTCCCTCGTCCGCCATCGCTTTCGCGTGCAGAGCGACCAGTTTCCGCGCGGACTCGAGGTCGAGCCCCGCCACCGGGACATCCTCGTAAGGCCTCTGGAAAGTGTCGGCCCATCTCTGGCAGAACCCCGGCTTCCTCCTGCTGATCACGAGGACCTTGAGGGGCCAGTCGTTCATCGACATGAACAGGCCGGCGAAGTCCTCGACCTCCGAGGAGTTGTGCGCATCGTCCAGGACGAGCAGCCCGCCCGCCATCTCCTCCGCGAGCGCCAGCACCGCCTCGCGCGGGTCGAAGTCGTCTCTCCCGAGCATGATTTGGAGCTTGCGCCTGCCCTTCGCCGCGAGAATCGAGGCGATTCCCGACAGGACCGACCTGACGGACTGCATCGGCCTCACGGGCCGCATGACCGAGATGCCGTCGAACGACGAGGCGAGCGAGGCGGCGAGCGAGCTCTTTCCGGTGCCATCCGCGCCTGCGAGCACGCAGACCGCCTTGCCGGGGGAACGAAGCCACCTGTTCAGCCTCTCTAGCTCCTGCCCCCGCCCGATTAGGTCCGTGTTCGCCGGTGTCCCGCTGCCGTTCCTGCGACCGCCCTCGATCGTCATCGCCTCAGTCGTGAGTATCTTGATGACAGCCTCGCTCTCGCTGTATCCCAAAGAGCAGAGCACCTTCAGCGCCTCGGTGCCGAGGCACATGGTTCCGCCGTTGTCGTCGAGCAGCCTGACGGTCTTGCGCCTGGCCGCGTCCTTCAGTTCGCTCGCGACCTCGTCGCCCGCTCTGGTGACCGTGTACACCTTCCTCCTGGACTTCGCCCTGACCACATGCGCCAGCCTGTACTCGACCTGACTGCGCTTCTCGAGCCTCTTCAGTTCGAGCGCGACGTGGGCGCGACTGATGCCGAGCTTCGACGCGATCCCGTCTTGGGTCATTTCCTGCGGGCACACGAAGTCCTCTCGGTGCCGCGACAGACACGAAAGGTGTATCAACACCCTGTTGCCGATTGTGCAGCTGTTCATGGGTTTTCCCCAACGACCTATAATACGGTGAAAATGGATAATGCTATTTGGAGAGACTTTTTGACAAGTGACGAATTTCGCAACTTGTCAAAACGATGGATAAACTTTGTGGAGAGAACTCGGCTTGTTGAATCCCAAAAATCGGCCGTTCGGAGGTTGCTGGATAATCAGCCCCGCGTGTTTCGGAAACTGATAACAGGAATCCGTGCGGCGGTTCTGGATCTCAGCGCTTTCCCGAAGACCGCTTCGCGTGGTTGCAGACCTTGTTCAACGGGCAAAGGTCGCAAAGGGGTTTGGGCCTGCATATACTCTTCGCGAGTTCAACGATCAGCGCGTGGTATTCCTGATAGAGCCTCACTCCCCCAGCGACGTTGTCCTCGAAGTAACCCTGGACCTCGCCGTAGTCGTCGAAATCGAAGAGACCGACACGCTTGCCAATCCGCCTCGTGTAGGCGTCGACGACGAATGTCTCCTTGTTCGCCGCATAGAGGAGGATCGAATCCGCCGTCTCCGATCCGACGCCATCTAGCGAGAGCAACTCAGTGCGAAGCGATGACTGCTCTCGATTGAGAAATGCGTTCACGTCCCCGCCGCTCGTCCTCATGATGTGACGGCAGAACTCCCTCAGCCTCCGTGGCTTCGTCCTGTAGAGGCCCGCCGGCCTGATGATGGACGTAAGCCTCGCGATCGGCGCGGAGGCGATCTTGGCGGGGGCTAGCATCCGAGCTTTCTTCAGATTCCCTATCGCAGCCTCGACATTTTTCCAAGAGGTCTGTGGCATCAGGACGGCTCCGACGATCACCTCGAATGGCGTCTCGGCGGGCCACCAGTGCTGCGGACCGAAGCGCTCCAGAAGCAACTCGTAGATCGCCGTGGCCCGGTTCATCGCAATCAGCAGTCTGGCTAGGTCCCCTTCTTGAGCCTCTGCTTGAACACCATGTAGGAGACAGCGATGATGCCCGCGACAATCGTCATGACCGCGGCAAGCGTGAGCAGCCAGGCGATCTGCTCTTCCTGGGTGAAGCCTGTGGTCGTGGTCGGCTCGGTCACGCTGAGCGTGTATGTCGATTCGAACGAACCGCCAGAACCAGTGGCGTTGATGGCGTAGTCTATCCTGGTCGGACCGGGCTGCGCGGGAATCGTCGCCGTGTAGACCCAGCCTCGCCCTGACGGCGTGGACGTGTTCGTCATCGAGACCGTGAGCGGCGATGCCATCGAAGTGTTCTTCCAGGTCAGGTTTGCGTTCGTCGCGTTGACTATCACCGCATTGATCGTGATCTGTGTTCCGGGCCGCACTCCCGTCGGCGGCTGGTGGTCGATCTCGGGTCTCCCTGCCACGGCCGGGACCACGGTGAAGGTCAGGCCGCTGGTGAAGTCCATGTAGTATTCCGCGCCGCCTCCATGGTGGGTGCGGGCGTAAAGGTGGTAAGTGCCGGTCGTCGTCGGCGCCTTCAGGGTCCATGTGAAATCGACGGGAGAGCCGACTCCCGCCGCAATCTTCTCCACGTAGTTGAACTGGTGGCCGTTGGGGTCGCTCAGTATTACCCAGCCGTCCACGCTCGGCTGGCTGTTGGTCGTCTGCAGGGCGCGGACGAGGAAGACCCCCACCTTGTTCAAGGATGATAACTCATTCGCGGTAACGGTGATGGTCACTGTGATCGACTGACCGATCTTCCCGGTGCTGTTCGCATTCACCCCCGTCAGCATCGCGAACGACAGAATCCCGAGGATCAGCGCGGCGAGCTTCATCTTCCTTGATGCCCTGAACACCTTTCCCGCCTCCATTGAGATTCTTCGAATCCGATTCCTCTCCCCGGTAATCAGCCGATGCACGCTGATGAAGCTTTGCGAAAAATCCCGGGATGGGAAGGGGCCAGAGACGCTCAGCCCGGTCCCTTCAGGACATCCATGATCGCCGCGCTGATCTTCTCGATGCCCTCGAAGATCTCCGGGGCATTTGTTTGGAACATCGCGACCACGAAGGCCTTCTGGCCGAGGCCGGCGACCACCAGGATGCCATCGTTCGACTCAACGACGACTCTGTTCGGCGGGGGCTTGTTGACCCCAGAGTAGATGACCTCGGACGCACCAAGGAGTGTCGCGGAGAGAGCTGCGAAGTTCTCCATCGGAGTGCCCTGAGGAGTGACCCACGCGATCGGTATGCCACTGCGCGAGACTATCGCAGACATGGAGGCTCCGTATCTGGAGTTGAACTCCGCCAATAACCTCTTGAGCTCCCCAACAGCCGACGCCAAACCCCTGCTCCTCTTTCGTAGCTGATTGTTGCATTGATATTTATATTTTCCACTGCGGCGGCACGAGAAGCCCGATAAATCAAATTATAGTCGATAGTGCATTCACTATACGCCATGCCCATTGAGGAGGGTGCCGACAGGATTGTTGGCCAGTGTCTCTCGGTGCGCAAAGGAGAGCACGTGCTGATCATCGCTGACGTCGACAGGAAGGCGGTGGGCGAGGCGATCTTCCAGTCAGCGAGGCGCGCGGAGGCGGTGCCCATCCTGACCATAGTGCCGCCGCGCGTGAGGCAGGCGCAGGAGCCACCTGAGCCGCTCGCTAAGCTCATGCTCGAGTGCGAGGTCATCGTTCTCGCCACGGGGACATCGATGACGCACACGATGGCAAGAATCAGGGCGACGAAAGCGGGCGCGAGGATCGCCTCTCTCCCCGGCGTGACCGAGGAGTCGATGAGCGGGGGCGGGATCACCGCGGACTACGAGGAGATAGGGAGGGTCCTGAGGGTCATGGAGAGGAAGCTGAGGAACGCGAGGAAGGTCCGCATCACGTCGGGCGGCGGGACCGACGCGACGTTCAGCGTCAAGAGACGCGAGTGGATCACGAGGGACACCGGCTTCGCGAAGAGGAGGGGCGAGGTGACCACGCTTCCCGCCGGGGAGGTCTTCGTGGCCCCGGTGGAAGAGACCGGAGAAGGGCGACTGGTGTTCAACATCAGGCTTCACGACCTGGTCGAGCAGCCGGCCACTCTCAGCCTGGACAAAGGTTACGCGACGCGCGTCGTCGGCGCGAAGAACGCGGTCGCGGAGATGAACAGGGGCGGGAAGGAGGGGAGGAACCTGGGCAAGTTCGGCATCGGGCTGAACCCCCGGGCGAGGCCGAAGGGGCAGATAGTCGAAGCGCAGAAGGCGCTAGGGGCGGTCCACATCGTCTTTGGCGGGAGCGCGCCATTCGGCGGGAAGGTCGAATGCGACGTCAGGGTCGACGGCATCATGACCGAAGCGACTGTGGAGATCGACGGAAACCCGCTGATGGAGAAGGGCAGGCTCCCCACCTAGCCGTGGTGCAGAACCGAGTAGAAACGGTCCTCGCCCGCGGTCTTCTCGAGCGTGCCGACGATCGGCAGCTGGTAGCCGCACGATTTGCAGCCGTTCTTCTCGTCAAGGTACCAGCCGACGATGTCGAATCCCATGCGCCTCACCGCCATCGTCCCGCACTCCGGGCAATAGGTGTGCTCGAGCGGGTGGCCCGGCACGTTCCCGATGTAGACGAACCTCAGCCCCGCCTCCTTCGCGACGCTGCAGTGCTTCTCCAGCGTCTTGACGGGCGTGCTGGGAATGTCCATCATCCTGTAGTCCGGGTGGAACCTGAGGAAGTGGATCACCGTGTCGGGCCCGAGATTGTCCATCACCCAGTTCGAGAGGCGCCTCGCCGCCTCGATGTCGTCGCCGACCTGCGGCACCACCAGGTCAGTCACCTCGATGTGCACTTTCGTCTTGCGCTTCATCTCGAGCAGTGTCTGGAAGATCGGCTCGGCGTCGGGGACGCGTATGTACCTGCGGACGAAGCTCTTCTCCCCGCTCCCCTTGAAGTCGACGGTGATGCAGTCGAGGAAGTCGGGCATCATCGCGACAGCGTCGGGGGTGCTGTAGCCGTTCGACACGAAGATGTTGACCAGGCCGGCCTTGCGCGCGAGGACCCCGATGTCGTGAGCGAACTCCATGAATATCGAGGGCTCGTTGTAGGTGTAGGCGATGCCCTGGCAGCCGTGCTCCTGCGTCATGCGGACGACGTCAGCGGGCTCGACCTCGGTCCCCTCGACCCTCCTCCTCTGGCTGATGTCGAAGTTCTGGCAGTACTGGCACATCCAGTTGCAGCCTGTCGTGGCGATGGAGAAGATCTTGCTGCCCGGCCTGTAGTGGATTACCGGCTTCTTCTCGATCGGGTCGACGTGGCCGGTTATGACTCGCCCGTACGCGTAGAGGTGGAGCTTGCCCTCGTGAACCCCCCTGATGCCGCAGAAGCCTGTCTGGCCGTCCTTGAGGCGGCAGTAGCGAGCGCAGGCGGTGCACATGATCCTGCCATCAGGCAACTGTTTCCAGAGGGACACGGGCTTGCCGATGGGGAACGGCGCTTTTTCTCCGGCGGCGGTCTCCGGGTGCATTCTCTCTTCGATGAAGGGCATACCGCTCTAAAAAGCATTCCGGATATGGAGGGTCAGAGCGGGACCGCGCGGAAGTGCTCCCAGCCGCGGTCGGCGATCTGCTCCCTGCCCCTGTCGGTCACGAGCACGCAGTCCCTGTCCTTCGTGACGTGGCCTATCGCGGTGAGATGCGCGTTGTGCTTCGCGAGCGCGGCCTTGACCTCCTCGAACTGCTCCGGCTTGATTGTGACGACGAGCTCGTAGTCGCCGCCATGGTAGATCGCGAGCCTCGTCATGTCGGGGGCAGGCAGCGTCCGCAGCTTCGGATAGAAAGGCAGCTTCCCCTGCTCGACCTCGAACCCCGTCGCGTTCTGCTCGCGCATCTGATAGAGCGTGCTCGCGAGGCCGTCGGAGGTGTCCATGCAGGCGGTCACCGCTCCCGTCTCGGACAGGAGCCTGCCCTCCTCGAGCCGGGGGTCTGGATGGAGGAGCGTCTCAATCGCCTCTTTGTTCGACCCCGTCTTGCGGATCGTCTCCGCCGCCCAGCCGCCGCGCCCTATCTCGCCCGTGACGGCGATGATGTCGCCGACCTTGCTGCCCTTCCTCAAGAGTATCCTGTCCTTGGAAACGCGCCCGAGGGCCACGCCGGCTATCGAGATGGAGTCGCCCTCCTTGGTGTCGCCGCCGTACACCGCCACGCCGTACTGCTTCGTGCAGGCGTCCATGCCGCGCGCGACCTCGCGCAGGAAAGAGAGGTCGGTGGTCCGGGGCAGGGTCAGTGCCGCAATGAAGGCGAGGGGGTAGCCTCCCATGGCCGCGACGTCGCTCAGGTTCACCGCCACGGAGTACCAACCCATGTCGTAGGGCGTGGTGCCCTTGGGGAAGTGCGTCTTCTCGTTCACCACGTCGGTGGTGAGGAGCAGGTACTGGTCGCCGAACGGGATTATGCCGCAGTCGTCGCCGAGGCCGGGGGAGTAGCCCCTGTCGAAGACCCGCATGAGCTCCTTCACGGCGTTACGTTCACCGAATTCGGCGAGGGTCACCATTGCCGTGCGGTAGAGCCATCGCGATAATTAAGGATTGTTGAGCGGCAGAGGCTGTCAAATTCTTAGGGATGGAAATCGTTGGGAAACTAGGTAACCTACCCGGGATCATGGAGGAACGCAATGGGGCATCTCACAATCACCACATGAAAATCCCTAAAGAATTGACAACGCCTGAGCGGCATGCCAACATCCGACTCCGTCCGAGTCGCCGGGAGATTACTTGCGCTCGGTCCGGTGTCGGGGGCGTTTGCCACGACCCTGGCTGTCTCCCGACGATCGGCGCACGCGCGGCATCAGAGCTGGGATCAGTTCGAAGTCGACCCCCATCGTGTGCAGTATATTTTCGGCGGCGAACGCGTCCTCTATACTCAGCAGAAGGCACCCCGTCCCGAGCCACCGCGCTCCCTTCTTCACCAGGGCTTGGAGGCCGTTCCGCACCTTCATCTCATCGCCTCGGTCGAGCTTACTCGGGTCATATGCGAGGAGCACCATCGAGTCGAAAACCCCGTCAATCGGCGGGCTCAGGAATATGACCCGACCGTCGCGGAGCATCTCTCCCCTGAAAGTGCGCTCCGTCGTCTCCCAGAAATCCTCGATGGCGCGTGCGAGAACCTGGGTGAACAAGCTTGTGGCTGCCGCAGCCTTGGACACCTCATTTCGACCTCTCTGAAGGCTCTTCTCGTCTTTGAAGAGCACAAGAAGGTCCACGTCGGAGCCCTTGATCGCCTCGCCTTTCGCGCGGCTGCCGAGCAGGAACGCGCTCTGGACCCCGTCGACGCGATAGAGTGATGCCGCCAGCTGGCCAACCTTTGCCTCGAAGCTCGCTGAACCCATGGGTTGCTCCATCGACTGCCGCTGCTCATGGGTGCCGGAGCTATATAGCTTGCAGATTGGATTGCCGCCGGAATGTGGGGTCCAAGCTCCCACGCAATGTTTAAACCGTCAATCACCGCTCCGAGATTCAGGTGAACCGATGATTCCAGGCGGCCGCATGGACCCTCGCCAGATGAGGCGGATGATGAAGCAGATGGGGATCGAATCCGAAGAGATAGAGGGGGTGGAGGAGGTCATCATCAGGGCCGCGGACAAGGAGTATGTGATTGCCGGCGCTCAGGTCACGAGGATGAACGTGAAGGGTCAGGCCACAGTTTTCCAAGTGGTCGGCGAGCCGGAGGAAAGGGCGAAGGGGAGCGGCACGCCGGGAAAGCCCGCGATACCGATCGAGGACATCAGGCTGGTCGCGGAGAAGGCGGGAGTGTCCGAGGAAGAGGCGAGGAAGGCCCTGGAGGAGTGCAACGGGGAGCCGGCAGAGGCGATAATCAAGCTGATGAGCAGATGAGGAAGGGTCGGTGAAGATTTCGCCGAAAACTAACGGGGATTCCTCCGATATTCTCCGATGACGCACCAAAGAATTTATAGCCAGACTTCCCCCTTTGTATTGTCAGGCACAAAGGGGGAGAGAGGTTTGACCGTTCCAGCTTTTTCGCCGAAATGGCTGACTGTCATCGCTGCCGTTCTAGTCGCTATGCCCCTGCTCAGTTCCGCGCCTGCAAAAGCGGTCTCTGGCGGTCCGGATTCCTATGGATATGTCTGGGTGGACAGCCGTACTCCGTCCCCCATCGTCACCTACAGCTACATCGACATCACGACATCCGGCAGCAGACTCACTCTGCCGGACGACGGGTGCACGTTCGAAGTCAGCCTCAACTTCCAGTTCAGGTACTACGAGACCATCATAGACCGGATCTATGTCTGCTCCAACGGCTTCATCACGTTCGCGGTCCCCGACTCCTTCTTCGCCGACCCACCGATCCCCGACCCCGGAGCTCCGAACAGCAGGGTCGTCGCCCTCGGCATCGACCTCGACCCCGCCGCATCCGGGAGCGGCAGCGTGTACGTCAAGTCCTATCCCTCCTCGACCCCGCGCCGCTTCATCATCGCGTGGGATCAGGTCTACAAGGCGTACTCGACCCAGGCCCAGACGTTCGAGATTATCCTCGAACAGAACGAGCTGTGGAAGGATGGTCGCATCGTGATCCAATACAGTTCCCTCAGCGGCCTGACCTCGACGCCACTTGTGGGCATCGAGAACGCGACAGGGAGCAGCGGCCTCGTCTATCCCGGGCCGCTTGAGAATCAGATGGCGGTGGCATTCCTGCCGCCGACGGACGCGGCGCTGCCGCCTGATCAGTTGCGCGTCTCGGGGTCTTCGATTGCGCCGCCGACGGCCGCCCAAGGCAGCATGAACCTCCCCATGATGCAGCTGGACTTCTCCGTGCTGACCAACGACGTCCTTGTCAAAGCGGTCGAGGTAACTCTCTCCGGACTTGGCGCGGGAGCGGAGGATGTGAACAGGGCGCGCCTCTGGCTCGATAACGGGGATGGAGCGTTCACGCCAGGTCCTCCAGATGTAGTTCTTGCGGAGTCGAGGTTCGGTGAAGTCTCGCTCGTCGCGCGGCTGTCCTGCTCCCTTCAAGTGACGATGGCGGCATCCGTTCGGGTCTTCATCTCCTATGACTTGAACTCCACCGCCGGAATCGACGACTGGATAGGCGCTCGCCTGACCGGCGCCAATTCCGTATCCGTTGAGTATCCGGATACGGTCGGTTCGGTCGGGCTTCCCTTCGATACCTACGCGGCCGGTGTCCGTACCAGAATCGTGGCGAGCCAGGACACGCTCATGCTGACCCGCTACACTCCTCTCTCTCCCGCCTCGGTCGCGCAGTGGGCCACGGACGTGCCGGTCCTGTCGATGCGATTGAATGCCGACCGGAACCTCGTCGATCTGAGCGGCATCGAGGTCATGCTTGGCGGCAATGTTGGCGCTTCGGATGTTTTGGCAGTGAAGGCTCTGCGGGATCTGGACAAAGACGGAGACTACACCCCGGGAACGGACATCGTCTTGGCGACAGGTTCGCCGAGCGGCTCGCCGACGAAGGCCACGCTGAATTTCTTCCTAAGGGTCGCCTCGGGTTCCCCCGAAACGCTCCTCATAATGATTGATATTGCCCCGTTCGCCATCGTCGGTCGCACGATGAACTTGGGAGTGATCGAATCAGGCATCCTTCTCCCCGGAGGAAGCATCGACCTCATATCGAGCACGAACTTCCCCGCGATGGGGGGGTGGGCCACGATCGTGCAGGGACAGCGTCCGACGCTCAACCTTTCATGGCCAGGCCTGACGCCGAGACCCGACGAGATTTGGATGTCGAACGAGTATCTCCTGGATCCCGAATCGACTGTCCCTCTCGATATTCCTGCGGGAAACCGCGTCCCGGGTTACCTGACCGCGGAGAACAACGCCACGCACCTTTTCATCGCCATCGATGTCGCGAATGAGATGACGCCTGACCCCGCTGACGGGGTCGCGATTGGTTTCGACACGGATGCGAATGGCGGTCCCACGCCGAACGCGGATGACGTGTTCGCGGTCAACGCGACGGAGGGCTGGCATCTGCGGTACAACTCAGGCGCTGGCACATGGATCTCGATCGGTTCGTGCCTGCGCGCCCCTCCAGCGGGGGACATCTTGGTGCCCTCCTGCGCGGCGGGCATGGGTGCGACCGCTTTCTCGACAACCCCCCACCGGTTCTACGAGTTCGCAATCCCCCTCTCTTTCGTTGGAGTTGCCTTGCCCATACCTCCGAACACGATGCTTCGGTTTGCCCTGGCGGCCCCGCCATACAACGGCCTATTGGCCGCTGGCAATCGGTCCACATGGCCCCTCCTGTTCGTTCCTCTCCCGCCGCTGACGCACTTCGGGAATCTTGTGCTCGCCAGAGGGCTTGCGCCAAACCAGCCTCCCGCCCTTGACTGGGTTGGCGACCTGGGTTACGAGACCGATGGGCTTGACCCCGAATCGGGACCATCGGACGGGACGTTCCTCTGGAGAATCTCGTACTCCGATGTCGACAATAACCCACCCGCCATCGGTCAGCCCCTGCTGCACGTCCTGCGGGGAGGCATGGAAATCGCGGGCGGACCGTTCCAAATGACCGCCGAGGACCCGAACGACCACGACTTCCGCGACGGGTATGTGTATGTGCGGGGACTCGTAGGCCTTCAGTGCGGCGGATCGTTCTCCTACTATTTCTCTGTCCGAGATTCGCGCGGGCTGACTAACTCCACTCAGGACAGGAACGGCCCGGTGGTCTACTGCCCCGACCAGCCGCCGGTTCTCCTCGGCGGGACCGTGTCGCCCGTCCAAGGGATCGCAGGCGACACGTTCACCTATCGTGTCGTGTACCAGGATGCTGAGGGATTTGCCCCGAAATCGATCGAAGTGTCCCTTTTCATGGGAGACGTTAGCCTGACATCGATCGCGCTCGCAAACATGGGCTGGATTGCGGATCCCGACAACTACTCTGCGGGCGCCATCTTCGGAGCCTCGGTCATCCTGACGGCGCCAGGACTGAACTACTCATACCAGTTCAACGCCTCCGACAACAACAACACCGTCCTTTCCGTGATCTTCTTCGGACCATACGTCCTCGCCAAGCCGCCAGACCTTCTCTCGGTGGCGGGCGTGGATCTCGCTCCAATCATGGTCGATGAGGGAGCGCAGCTTGTGCCCTTCCTCCAGCTCTTCCTCTTCACGTCCGACCCGGATATCAACGTCACCGGCATCCGCGTGGACCGCATAGGGACGGCGAGCGACACAGATGTTGACAGAATCCTCATGTACGACGACTTAGACCATTCGGGCACGGTTACAGGCTTGGACCAGCTCCTCGGGGCCAGCGCGCCGATCTCAGGCATAGTGACGTTCCCCGTCTCCTTGCAGGTGGTTCAGTCCGCGTCCACCTCGCTCATCCTCCTCGTCGACTTCGCTCGTCCCGGCACCGCGGACGCGACGGTCGGACTCGAGGTCAAGGATTCCAGCTACGTGGCCGTCGAGTCGGGCGACCACGTCCAGTCGTTCGCGACAATCAGGTCAACGCGGGCGCTGATAAACGTGCCTCCGGAGGCACTCGACCTGGCGGTGGACGGCTACATTGGTGGCACCGAAGGAATCAGTCACATCCGCTCGGACACACCGACGCTTGAGTGGCAGTTCCAGGACGCGAACAGCGGAGACCTGGCCCAGATAGCCTACAATGTCTCGGTCAGTCTGGTCGCTCCTTCCACTCTTCTCTGGTTCCAGAACGCCACGGACGGCACCACAACGGTCACCTACGCCGGCCCAACGTTCGCGAGGGGCAGCGCTTTCCTGATGAGCGTGTCGGTCTTTGACGGGAGGGTCTGGTCCGCCTCGACCGGAGCGTTCTTCAGGACGAACACTCCGCCGCCAATCCCACCGCCATTCTCTCCGTCCAACGGCACGACTGGCATAGGCCCGAACGTCACCCTCATGTGGCAGCCGGTCACGGATGCGGACGACGATCCGGTCACATACTACTACTGGATCAGCGAGGACGAGGGGTTCGGGACATCGATCACGGGGACGTCAACCGACACCAGCGTCACTGTCAACCTTACGGAGGGTACCACCTACTTCTGGAGACTTGGCGTCTCTGACGGGTGGGAGTATGCGGGAAACGCGACGGTCTGGCACTTCTCGACGGCGGGCGTCGGACCTCCGCCCACGCGCGGCGAGGTGAGGGGACGTGCAATGGACGCGACTAATCCTCTCTCAGGGGCTCTTGTGGAGCTCCTGGCGAACGGTCTCGTCGTCCGAGCCAATATCACGGGAGCCGGTGGGATGTTCCGCTTCCTCAGCCTCGACCTACGCCCCTACACAGTCCGCGCGAGCGCGTTCGGATTCGAGACACGGACCTTGGCGGCGGAGCCTCGGCTGAACAAGAGTGTCGTGGATCTCGGTGACATTGAACTCACGCGTGCAAGCGACGGTGGAACGTACTCGATCCCTGCGTGGCTCTTGATTATCGCGATGTGTCTGGCGATCGGGCTCGGGGCGCTCCTCAGCGCCTTTGCGCTGTGGCTTCTGCGCCGCAGAGGTAAGGGGGGAGACAAGGTTGCCGCGGTCGGGGGGAAGGAAGCTGAGTCACAGGTGGCAAGCAAGCCTGAGAAAGGCAAAGCGACCGTGGCTGCACCGATGAAGACCACGGGGAAGAATGTCAGCAAACCTGGCGTGGGAAAAGGTGCTGTCATCGCACAGAAGAAACCCGAAGTGCGGAAAGTCAGTTCGCCGGGCGAAAACAAGGCTTCCGCTGCTGCGGTGAAGAAAGTCGAAGAAAAGAAAGTCAGCAAGCCGGGTGAAGAAAAGGGCAAAGCATAGTCCACAACTCAACCTGCAGACCTGACGACTGAGCGAATCGCGTGCTTATGCGATGAGGAGGAGAGTGTGCTTTTCCTGGGGGTTTCGTCTCCGATCTGGTTGGAGGGACCGTAGAAGTGCGAGCGGAAAAGAGAAGATAAAAATGTAAAAGGGGAGGGGCGTGAGCCCCTCCTTCATCGTCCGTCTAGCTCAGGTCCAGGAAGATGAATTCCATGTCTATGCCGTCGGTCGAGTACGTCGATGGGTACCCGCGGCCGTTGTCGTCGTCGAAGACGATCAACGTCACGTAGTACATCGACTGCTCCATGTCGAAGGCATGTACCGCTGTGTCGCGGACATGGTAGTTCATCGTTCCCAGCGGGCTCATCCCACTGTTGGCCGCTCTGTCGAAGAACGGCTCCGTGAACCCAAGGTGCTGTGGGTCAGCCAGAGTCCCGTCAGTCGTTGGCATTCCGTTGTTGTGGTGCACGTGGATCGTATACACCGATGTCGCCGCATTCGGGATTTCATACGGTGTATTGCTCACGCTGCCCCACATCCAGAAGAACGCCAGGTCGTCTGTGCCGGGATCAAAGGCCTCAGCCGCGAAGTCGATCTTTGCGCCCTGGCCAGAGTCCAGCAGGTCCCTCTTCAATGTCGTAAGGGACTGCGGGATTATCTGTCCGTCGAACGAGAAGTCGTACTTCGTGGTCACCGTGCCGTGGCCAGGCGTCACTGGGTCGCGCCAGGGGCTGAATATCAACCAGGTTGGGTTGCTGCCACCACTGGGCGCGCTGTATTTGAGCTGGGCACTGTATGTGTGGGCCCCCAAGACGTTAATCTTGAACAGGCCACACTTCTCGATCGGTGGATTCGGGTCTCCCGAGGACCTCAGTGTCGTCGTCGAAGCGATGAGAACACCGTCCTCGTAGATTTCCGCAGTCACTGAGTTCCCTTCCGTGCCAGACATGCGCACGCATACCGTGGTCGCGATGAATGCCCCGAAGCTTCCGCCTCCCTGCTGGAGCATGATCGTCGGGTCCACGTTGCCAACGGTGACGGTCATGGTCCTCTGGGTGTACGGTATGCCGGGTATGACCTGGACCGGCACGTTGTTTACCGGGTCCCAGACATAGCCCATGTCGTCATCGATGACGTTCAGCTCGGCTGTGTAGATGCCGTTGTCGCCATACACGTAGGTGAACGGCTTCAGGTTCGGGTTCGGTATGCCACCCGCCGCCCAGCCAATCGCGTTGTAGACCAACTTAGACATATCTGCACCCGAGTTCGCCATGAAGGCACCGATGTGCACGGCCCTCGCGCCGTTTGACAGCTCCTTGACTCCGACCGCGCGGCCGCCGTTTGCGTTGTCAGCGAGGTTAAGTCCGTTCATGCCGGCAGCGATTCCCAAGCCGCCGACTGTGACTGCGTTCCCTCCCATGTAGGCATACTGGAAGGTCACCTGTCCGGAACGAACGCCCGCCATGACATCGTGGCCGGGTTCAAAGATCGGGCCAAGCGTGCTGCCCGTCTGGGTCCCTGGAGCCCGCTCGTAGGGACCGTAGTCCCAGTCCATGAAGCGGCCCATGAGGTCCCATATTTGCGGGTAGGCCGAGTGGATCCAGTACACGCCATGCCAAGTGACTACGCCGCCGCGTTTCGCTTCTAGGTATGAGGCGATGCGGTCACCCGTCAGGCGTTTTACGAGGTCCCAGCCGGTGTCGGAATTCCACCCGTAGTTGAAGGCAACCATGATGATATCGTAGTTCATCATCGTCGTCAACGACGGAGCTGCTAATGGGTAGAAGAAGTTGAAGTCGTCGACCAACGCGACATCTTTCAGACCCAACAGCATGTTCTTCGCTGCCAAGCAGTACGTGCCACAGCCGCCGTAGTCCATGGAGTGGATCAAGTACACCTTGAACTTCGGTGCCGACATCGTCCCCTTGTATGTCCACTGTGTCGGGGTGCCGTCGCCCATGTTCCAGGAGTACGCGAACCACTCGGTCGGCGCATCGATCGCCGGGTCGCTGATCGAGAAGCCCTTGAAGTCGAGCCCTTGTGCCTCAAGACGCGACGCGGTGTCAAAGCCGCCTTTTATGGTTGGCGGTACGTTCGCAACCCAGGCTGTCCCAGAGGCCGATCCGAGCCCTGCGATTGTGTCGGCCAGGATTCCGGTGACCCTGATGTTGTCGTTGAACCATCCGTAGTCGTCGTGGCTGTTGTACGTGAAGCGGAACCTGATGTTCGAGAATCCGCCCAGCTCATACGAGTTGACCGTCACGAGACCGACGAAAGTTGACGGGTTGTTGTGGTGGTATTCCCTGAACACGATCGGGTACGTCGCTCCACCGTTTGTGGATGCGTTCACGTAACCGTCCGAGGGCCCAGGTACACCGTTGCCGCGCCAGTCTGTCTGGAACTGGAACTGGACTATGTTATACGCCGACACGTCGTAGCTCGGCGATATCAGGTGCGATGTTCCGTCTCCAGTACCATAGTCAGGATCGTTGTAGCCCCAGATGATGCTCGCTGCGCGGCTCGAGTAGTACGGATTGACCTCGCACCGCCAGCCGTATGATGGGTCTACAGTCCAGCCCGGTGGCCAGCTGTAGGTGGTTGGTGATGCGTAGTAGCAGTTCGACACGTCATCGAAGTTGTTGTACGAGAGCTGATCCTGGTTGTAGACTATGAACTTGCCATGGTCGTCGTCCCTGACTTCGACACTTACAGGGACAGGATCCATTGGCGTGGTCGTTGTGGGATCGTCGTCCGGCATGTTGATCTTGTACGGACCGAACTCGATGGGCATCGTCTTGACTGCTGGATCTGGTTGGCGAGACGCCCATTTGATCGCGTTCACGGTCAATCGCATGTAGTCGCCGCCCGAATAGGATGCGTAGCACCACCAAGGCAGCGCGACTGCGCGCGCGCCATTGGGAACCACCGGGTTAATCTGCGTCGCCACTGCGACGTTGCCTGTCCCGAAGTCCGCGATCCTTGTTGCGCCCGGATTCACCGAAGTCTGCAGGCCTCTGTAGGTCGCCGACATCGAGACAACGCCGTCAAGAATCGGGTGTCCAGGCACGTAGATCGTGCTCAATGGCGAACTTGACGCCGTGTAGCTTGCCAGTGGAATTGGCGCGTAGTAGTCGTTTTGCCATCGTCCTCGGATGCCCCACGTGTTGCCGTTGTAGAACGAGTTCAACATCATGACGACTCCGCCGCCTGTGGGTCCAGCCGCGTCCATGTAGTCCGCGATGAGGTCCCCCGTGGCGTCCCAGTCAGGAACCACACCATAGTTTGACATGATTACTATCACGTCGTATGGAAGCAGTTCGCTCAACGCGGGAACCCGGTTCTGCCCAACGGGACCGTAGTCCAGGAAATCAATCCTCTTGCAGAACGAGCCGCAGACTGCTGACATCTCCGCTAGGATGGCCGACTCCCAACCTGACACGGTGTGGAGTATGAGGACATTCGCGCCGCCTGACATCTTGTCGACCGGCATCCATGTGGTAGTCCCGGCCGGGGTTATCCAGCGGTATTCCCACGTGTCGAGCGATCCGGGGTCGTTGAACTGCGCATAGAAGCTTATCGGGGTTCCTTCAAGGCCCGGGCTCGGGTCCGTTCTTATGCCCGATACGATCGGCGCTACGTTCCTGACATCCAGGTGCGAGGTGTCGCTCTTCGCATCCGGCAGAATCAGGATTTCGCGGAACTTGAAGTCGACCGCCGCAGCGTAGGTCGCGCCCCACTGGAAGGTCTCCTTGCAGGTGTCCGGGGTCGGGTCGTAGCAGAAGCTTCCGTACATTCCCTGGTGGGCGATGTACTGGCTGTTGAGCCCGGCAGGTGCCGGGGTCCAGCCAATGAACGAGGATTCAATCTGAATCCCGAGCCAGTACTGCTGATTTATGACAAGGTCGAACGATGTCGGCAGAGTGCACCAGTTCCATTGAAGCGCGGTGTGTGCCGGCTCGCACTGGCCGAGTTTCGCCCCTCCAGTGCCGAAGACCCAGATGTACATCTTGTACACTAGGTTGCCGGTGTACTGGTAGTAACCCAGGTTCGTGACGGTTATGGGCTTCTTCGCCTTGAAGGCGTTGCCCACGAGGCGCCACGTGCCACCGAACATGCCCATGCTCAGGTTCCAGTTCGTTGCCTCGCCGAGGTTGTTTCCGATGTTTATCACGATGTAGGTGCTTACACCGTCCCAGCCTTGCACAGTGATGTCGTTGTAGAAGTTGTCGTAGAAGGTATAGTCAAACTCCTTCGTGCTCACCCAGTCGCCCAGGAGACCAGGACTTGTCTGGGGCGGGTAGTCAAAGACACCGTCGTTGTCCCAGTCCCAGCGGAACATGATTATGGTCGGGTCGTTGACTGTGACCTTGAAGTGGATCGTGCAGGTGCCCTCGAAGCAATCTGGACCGCCATAAGGACCATTCGCATCGATCTCACCGGCTCGAGTGCCGACCGTTATCGTGCCCTGCTCCGACTGGTAGACGATCTCGCCTTTGGGTGATTCCAGCAACTCCAGCTTCCTCATGATCTGAGCGACCGCTCTCCCGCCGTCTACATCGAGCTCGGTGGGTTCACTGTCGACGACCATTTCTGGAGCTGGCGTTTCCTTGATGCCTGTTTTCGGGAAGATTCTGTTGCCGTTTCCGTCGTCTATTGCTTGTATTGTCTCTCCAGTCATAAGAGAGGTCGCTTCATAGACCTCTCCACGCGTCCCCACCTTGGGGGACACACTCACATTGTCGGATTGTGCTTGCACGAATCCGACGAGCGCGGTGAGCACCATCGCAAGGACGATGCACATCGCGCCTACTCCTTTCCTCAGTTTCCCAGAATATTCTTTCATTGTTTTCCCCCTCCGATGAAGCAGTATCGAGTCGATGACGCAACCTCCCCCGTTCCGACATTAGGCGCGGGTGTGCGCGATTCACCAGCGCTTCCGTCCCCTCGGGTTCCGTCGGCCAGAGACACTCCGCTCACTCCATTGGGAAGAGAGCGCTTAGGGAGAATTCAGAAAAACGAGGAGCGATTCGGAACTGCGCATCATTGAACCCCGTCTTCCTGACTCGCTGAGTAACCTACCCAACCTCTCCCCAGCGCGTTCCTCGGACCCATATTGCTGGCAAGAGTATATAACGGTGTCGCCGCCGGACTCCATCCAGAATGGAATCAAATCGGATAATACCTTGACCCGCCCTGGGCTGACACGAAGGCACCGCAGACTCTCGAACGGACGGACGTTTCCCGTGCCTGTATCGACTTTGGCGTGGCTTCTGCGGACCGATATCTGCTTGAGGAATCCCCAGCACTACGCTTGCCTCGAGCTTCCTACACACCCCGGCGGAGTCTCCCCAGGTTTCGTTTTCGGAGGCGGACAAGCTCAAGCCGGAACGCGCAAGCGAGATCTGGGCCTGCACCGCCAAAGCTCAGAGCCCACGCCTGGTACCTCACGTGGTGCACTCGACGTCGGTCGTGTTCGCGGCACCCTTGTCCAAGGCGGGGCGTGGGGGATCTGCGTCTATTGCCCGCCAGGCTTTTCCTCGGGTGTGGCTTCGGAGGTCTCCTCTGGAGGAGCTTCTTCGGGGGGAGCTTCCTCGGGTGCGGCCTCTGATTCTGGTGGCGCTTCCTCACCCTCTATGGGCTCCGGCAGTGCTTCCTCCGGTTTCTTCCGGCGCATGAGCAAGATAATGCCGATCACAAGCAGGATCACGATGAGCACCACGATGATCCAGATCCAGGGGAACTCCCCCTCAGTTGGCTGCTTGGGGATCGTGGTGGAGGCCTCGTTGCTGTAATCGCTCTCGATGCTGGTCGCGTTGACCGCCGTCACCCAGTAGTAGTAGGTCTTCTCCTGCTCGACATTTGTGTCGGTGAACGTTGTTGACGTCGGAGTCCCGATGGAGGCCTTGGCTCCGGTCGAGGATGTCGCGCGGTAGACGTTGTAGTGGGCCACTGTCAACGCGGATCCGTCGGTGTACTGCGTCGTGGCGGTCCATGTCAGGACGACCTGGTTGTAGGCTACCGATGAGACCGCAAGGTTCGTCGGAGGCCTAGGCATCTTGGGGCCGGTACCGGTCGTGAAGGTGGTCGTGTTGGCCGTTCCCATCTCGCTGCCTGGAGTGCAGGCGTCTTTCGCCGTGGCATCCACGGTCACCGTGTACAGAGTGCTGACCTGGAATATCGCATGGGCCACCGTGGCGGTTGTGTTCGTCGCATCCCATGCCAGCTGCACGTTCAGGACAGTCGGTGTGAAGGAAACGACCACCGTCGGCTTCTGCATCGGCTCGCTGAACGTGATGACGACCTGAGCGTCCGTCGGCACGTTGGTCAATCCCTCCGAAGGAATGACGGACTGGACGTGCGGCGGCGTGGAATCGATGTTCACGCTCGCGCTGCTGTCCTGCGCCGAGTCGCCCGCACCGTCTATGACCTCAAGCCAGATCGTGACCGACTCGTTGGCGATCGGTGTCGTCCATGTGTAGGAGTCTGAACTCAGGCGGTTCGTGAGCGGGCCTGCGATTGTCCCCGTCGTCACTCCCATCGTGTAGTTGAGCCAGACGATGAGCTGACCCACAGGTGTTTCGATGTCGCTCATCGTCCACGGTATTGCGAGGCCGGAGCCGCCGGTGCAGCAGATCCCGACGAGGGTGTCCGATGGGTCGAGGTCCGCCGTGGGCGGGTTGTTTGTCGTGAACGTCCAGGGATTCGGCACTGGGCCCGCGATGAGGTCGTTGCCGTCCATGTCCTTCCCGGTAACGGTGACCTGGTAGCTCGTCCCGCTGGTGAAGGGCGTAGTGCTGTGTGTCAGCGTGAGCACCATATTGCCCGGCGTCGTCCAGACAGCCGTGAGCTGGACCGCCGGAACGATTGGATACGTGACCGTCGGGGTGTCCATCGCCTCGCTGAACGTGATGACGATGTTCGTGGTCAGCCGGACCTGTTGAGCTCCGCTTGCAGGGCTGGTCGTGACGATGAACGGCAGATCGCACAGGGCTGTGAACGACCACGTCGTCGGTGTCGGGACCAGGTCGTTGCCGTCCATGTCCTGGCCAGTGAGATCGACACGATATGATTGACACTGCGTGAAAGGCGTCGCGTGAGTCAGCGTGAGGACTGTGTTTGGGATGGACCAGACGGGCGTGAGCGTGATGAAAGGAGTGATTGGATAGGTGACTGTTCCCGTATTCATCGGCTCGCTGAACGTCACCACGATGTTGGCAGCGAGAGGCACGTTGAGATCATTGTTCGCGGGACTCGTGCTCAACACGTAGGGCGGCGCCCCGGTGATGACCGTGCACACCATCGCGGATCGGCCGACCGTCTCGTACAAGACGCCAACGTTGTCTCTCCTGTAGTTCACCGACAGCTGGTAGCACACCGGCCCCATTGACAGACCGGTGTCATTGAACGACTTGACACCAGGAGCATCGACTATGGTTCCTATGACGACGAAGGAATCCGCCGGCGTAGGCGCCCGGTAGAGTTGATAAGACTGCACATTGCTGCCTGCGTCAATCAACGGCGACCACGACGCAAGGACCCAGTCGGCGCCCTTCAGCAGCGTGACAACCGGGAACGGCTCAAGGGTCGTGTCGCCGATGTCCTGCACAGACGCTCCCGTGTGCAGTATCGTGGTGTTGGAGGTAGTGTAGTTGCCACCTGTCCAGAGGCCAACTCCCTGCGTGGTCTCATAGACTGTGACCATCTCGTCCCCGTCCAGCCAGTCCCAGATGTTGCCGACATCGCGGGCGAAAACCGCGGGGTCAGTACCGTCTGCCGGCGTGAAACTATCTGGGCCGGTGATCAACGTATACAAGGGCTGGTTCGTCGAATAGAACACCATGCCGACCGCGTTCGCGGGGTTCGCGGGACCCGGGGACTTGTCGTTGCCCGGGCCGAACACTCCACCCGCCACGACGTGATTCGGCAGGGCATTCACTGTCGTTCCGACGAGAGCCGCAAAGACTAGCCACATCGCCAATGAGACCGCCAAACACCTCTTGATTTCCATCATGCCACCTCCGGAGTTATTAGATTCGGTTGCCAGTTGAAGTCAGACGCAATCGTTATGTATATCCCGTCGCCGGGACTGAACACGAAATCCGTGCCGGACCATATCGAGCCGGTCCAATACCACCGCACGGTCGTCTGGGTCACGGGGTTCCACAGGCCTATCTCGACGACCTTGCCCGATGTGAGCTCGTTCGCGATGTCGCTCGCCTTGGAGTATGTTCCGGTGTACGGGATGGAGATCCAGTTCACGTTCTTCTTGGGGGCATTATTCTTCGTGAACGACAGGGTGACATTGGCATCTGTGCCGACAATGACCCACGAGAAGGCGCTCACGGAGCCAATGTACAGTCCGTCGCCTGGACTGATCGTGAAGTCAGTTCCCCGCCACTTGTTGCGGAAGTGGTACCACAGGGTTGGCGTCTGAGAGGCAGGGTTCCACTTAGCCACGACGCTGATCCGCGTCGACGTGAGCTCGGTCGATATGTCGCTCGCTCTCGCGTACGAGGATTGATAAGGCAGGGAGAACCAGTAGATGTTCGCGCTTGCCGGGCTGTAGCTGATGCTCTTGGCTATCTTCACCGCCATGGTGGAGTTCGGGCCCTCCAGGCTTGACCTCACCGCGCGCACGATGTAGAAGTGCGTCTGGCCGTCTGCGAGGTGGTTTGCGTCAAACGTGATGGCTGTCGTAGTTCCGAGCACACCCCACGGGAATGCCGCGAACCTGTTGGCGGACTCATAGATGCGGTACGAGTCCGCGCCCGGCACCAATCTCCACGTCAGCCGGACAGTTGACGGCGGCACTCTTGCTATCTGAAGACCGCCGGGAGCTTCAGGCGGCACTATTCCCACTGTCGTGAAAGACCACGGGTTCGGGACCGGGCCGGGGACGAGGTCATTCCCGTCCATGTCCTTGCCCGTGCAAGTAACCGTGTATATCGTGGCCGGTGCGAACATCATCACGTGACTGAGGGTCAGCACCGTGTTCCCGACAGTCCATGCCGTCGTGAACGTGATGCCGGGCGGACTGACCAGGCAGGACACCGTAATGGGGTTCATCGGCTCGCTGAAGGT
>JAFNFQ010000042.1 GCA_017885655.1 Methanobacteriota archaeon | reverse complement strand
CGCCGCTGGAGCCGCCACCGCCCCCCCTGCCAGCGCACATGCCCCCTGGGCCGGGAGAGCAGCGCCCCCAGACCCCGCTAGTTCCCGAATTCGTCACCGCGTCCGCCGAGCTCGAGCAGCTTCAAGCGGAGATCCAGAGGCTGTCCATGCTCAAAGCGCAGATGGGAAGGCAGAGGGACGAGATACAGAACGTGCTCCAGGTCGAGAGGTCCGCGCTGGAGGAGCGCGAGGTCCTCGTGACCGCCCAGGCGGCCACCTTGCAGTCACGGGCAAGAGAACTCACGGAGAAGGAGAAGAATCTGAGCTCGAGGGAGGCGGAAACGGCCAGGCAGAGGCGTCGCCTTGACCTGACCGAGTTCCTGATGTCCGTTCCTGAACTGGAGAGGAAAGACCTCCAGGTTCTGCGCGCGAACTACCAGGATCTGGAATCGCTCAAGTCCGCGACACTCGACGACCTCATGGCGGTCGGGGAGCTCGGCGAGGCGAAGTCCAGAGAGCTGTACGCCGCACTGCACCCAAGCTGGTCAGACGAGGACGAGGACCTCGCCACCAGGGCTCAGGCGCTCCTTGAGGTAGGCGACTACCACGGGGCGCTCCAATGTTACGACTTCATGCTGAGGAAATCCCCCGAGAGCGAGAACCTCTGGTTCAACAAGGCAGAGGTGCTCGGGATGATCAACGACCGCGAGGGGGCGCTTCAGGCGTACTCGCGCGTGCTCGAGATCAACAAGAACAATGCGATCGCATGGCGGGAGAAAGCAGACCTCCTCTTCGAGGCGAGCAGGATCGAGGAAGGGATACGCGCGCTCCGCAGCCTCATCGAGGTCGACCGCGGGAAGGTCGACATAGTGCTCGCGAAGGCGGAGAAGGTCGCCGCACGGGGCATGGAGAGAGACGCCGTCCTGCTCTACAACGCGATCCTGGAGGCGGACCCGGGGAACGTGAAGGCGCACCTCGGACTGGGAGACTGCCTGGTGAAGCTCGGCGACTGCGACATGGCGGACAAGATGTACACCCGGGCCCTCGGCAGGGACCCTCAGAACCCGCGCGCCCTCTACAGGAAAGGCTCGATGCTCAACCGCAGGGGGAGGTGGGGGGCGGCCCTGCAACTCTTCAACAGGGCGATCGCTCTGGACTGGAACTACGCCGACCCATGGATCGGCAAGGGCGAGTTGCTGCTCAAGCAGGGAAAACCGTCCGAGGCCCTCGACTGCTACCAGAAGGCAATCGAATTCGGACCTGAAAGGGCAGACGCCTGGGCGGGCAAGGCCTTGGTGCATCTGGCCAGAGAGGAGACCGAGCAGGCCAACGCCGCGATGGCGAAAGCGGAGGAGCTCGAGCCCGAGAGCGAATCGCTCAAGGAAATCAAGAAGGTCGTCGAGCGCGGCGCTCGAAAGGGCGGTCACGAGCCGCGCAGAGTCATCATCAGGGAGGATTCCGACGAGATCCTGAAGGCCGTCCTGAAGGACTCGAAGGGAATCAGCGAGTCGCAGATACTGAGGAGACTGGCGGACATGGCCCTCGATGCGGGGGACCTCGATGAGGCTCTCAAGAGCTACTCGGAGGCCCTCGCGACGGATGAGAACGATGCCGACGCCTGGTGCGGCAAGGGCCTGGTCCTCCGCAAGATGGGGCGGTTCGAGGAGGCGGCGGAGGCATACGACCGTGCCCTCAGAATCGACCCGAACAGGGAAGACGCGAAACATGGCCGCGAGGCCTGCGCAAAGGAGGAGGCTGCAAAATGAGCGAGACAGGCAGTAGCCTCCCCAGCGTCGCCAGGCTCGAAGAGGCCATGGAAGCCGGCCACAGAGCCATGCGCTTGGAACGCTGGAAGGACGCCATGGGCTTCTTCCGGATGTCCACGGAACTCAAGCCGCTATACGTCGAGGCGTGGCTCGGCCTGGCGATGGCCCTGAGGCGCAGCGGGAATCTCCGCGGAGCGGTTGATTCCTACCGCAGGTCACTCGATATCGATTTCAGTAACAGGGATGCTTGGACCGGGCTCATCGAGGTGCTCCACGAACTGGGGATGTACAAGCAGGAGATCGAGGCGTGCGACTGCTTCCTGCGTTTCAACTCGAGAGCTGATGGCGCTCTTCTGAACAAGGGCGTGGCGCTGCATTCCCTCGGGAAAATGGAGGCCGCCCTGGATTGCTTCACGCAGGCCGCCGATCGCAGGCCGGACAATGTGGCGGCGCTCAACAACAAGGGCGCCGTACTGCTCAGGCTCGGACGGCTTGAGGAGGCTCTGGAGGCTTTCGATTGGGCGCTGACATTCGAACCTCATCACGACGATGTCCTGAGGAACCGCTGCCTGCTGCTGATCCGCCTCGGGCGTTACAGCGAGGCTGTGCGCGCGGCGGAACAGATGCTCGCGGTGAAAGAGGAAGGATGGCTCTGGATGCTGAAGGGGCTCGCCCACGCCGAGCTCAGGGAAGTGCCTCTCGCGCTGCAATCGCTCGAGAGAGCGAGGGAACTCGACTCGAATCTCGAAGGACTGGAAGAGGCCCTCGAAAGGACTCGCAAGCTCAAGGCGACCATGGAGGAAGCGGAGAGGAGACTGCCCGACGGAGTGTCGGAGCAAAGGAAGGGAGCGGAGACTCCTGTCGCCGATCAACTTCAGATTCCTCCTCAAGGAATCGCCGTGGTCCTCCTCCATCTCGGCTACCCGACGGAGGCCCTGCGCATCTGGCAACAGTCGATGGACAAGGACTGCCCCGACGACTGGCTCGGGCTGGGAAAGGCGTTGATGGCGGGCGGAGAGAGACAGGCAGGGGAGAGGTGCCTTTCCGAGGCCGCCAAGCGGGCCTGGGAGGATGGAAACGCGACCGAGTTCCCGACCGACGAACTCCCTTCACTTTGGCGGGAAATCTCGAAGCATGTCTCCGAGGAACGCAAGAATGAGGCCATGGATCTGCTCTCCCGGGCACTGGAGTACAGGGGAGACCTGGAGCACGGCTGGGAGTGGCTCGGGGTGCTCAGGGCCTTGGACGGCCAGCTGGTCGCGTCGGAGGCAGCCCTGCGCCAAGCGACGGATGTTGAGCCCGACTATGCTACGGCTTGGAGCAACCTAGGCGCGGTCCTCATAAGTCAATGTAAACTGAACGAAGCATCAAACGCCCTCCGCACCGCCCTGGTGATCGATCCGAATCACGCCGAAGCGCTCAACAACCTGGGCCTCGTCGAGTTGAGGCTCGACAACTGCACCGAAGCACGGGAATCGCTGCGCAGGGCGATCAAGATCAAGGAACACCCGCAGACCTGGCTGATCCTCGCCGCAGTTATGGAGAAGATGAACCGGTGGCGGGAAGCGGAGCACTGCTACGAGAAGATCCTCGCACTCGACCCGAAGAACGCGATGGCGGTGGCAGGACTCGCGAGAACAAGGGGCAAGATCGGCTCTCGCACGAAAGCCATGATCGATAAAGGCAGCAGGCGGCTGATGCACATCAGAGGCGTCGGACCGAGCAGGGCCAGGGCGCTGGCCAAGGCGGGATACACATCGCCCAAGGCCATTGTCGAAGCTCCGCTCGCCGACATCTCAACGCTGCCCGGTTTCAACAAATCCGTCGCGGCGGAAATCAGGAAGACCGCGCGTCAGCTCCTCATGAAGCGGAACCCGCGAAGGTCCCCGGGCAGGTAGCTCCTGAGCCTCCCTATCTGTTCGTAGTCCGCCACGAGGCCTTTTATCTGCTCCTTCGAGAGGCCGGAGTGCTTCAGCTGTCTCCTGAAGACCCTGACGCCCTTCTTGCGCCTCGCCTTCATTCGGAGGAGGGCCAAGCCTGCCTTGAGCACGAGGACTGGGATGAAAGCGACGATCTCGACGATATCGCCGCTACTTCTCCTCGTCGACCTTGCTCCGGATTCGCTGCTTGAGCTTCTCTTCGATCTCTCGTCCGATGTCATCGTCCTCGTCCCCGTGCTCGTGCTTCCCGCCGCCGCTAACCGCCTTGCCTATGATACCCGCCAAGTCCAGCGAAGACATGTACGTCTTCGTCAGCTCGTAGGCCTGCTGGTCTGTCATCCCGCTGTCCTTCAGGGACTTATAGAAGCCAGCGATTGCCTGTCCGTACTTGGCGGCGGACTCCTTGCCGTAGAGCACGTCGGTCAGTGCGTTCAGGAGCGCGGGGATCTTCTGGGAAACGACCTCGAGGATCTCCTTCACTTCTTCCGCGTCATGCTTCTCTTCTGACATTTTCACTCACCTTCTTTTTCGCCTTGAGTACCACTAGGTTGGCCCTCATATTTGCGGAGACCGAGCAACTGTGACCACTTTTGCACGACCTCGTCAGAGATGTTGAACCGCCTCTGCTTGCTGTCGGTCGACACCGTCACGACCCCGTTCTCCACCAGCTTGTCGAGGCGTTCCCTGACGATGCGCCTCGAGGCGGAGCCCCTCCTCTGCCTCATCTGCTCGGCTATCTGGGATATGTTCCTGTCTCCCTTGTCGAACAGTATCTTCACGATCTCCTGGGATATCGGATTCTTCAGACCGGGGATGACAACCTCGGGCGATATCTCTCCGTACCTTTGATAGAGTTCCAGGAGCCCGAAGTACCGCTTCGCGACCCCCTGAAGCTCCTCCAGCTGGCCGAGCACCTTCTGATATGGCCTGACTGCCATCTCCAGCGCCTCGGAGAGCTGGGCGATCTGCGCCCTCAGCTCCCTGATCTCGTCGCGGAGGTCCTCCTCGCCCATTCGCGCTCTTATCGGCTAACGCCTATTAATCTGTAGCCGTCCGGGACCATGCGGGCTGAGGAGTCATTAAGAGCGGACAGGGCGTTCCCGCGGCGTGGTCGAACTCAAGCCCACCCACTACGACGGCGTGTTCTCCGACGGGCGGGACTTCTTCACGCGGAATCTCGCGGCGGGAGTCAAGGTCTACGGCGAGAAACTCCTGACCTGCGGCGGGAAGGAGTACAGGCGTTGGGACCCCTACAGGAGCAAGCTCGCGGCGCTTCTGCAGAGGGGTTGCCCTGAATGGCCTTTCAAGGAGGACACGGAAGTGCTCTATCTCGGTGCCGCCAGCGGGACCACGGCGAGCCACCTCTCTGACATCTGTATGGAAGGGAGGCTGTACTGCATCGAGATATCCTCGAGGGTCTTCCGCAAGCTACTCGACGTGGCGGTAAGGAGGCCGAATATGATGCCATTCCTCGGCGACGCGGACCGACCGGATGCTTACAAGAGCCTCTTCGGCTTGGTCGAGGTGGTCTACCAGGACGTAGCACAGAGAGACCAGGTCCCGATCTTCTTGAAGAATGTCTCCTTCCTGGGCCCCGGGGGGCTCGGGTTCCTCATGGTCAAGGCGAGGAGCATCGACGTGGCGGCGCAGCCCGCAGACATTTATCGCCAAGTGTCAAAGGATCTCTCCGCGGCTGGGCTCAGCCTCCTCGGCACCGTCCGGCTCGACCCATTCCAGAAAGACCACGCGGCGGTCGTCGTCCAAAAGCCTTCGGGGCAAGCTTAAATAACGGCGCAGTTATCGGCATCCTCCCCCGAGGCGGAACATGGCCAGATTGTATGCGAAGAGGAAGGGCAAGTCGGGCAGCAGGAGGCCTCAGGTCAAGGAGAGCCCCGCCTGGGTCCAGCTCAAGAAGGACGAGATAGAGAGCCTCATAGTCAAGCTGTCAGGGACCGGGCTGGCCTCGGCGCAGATAGGCCTGAAGCTGAGGGACTCCTACGGCGTGCCGGACGTGCGCCTCGCGACAGGGAAGACCGTCGTGAAGATCATGAAGGAGAAGGGCGTGAAGATCGACATCCCCGAGGACGTCACGTCGCTCATGAAAAAGGCGGTGCATCTCCAGACGCACCTCAAGGCGAACCCGGCCGATCTCTCCAACAAGCGCTCCCTCGGGCTGGTCGAGAGCAGGATACGCCGCCTCTCGCGCTACTACAAGCGCGAAGGAGTGATTCCGCAGGACTGGGACTACAAGGTCATGCTGGCCGAGATCGGGGCAAAGTAAGGCGGGGGTGGAGCACGTCGAAGCTCTCGGACATCGTCCCGGCGCCGCTCCTTTCTAGGATACAGCAGGGCGCGCAGTTGCTCGAACGGTCCCGTCGCGCGAGGATCCTTTGTCACTATGATCCCGACGGTGCGGCCGCCGCCGCGACGATCGCGAAGACCCTGATGAGGAAGGGCAAGGAGTTCCACATCACACTCAGCTCAGTGCTGGACGATGAGCTCCTCTCCAAGTTCAAGGAGGAGGGGAACGACCTGACGATCGTCGCGGACATGGGCAGCGGGCAGCTCGACATGCTCGAGAGGCTCGATGGCGGGACGATTGTTCTCGATCATCACAAGCCTCACGGCGATTCTGAGAAGGTCGTCCATGTGAACCCTCACCTTGCCGGCATCGACGGAGTGCGCGAGGTGTGCGGCGCCAGCATGGCTTGGATCTTCTCCTTGATCGTTGACGAGGCGAACTGGGACCTCGCAGGGATCGCCATGGCGGGAGCGATAGGGGACAAGCAGCACGTCGACGGCTTCATCGGACTGAACGCCGGACTCTTCAAGGAGGCTGAGGCGCGCAAGGTCCTCGTAAAGGAAAGAATGCTCTCACTTCGCGATATGCCTCTCGCCGACGCCTTGTCATGCTCGCTGAGCCCCTATCTGGTCGGGCTCACGGGCAGGCGCGAGGCCTGCGTGGATTTCATCAAGTCCCTTGGCCTGGATCCAGAAGTCTCCCCGCGGAAGCTCCCCGCCAAGGAGAGGAGAACCCTGACCTCGATGCTCGCAATCCGCATGTTAAAGCAGGGGGCCCAGCCCGAGGCGATGAGGACGCTGGTGGAAGAGAAGTACTGGATTCCTGACAGGGGAATCTACGCGGATGAGATGAGCGCACTGATAAACAGCTGCTCGAGGCTCGGGCGGGAAGGGCTCGGCGTCTCCCTCGCCCTTGGAGACGGCGGAGCGCTGAGGGAAGCCGAAGTCCTGCGGGACGACTATTTCAGGCAGATCATAGGCTACCTGCACGAGCTCGAGAAAGGGATGTTCACGAAGAGGCGCGTCCAGTTCTTCTACTGCCCCGAACCGACCCTCGCGGGAGCGGTGGCCGGCATCGGGATGCAGTACTACTTCAACGGCGGGATGCCGTCGCTGGGCTTCTCCGTGCTCGAGAAGACGACGAAGGTCTCGTCGAGGGGGAACAGGCAGCTCGTCGCCCGGGGGCTCGACCTCTCGTCGGCGATGAACGAGGCCGCCGCAGAAGTAGGCGGTCAAGGCGGTGGGCACAACATAGCCGCCGGCGCGACGATCCCCAAGGGCAAGGAGGAGAAGTTCATCTCCCTCGTGGACGACATCGTCGACCGCCAGCTGAAAGTCAAAGCCGAAGCGTGAATTCGTCGGAAGTGACCTGCCACTGCGCCTCTCGAGAGTAGTAGCCCCATGTCCCGAGGAACTCCGCCGCCACTCCTCCCGCCATCCCGCGCTTGTCCGTCGACCAGTCCCAGCCGAAGATCATGCACGAGATGTAGTATCTCTCGCCGCCAGCCGCATCGGCGAGGGTGAACGAAGTCCCGATAATCTCCCCCGCCATGGTATCAACTCCCAGCACCGCAACGTGTTTTTCCTCCCAAGCGTCAGGCGCTACCGCCAGTTCGTGGATTGTGACGACCGCGTAGGATTCCGGAATGTCAGCAGGGTGCGGTGCAATCGCGTCATTCTCGCCCGCCACCTTAATCTCGAACCGCCTTCGCTCCTCGTTGTAGAGCAGCAGACCGAATACATCCACGTTCCCTCGTGCCCCTTTCCTCTCCTGATCATCAACCCAGAACGAGTCCCCATCAGAGTGTATGAGTGTCTTGTCCCAATCCACCGCGCTCGCGATCTCGGCGACCTCGCCACCGACAAGGACCTGCATACCATCGAACATCTCCGGATTCGATGCCAACGTGTCCAGCCCCAATCGGTTTTCCTCAGCTCCCGCCAGGAGCTGCACCATCGACGCGTCCGATACCGCGATTTCCACCTCCCCGCCAAACTCCTGAACTTCCCCCGCTACCCTCAGTTTCGCACCCGGGACGATTCTTTCCATGAACTCGATGGATCTGGCGATTTTCCCCGGGAGAAAGACCGTTATGGCGGCAAAGTCCGAGTAGTCCACGAGCTCGATCTGCAGACCACCGCCACCAACCGCAGAGATCTCCCTCACGTGCCCTTGGGTCCGGACGAACGACCCCACGTCATCAGACCCTATCTCCCCGATGTTCACAGTCCTGGGGTTCACCGTCCAAGCATAGGCATAGAGGGCGAGTGTGCTCAGCATGCTTGCCGCCAGCGACAGCGCGAGGAGCTTTCTGCTATCCACGAAGCAACCCGCTGTATGAGACCGGCGAGGGGCTACTTACCCTCATAGGTGTCAAGTAGCTTGCTGACCTGCTTAGTCTCCATGTCCATCTTTATTGACGGGGCCTCGACCACCTCGAGGTTCCTCTCAAGCAGGGCGAGTTCCTTCTCCTCCAAGGCCTCCGGGCTGACCGGCAGGATCACTATCGCCTTCCTCTGCATGACGAACTCGTTGACCTGTTCGACGAACATCAGCGTCTGGAGGAAGCCGTTGTTGACCATGATGTACTCGAGCCCGTCTATCAGGACGACGGCCTCGCCTCCGGATTCCTCGATGAACTTGCAGATCGCCTTCGTGAGCACCCCGAGGGCGGTCGGATTGTGGTAGTCGTCCCCGGGCGTGTGGCTGAGCCAGATGACCCTTATGTCCCTCAGGCTGTGCTCGCGCCTCACCCTGTCGGGATACTGGCGGGTGACGCAGAGCGCGGGGAGTCCTGTCTTGACGAGCGTGCCGAATAGGTAGAACGAGAAATCCGGCTTCTTCTCCTTGACGAGGTGACAGACGCCCCTGGACAGCTCCAGCGGCGGGCCCGCCTCGAAAGGAACGATTTCAGGACTCACTGATACCCCTTCTCTGGGTGCATCCTGCCCTTCTCTGGTGAATCCATCCACCGTCGCGGCTTAAGGGTTTTGACCTGATTATCACTTGGCGGTCTTTGATTTCCTGCTGCCCAGTATCTCCACCAGCATCCCCTCGAGGGTCTTGGCGGGAATTTCGGGCAGGGATATCAGGGTGGTCTTGCCGACGACCCCCTCCCCCGATATCTTCGCGTCAATCAAGCCGAGTGCGTCGAGGTCTCTGAGGTACTTCCAGTACTGCGTGTGCCCTCTCTGCTTCTCCCCGTACTCCTCGCAGACCAGGGCGTAGGCCTCCTCCGCCGCACCCGTGGAGATATAGGCCTTCCTCCTGATCTTGCGCGCAACCGCCAGGAGGACTATGGCCTTCGATTTGTCCAGCGCCTTCAACCTCTCTTCCATTCCCGTAGGGTGCACCGAGGCCTTGGCCCCCCGGACGTGCTCCGCCGCGATCTCCTCCGAGGACTCCTCATCTGCCAACAGACCAGCGTTCCAGAGTATCTCGATGGCGTACCTCGCGTCACCGAACTCCGAGGCGATGTCGGAGATGAGCTCGAGGACGTCCCCGCCGACGCAGCCGGGATGAATCGCCAGTTCCGCCCTGATCTGGATTATGTCCCTGAGCTCCTCGCGAGCGTACTTGCCGAACTCGACCACGCTCGTCCTCCTGAATGTGCTCAAGGCCGCCTTATCGAGGTGGTCCAGCGCGTCGGTCTTCTGCGAGATGAGGATGAGCGAGATGTGACCCCGCCCGCCGGAATGCTCCTCCCCGAACCGCGAGAAAGTGTAGATG
>JAFNFQ010000041.1 GCA_017885655.1 Methanobacteriota archaeon | reverse complement strand
GAAAGATGAGAATCTACGATAACCATGTGCACCTCAGCCCGACGGGCATGGGCGTCGAAGCCCCCAAGCTCTTCGAGGAGGCGGGCGAGGCGGCCACGGCTGGCGGTCATTACCAGACCTGCCAGACGTCCTGTGTCCCAACAATCCCCCGATATTCGACTGGATGTGGCTGACCATCGCCGCGATAGCAGTGGTGGCGGTGCTGCTCATCCTGTTCCTCTTGCCCCGCAGGAGGAGGCGAGGAGAGGAGACAGAGGAGCAAGAGAAGGCGAGCAAGTCGCCGCCAAAGTCGCCGAGCGGACGATTCTCCGCGCGTCCCGGTCATCTCACCTGCTTCCGGATTCTGTACCTCTGCGCAAAGTATTCATATGCCGGAGAATCATCTTATCCTCGAAATACGCCCTGCTGTNNCCGAGGGAACTGCAGGTTCCTATATCTCCCGATAAGCTGGGCGGCGATGGCTTTAAGCTCACAGACCTATATTTGTTTATCGCAAGGTACCAAAAACATGACCCTTTCCAAAAGTGAACATAGGACGAGCCTCTCACAGAGGGAGAGCAGGATCCTCTCCGACCTGTCATTCCGGGGGAAGGCCATCTTCGCCCCGGCAGATCTGGAGCCGTATGAGATAGACGTCAAGAGGTTCCTCCAGAGGCTCCGGCGCAAGGGCTGGATCGCCTGGATCAAGCGCGGTTTGTACGTGATAGCGCCATTGGAGGCGGGCGTGGAAGGCGCGATGAAGCACACCGTCCACGGTTTCGTGCTCGCGTCCCACATAGTCAGCCCGAGCTATATAGGATTCTGGAGCGCGCTCAACTATCACGGGATGTCGGAGGCGACCCCTCCCGCAGTCTACGTCGCCACGAGGACCCCCGTGGCCAGTCGGACGATATTCGACATACCCTTCGTCTTCGTCACCCTGCGGCCGTGGAAGATGTTCGGGACCGAGCGGGTCATGATAGAGCGCGAGGGTGTGGCCATATCCGACCCTGAGAAGACGATCGTCGACTGCCTGGACCATCCGGAGCATGCTGGCGGGGTCCTTCACCTGGCGGACATCCTGAGAGAGGAGTTCGGCCGCCTCGACTTCGACCGGCTCTTGCGTTACGCCGGGAGGATGCGGAACACGACCATACTGAAGCGCCTGGGCTATCTGCTGGAGGCTCAGGGNNCGGGGGGACGAGGCCAGGCGGGTCGAGCGTCACCGGCTCGGGGAGGGGTACTCCAAGCTGGACCCGAAGCTCCCCGCTAGGGGGCCGATCAAGGAGCGCTGGAAGCTCAGGGTCAATGTGAGCCTAGGGCGGGAGGTGTGAGGGCTTGCTCCGCGCAGCCGAGCTGAGGGCAATCGCCCGCGAACGAGGATTCCCGGTCGACGTCATCGAGAAGGACTACGCGCTGGGGTGGATCCTCGCGGGTGTCGTGCGCTCGAGTGCGGGCTCGCGGCTCGTCTTCAAGGGAGGTTCCGCGCTCTCCAAGATATACTTCCCCGGCTCATGGCGGCTGTCGGAGGACTTGGACTTCACGCTGCGCCGGGCGCCCGACCTCCATGAGGTCGCCTCGGTCCTCGCCTCGGAACTGCCGTCACTGGTGAAGGAGGAGTCCGGCGGTCTCTCCTTGGCGGTCCGGGACAGCCCTCACGTGGCGGGCAACGAGTACCTCCAGGTCAAGGTCCGCTTCGAGGGGCCTATCGGAGCGGGCACGGTCAAGCTGGAGGCGTCGAGGGAGGACCCGATCGGCCCGGTCTCGATCCGCTCATTGGCCGGCGCTTACAGGGACTATCCGTCTCTGAGAGTGAGCGTCTACGCGATCGAGAACATCGTCGCGGAGAAGCTCAGGGCGATGGCGGAGCGGAGGCGGGTGAGGGACTACTACGACGTGTGGAAGCTGGCGCGGGTCCGCAAGATCGACTGGAGCGCGGTCCGCAGGCTGTTCCCCAGGAAGTGCGCTTTCAAGGGGATAGCGGTGAAGACGATGAATGACCTGGCACCGAGGGGGCTGGAGAGTACGCTGGCGCCTTACCTCGAGCGGGGGCTCATGAGGCTGACCAAGGAGCCCCTGCCGCCCCTGAGGACGTGGCTGGGGGAGCTGAGGGACTTGCTGTCGAGAGAGATGAGGCTCTAGACCGAACCTGCGAAGCGCGCCATCCTACTAGATGAACGCGCTGATTATGCAGCCGCCGCCCAATCGGCAATCACATCGATAGTGAGAGGTACGAAAGCATCACCACCACCGCCGCAATGTCGCATTTCTGCGCGTCCCCGGTCTCCACCGCCGCCGCACTCACCGCCATGGACGGTGGTGTCCCGCCATATTGGAGCAATGTAGTCTACGCTTGAATCGACTGCTTCTCCACCGAGATTAGGTTCCCGCCGTCTTGTACCCGAGAAGAAAGCCGAACCTCGCGGCAAGCTGGTGTCATGCGTCCGAGTCGGCGTACCGGTCTTGGTCCGGGAGTCTCGAAAGTGCCCAACGACGGAACCGGTCCGCGTTCGCCATGGCCGATTCCGCCTCGTTCTGTGTCGGGAGCCTATCCTCGTACTCCGCCAGATTCTTGACCTCGAGAAGCGAGGACAGATGCCTCATATTGCGGTCGAGCTCTTCCCGGGCGACCTCCAGGGTGGAGAGGAGCCTCATGACGTCGCTGTGGCTCTGACCCACGGATCTCTCGCCCGCATAGAACACCGTCAGCGCATCGGTCATGCTTATGGCGGAATGCACGGCGTTGGAGATCAGCGCCGTCCAATCCCGCCGTTTCGCCGCCTCCTGTGCGGATCGATGGAATTCGTCGGACTTCCTGATGTAGTTGGAGTATCTCTCCTTTCCGACCCGTCTGGTCCTAGTCCCCAATCCCCATCACCTCGTCCAGCGACTTCCCGGCGATGGCGACTCCCTCCCTGCGGGCTGTCCTGATGAATGGCGCGTCCCTCTTCCGGCTGAGCTCCTTCGGGGTGAGTATTTTCGCGGAGAGTCGAAGGCCGTACCTCCTCAGGAAGCGCGTCTCCAGTCTGTGAGCACTCTCTTCGGATGATCCAGCATCCCGCGTGACGACCAGTACGTCAATGTCGCTCTGAGGGCTGGCGGTCCCTCTCGCGTAGCTCCCGAACAGGGTGATGGATACTACTCCTTCGTTGAAAGCCGATTTCAATTCGCTCACCAGATCGTCGTGCACACCGCGCTCCCTGCGGAACAGCTCCTGCAGGGTGCTGAATAGGTAGGACTCCCTGTTCGTCCGGTAGAGGTGAGCGCGCCCGACCGAACTCCGGACGACGAATCCGCTTGCCACGAGGGTCTTCATCGCCTCCTGGACCGAGGAGTGACTCACGTTGAGGAGACGCGCAAGCTCGCGGCCCGTGTACCCCTTGTCCGGAAGATCCGTCAGCATTCTAGCTATCTTCAACTTGACGGGAGAGCTCAGTATCCCCTCGAGCCTGCTCGCCAGCGGATCGGACTTTCTTCTTGCCATATGGACGGATTTCCTGCCATATGGACAGTATCCCGTCCACTTATAAAACTAACCACCAGATTCAGCGATTCACGCCAGATGGAGAGACTCCGGAGTGTGAGGTCGGAAAGCGGAAGGTGCATGGCAGGGAATTGCCAGTCGAGGTGCGATAATCGAGGATATTGATAATGCGAATGTGATTACCGCAACGGGAGTCTAAAGCTGGCTCGATGAGGGACGCGATCACGGAGGGTCTGATTGAGTGGTGTCATTCTTACTGATGATGTTCGAGTTCCCCACTGCCGCCGCAAAGACGCTTTTCTGCGCTTCTCCGGTCTCCAGCGCTCCCGCACTCACCACCAACCGACCATTAGTATCATAGACCGCTATGGCCTATGTATAGTCGATGGCGACGACAACGATTCAGATCCCGGCAGAGACGCGCGACCGCCTCAAGAGGTTCGGGCTGAAGGGGCAGACGTACCGTGACATCCTAGAGACCCTGATGGACCGCGTGGAGTACGAGGAGTTCATGGAGGAGCAGTACAGGCGCCTCCAGGATCGGTCGAAGTTCATCCAGCTGCGCGCCTCTCTCGTCGAGTGAAGTGTGGATGATGGATTGTCACCATGAATGTTATGCCAGAACACTTCTCCGCGCCATAATCCAAGGTATATTTATCACGGAGGTCTCCGGAGCCTCTGACTCAGGTTCGAAACGTTCTCGTGTTTGGCGGGAGCCGCGGAAATCCCGGCAGGCCGATCCATTCCTATCGCGTTCCATTGACGGAAAAAGCTAACTAGCCCACCGAGCCATTGCAGTTCGTCGTGGAATGTTGGCGGGTTTGGCTTGATCAAATATTTCCCTGAGAATCTGAAAAAGACCACCCAGAAGAGCGGGATTCGCAGAACCCTGGAGGCTCATTCCGGTCTCATTCTCTCCCTGATGATTGTTGTGGCGGTTGTCGCCGCAATCGCGGCCTTCTTCCTGGAAGCTTCGAATCATGCGACACTCAAAGTGAGGATAGGAGTCTTTTTTCTCAACTACCATGAAGGGGACATCCGAAACTACGAGCTGTACATCGACGGGGAGTTCAGAGGACGCGGCGGGGTCAGTTCTGGCCACTACGACGAACTTGCGTTTGACTTCGTTCCAGATCCATCTTGCTCAAGCTACGATGTGTCCATCTACGCGTCTGGCAGCGGCGCGACAAGTAATTCCCGTGAGGTGACGCTCTGCAGAGGGGAGACTGAGACTGTGTATTTCACAATCTAGCTAAGGTGCCGGCCAGAGGACATCTCCCCAAGATGGTGCGTTGCAGAGTCATCCAGAAGCGGTGTCGCTTCCTCTGGAGCTGTTCAAGTCTCTCACGCCGCCACCATGACGCATCTCTGCGTGTCCCCGGTCTCAACCGCCTCCGCACTCACTGCCGTGGACGGCGGTAACCCGCCATGTTGGACATCGAACTCTTCAAAGTCCGTTCACGGAGCGGTCGGGGGCGTCTCTCGCTCAGATTCCGGCGGTTCCGTCCCCTGCTCCAATTTCCCGTTCCCCGCCTTCCTGCGCTTCCTCACCAAGAGAAGCAGGATAAGCGCAACAGAGACGATCACTATCACTAGGATAGTCAGCCATACCACGAGACCGCCGAAAGCTTGCTCGGTCGGGTGCTCTTTCCAAATCGCTGTGACATTCTTCGGCCCGTTCATCGTTACAGTCACTGTTGCCTGCGAACCGCCTACGTCGCCACCCCATCGGTCGAAGTCCCAGACCTTGCCAGACGAATCGGTGCAAGGGGTCGTCACAGCGAGGGTTGCGGCGTCACCGGCGTTGTACCATCCCGCTCCGGTGGGTGAGCCGCATCTCGTGTCCGTGCCGCAGGTCGATGATATGGTGAGCTGGTATTGAACCTTCCACGCCGCCGTAATGTTCTTGGGGCTATCCATCTTCAGCGGGAACGGGTTCATGCCTGTCGCGTCGCCCGTCCACCCGTCGAAGAAGTAGCGAGTTCCAGTGGTTCCCGGCACAATCATTTCCGCAAGAGTCACGTTCGCGAATGTGTCCTCAAGGAACCAGCATTGGCTGTCGGGAGAGCAGGCGTAGTTGCCGTGGTCAGTCACAACGGTAAGCTTGTACTCCTCAACCCAGTCCGCAACGATGGTCATCGGTCTGTCTACCGATGAGATGACGAGGGTCGGGTCTGTGCCGCTCGCATCTCCGCTCCAATGCTGGAACGCAAGGCGGATGTAGGCTACTCCGCTTGGCCAAGGTGTCGTGATGTTGATTGTCGCCGGGGCAGTTGCATTGTACCAGCAGTCTGCATTCTCTACGCATCGTGCGTTGCCCTTGTCCAGCGGGAGCAGAGTCATCAGGTATTGCGTCCTGAAGTTGACATAGCGGACTCCGGCAGTGGACGAGGAGACCGCTATCGGCGGATGGCGGGGGAGCGCGCTGACGTCGACACCGGACCATTCGACAAAGACGTAGCGTGTCCCAGCTATTGTGCTCATTTGTGTCGTCACGGTCACATTCAGCCAGTGGGTAGACCGGTTGAGCCACCAAAAGCTCTGTGGCCCTGTGTAGTTCACGTCGTCCACATAATAGAACACAACTCCCGATGGGATGGTGTCGATTACTGTCTTGAATTCATGGTAACAGTAGGCAATCTCGGTGATGGCGTCTCTGACAGTCACGTTCGCGATAGGATCGGGCCCTGAATAGCTTCCATCCCCCGTGCCCACCCATCTCGCAAAGCGATAGCGTTCGTATGGGGACGGCATCGCTGGAGGAGTCCCGTCGATCTTCACGAACGTATTGAAAGGGTACCAGCTTGCCACGGGCGGTCCGGCGTCCCAGCAGGAGATAGGATCGATGATGACTGTGAGGGTGCACTCAACCACGAAATACGCCATGTAGGTCGCGTTCGGCGGGACGGGAGTGACGGTCCTGGTGGGATTGGGATTCCCGTCGCTCCATTGAATGAAAGACAGCCTGCAAGGATCGGGGGGAGGCGATATGGCTTCGATCGTGGGGTTCGATTGTTCATCTGCCCAGCACGTCAACGGACCCTCCGCCGGAAGGGCGACCCCGCAGTCAGCACTCGTGTTGAACAAGGGCCCAGGGATGTTGGAGAGGATCGTCAATCGGATTTGCCTGAAGAATTCGGCGATGTATGTCGCCGGGCCGTCCGCGGAAAAGGTCCAGGTCAGCGTCGGCGGCCCGTTGACCCATCTGTTGAAACGATACCGCACATCCGGGTCCCCGGCGGTCTGTGGCGAGGAGGTGTTGACGGTGTGCATCGTCCCCGCCACCGCCCAGAAGCTCAGCGGGCCCGTCCCATATACCCCGTCATGTCCGACGATGAGGCCCCGGGGGTTCGATGACACCGAGATAGCGTACTCTTCCTGGAACATGGCGGTCAGGTTGACACAGCCGATCCCCAGTCCGGGGACGATAGCGCTCCTGGCGTTGCTCATGTATCCGTCAGACCACTGGGTGAAATTGTATCGGACACCCGGGGCCGTGAATTGAGGTGTCGGGACAATGGCGGTATACGTTCCAGGACGCTCGAACAGTCGTGCCGGGCCCTGATAGGTCGTCCCATTCCAAGTGATGTTCAGCAAAGGTAGTGCCGGCACTTCGGCCAGCCGCACGGCATATTCGTCGTCGAACTCCGCCACCAGGCTAATATCCGATGTCGCGGTGATCGTGTGCGGGTTGAGGCCTCCATCAGACCACTCGCGGAACACGCAGCGCTTGCACGGTCCGGAAGGTTGGACCGAGGGCACCTCGACGATGTGTGCGCTCCCCGGTGTCCAATAGCCGGTGTGAGGCGTTCGATAGATACCGCCATCGATGATGACGGCGAGCTTCGCGTCCTGCTCGCCGCAGCTCGCGTTGACCCAGAATTGGTATGTCAGATTGGCGGCGAAGTAGATGTTGATGTTCCCGTCCCTGTCGTCCTGCCACGCGACCTTGTGGGTGCCGTCCTTTGCGCGATAGATTGAGGTGCTCCGGTCGTCGTTCACCGCGGTTCCGGCGTTGTCGCTGACCCTCAGCGGGCCCGAGAAGGTTGCCCCGGAATCGTGGGAGACCTGGTAGGTCATGTTCGAGTCGGAGTAGTACGCGAAGTGCCAATCGCTCCCCCTTCCCGCGATCGAGGCTGAACGCTGGTCAGTAGCCGAGCTATCGAGCACGCCGTTGCTGAAGGTAGCCCCGCTGCTCGCGCTCTGGAAATACAGGATGTTGTGGTTGGAAGGATTCGACGGGAACAGAGTCGCGTTGACGAAAGACCCGCCGACGATGACGACGGAGCCATTGGCGGCGCTGTGCGGATAGATTGCCGCGGTGGAATTCACTTGGGAGAGATATTTCGTGGTCATCCCGGTCCCACTCGGTGGCATCGAGAATACCAGAAGCTCCCATTGGGATCCGGGGGTCGTCTCATTCTCCATAGCTTGGTAGAGCCGCATGCTCGACCAGGCCGTGGAAGGGCGGCGGAGCTGAGGTGGTATGCCTCCAGGGTTGCCCCAGTACCAGTTCGCGAGATCGAACGCCGGCGGCCAGTTCGACCAGAGGTGCGACCCGACCCAGTAAACGGTCTCCGAGCCTCCTGCGCAGTTAATCAGGTGATCGCACCGCACCTGGGCGGCGACCATGATCCCGTCGGGGTAGGTACCGGGCTGACTCTGCGCCGCCACGCTGGGCAGTCTGGCATCCGAGAGGCCCGGTTTCGTCAAGAGGGACCAGACCCCCTGCTGCCAGAAGGCACCGTTCGTTGAATGGAAGAAGTAGATGCTGTAGGGGAACGCATCCTGCGCGTAGAAGAGGGCGAAGGACCCCGTCGAGGTGATCGCCAAGGAGGGGTCCGTCTCGTTCGCCGTCGTGTTCGCGAGTGCGACGGATGTCGCCCATGTGTGGCCATCGTCATCTGACATGGTGATGCAGATGTCCCAGTCGATGCCATTGAATTGCTGGAAGGCCACGAAGATGACCCCGGTCGCGTTGACGACCAGACTCGGCCTCGATTGATTGTCCGGGCCGCTCGTCACACGCACGTTCCGGCCGAAGGGAAAGTCATTTGGAGTCGGGCCCCCTCTGTCTGATCCGGGGAGCAGCGTCACCGTCAGACCGGTCGGCTGCGCAATGCCCCGGTCTCCCGCCGAAATCGCCTGGAATGGCGCGACATTCTCGACAGTCATCGGATGAGGGACGGATGTCCCATCTTGTACCCTCGCGGTCGCATCGCCCGCCAATAGCAGAGACAGCAGAATCACTCCCGCCAAGAAAGCCATCGCCGCCAAGCCCATGAGTCCCCTGTCTGATGGAATCATAGCACACCCTGCTTTCGCAGCCGCACCCTGTTTCCCGATTACATATACTGATTGGTGCGCTTCTTTGTGCGCAACTCGCTCGTTGATGGCGGTCACCCTCCCGCCCTCCGGGTCTCCATTCGCGTGGGACTCACCGCCATGGACGGTGGTGTCCCGCCATGTTGGAGGCAGGAGGTCTACTTGCGGACCGGACAGATCTACTCGTGGACCGCACAGTTCTACTTGTAGACCGAACGGGTCTACACTCTCGACCATGCTTGGACGCTCGAATAGACCGGTTCTACACCGTGACCCGTCACATCTACGTGGAGAAAACTCTCGTCTACTAGTGGATGGACGATTTCTCCAAGTAGAAAACAGACTTCCAACGTCGAGACCCGCGATTCTGCCTCGAAACAGGCCAATTCATGTGTGGAACCCGTCGGTCTACTAGTGGACCGACCGAGTCACGGAGTAGAAAAGTCCCGCGCACACGTAGAAAACGTCGGCGCGGATGGTGGAAGATGGGGTTCAAGGGTAGAGAGGGTCGGCGGCGGTTGGCCGCGGGTGAGTCCGCATGGCGCCGACATGGGCGCGGTTGTCCTTGGCGGGAGCGCTGCCGTGGACGGGATCGATACAGAATGAGAACTTGGCGGGGCGATGTTCAGACATCATGCCCGGTGCCATCGCTCAATCGCAACAGGAGAGTTTAAAAATAAAAAAAGGTGAGGCCCCTTGCGGGGCCTCTTAGATTGCCGCAAACAGAGGCCGGGTCAGAGGTATGGTCGGTGGCCGGTCGCCCCGGGTCCCCGCGGTCTCGCGGGTCCCGAGGTCTTCCCGCCCGCCTCGCCCCCTCGCC
>JAFNFQ010000040.1 GCA_017885655.1 Methanobacteriota archaeon | reverse complement strand
CGATCCTCGACGCGATCACGTACGCCCTCTACGGCTGCACGACGAGGACCGACCCGCCGTCGAACATCAAGGCGGCCGACCTGTTCCAGCCTGGAGGCCACGTCCGAATCGCGTTCAGGCAACGCGACCGCCGCTACGATGTCCGCAGGGGCTTCAACTCGCGCGGCGGCTCCTTCCTCGATTTGCACCAGGATGATGGCTCCCTCGGCGGCACGATCCCGGAGAAGGAGAAGATGATTGTGAACATCGTCGGCCTCGACTACGAGGGCTTCAAGAACTCCACATTCGTCCGCCAGGAGGAGATGAAGGAGCTCGGGTCAGAGAAGGGCTCGGACCGCCTCAGGGTCTTCCAGAAGCTGTTCCGCCTCGAGACCTTTGAGAAGGCTCAGGAGGCGGCGCAGGCGGCGTTCAAGGAGGTGGAGAAGGAGGCTGAGGACGTCGAGCGCAGGATAGAGATCCGCCGCGGACTCCTGGCGAAGATGCCGGAGATGAGGAACGAGCTGCAGGAGGTCGAGGAGAACCTCGCGCGGGACAAGGCGGCAAACGAGGAACTGAAGGCTGCGCTGTCGAAGGCGGAGGCTGATCTTCACGAGAAAGAGGCGGGGCACGAGGAATACGTCCAGTTCACCGCCAAAGTGACCGAGGCGGAGAAGCGCGTGACCGCGCTCACGAAGCGACTGGAGAAGGAGAGGAAGGAGGCGGAGAAGTCAGCCGAGCTGCAGCGCAAGGAGAGCAGCCTCGAGAAAGAACTGAGGGACTACGAGAGGCTGCGCGAGGAGGAGAGGGCACTCACCGAGAGGCAGAGCAGTCACAAGCTCGTTCAGAAGGACGTCGACGCGGCGGTCGAGAGGAAGCGCGACGCCGAGGCGGAACACAAGCAGCGACTGAGTTCAATCACGGAGCGGCTGTTCGGGACGGAGAAGAGGATCGCGAAGCTCAAGACAGACGTGGGCAAGGAGGAGGCCTTCGGACTGCTGAGGAGCGAGGGCGGCCTGACGGAGCGCATAGACCGCATAGAGAAGGAGATGGTCTGGCTGGCGGGGAAGGAGGACCTCCTGGCCCGCATCAGGGACGAGCGGATGGAGGCGGAGGCGAGACTCCTCGACGTCAGCGGCCGCGTCGGGAAGATCAACGAGGACTCGTTCATTCTGGACGAGCTGAAGCGCCAAGTCGAGTCGATGAAGGACGAGATAAGGCGGGAGGACGAGGGGTTCGCCCCGAAACTCGCGCAGCTGGAGGAGGATGTCCAGAGGGCGATGGCGGCGAGGGACAGCGTCAGATTCACTCAGGCCGATGAGAGGAGCCTGTCGGAGATCGCGAAGGTCGTCGCGAGGTTGAAGGACAAGGCGAAAGAGATCGAGGGCGTTAGGGCGAAGCTCAAGGAGGTCGGCGATGCCGCGAAGCTGGTGGCGGACCTCGAGGAGCAGAGGGGGGCGGCGCAGGCGGAGGCCCTGGCGGTCTCGAAGGCGCTGGAGGACAGGAAGCACGCGGAGGAGGCGTACGCAGAGGCGAGGAGACGACTCGACGAGCTGAGGTCGAGGGCAGAGAAGGCGGCGAGGGAACTCGGCAAGAGCGAGGAGGCGGCGAAGCGACTCGCGAAGCAACTTGAGGACCTCAGGGCGGAGGAGGCGACGATCGCCGAGTCGGAGAGGTCGCTGAAGGGGCTGCGCGAGAGAGGCGAGATACTGGCGATACTGAAGGACGAGGTGTTCCACAAGAGGGGCGTGGTGAAGTTCGCGATAGACCAGCTCATGCCCGCGCTGGAGATAGGGGCGTCGAAGAACCTCGCGGACATGACGGATGGACGTTTCAACAAGGTGAGGCTGGAGACTTACGAGGAGTCGGGCAGGCACGGGGTCAGGATAAGCGTCGAGGGCGTGGACGGGCGGTGGCACGACATAGGGGAGTTCAGCGGCGGCGAGAGGACGCAGATAAACGCGGCGCTGCGCTTCGCGATCGCTCAGCAGCTGGCGAGCATGCCGCAGATCGGCGGGACCTACGGGAGGATGAAGATGCTGTTCATTGACGAGGGGGACCTCGGCTCGCTGGACACGGAGGTCTCGCGCGACCTGTTCGTGCAGAAGCTGTTCAGGATGGGGGACTTCTTCGACAAGGTCATCCTCATCACTCACCTCACGGAGGTCGCGGAGAGGTTCCAGTCGAGGATGCACGTGGAGATGAACGACAGGGGGGAGAGCAGGGTGGAGGTGGCAAGGTGAGTCTCGCGGAGGACATGAGGAAGGAGCTGGAGGCGGCGAGGGCGCAGTACTCCGTGCCGATGGCGGGCGACGTCGGGGCGGGGCTGCGGTTCAGCGGGTTCAAGGAGGAGGCTCGGCCGATGGACATGATCGCCGTCGACGGGTCGTACAGCTTCCTGCTCAACATATCATCGTGGCGGCTTGCGATGATATCGGTCGCGCTGCTGCGGTACTCTTTCATCCAGGATCACTTCGCGAAGAAGGATTGGCGGATGATCCAGAGGGTCGTGGGCATCGACACCTATGAAAACTACGCGGAGCGCCAGGGGGACTTCTACAAGATGCTCTACGAGTTCACGCGCGGCTCGAAGGAGCAGCACAGGGAGATGGTGAACGAGTGGAGGAGGTTCATCGAGGGGCAGCTGGCGGTGAACGTCGCGGAGGACACGAAGGGCTGCATCATCGCGGTGGACGGGGCGCTGTCCACGTTCCCCAAGCAGTTCGATTTCATCGGGAGGCTCGTCGAGGTCTGCGAGAAGAACGGGCATCTCCTGGTGGGAATCTCGAAGGACTCGCAGCTGCACGCGTTCGGGCACAACCTGACAGACGAGGACCTGCTGAAGAGCGCGGAGAGGTCGCTCGAGGATGGCGCGCTGGCTTTCATCAGGGCGCCGGAGAAGTTCGAGAAGGGGCAGAAGGGGTTCCTTTACGGGGACGTCTATTACTGCAGGTTCCACCCGAGGAGCGGCAAGTGGTTCCGCGTCGACCTCGGCACCATGAAGGGAGAACCGGAGAAGGCGTTCGGCCACGTCGCGCCGTACTGCAGGTCGCTGTTGGCGGTGGGATATCCGCTTCCCCTCGTCGAGGCGCACAGGATGGCGGTGACCGTCCGCCACCTCCGCGGGGCCTACCAGGAGACGGTCATGAAGCTCGCGGTGCGCATGGGCATGGACCCCAGGCAGGTGCTCGACGGGCTCACGGAGATAGAGGGGCGGAAGAGGAGCGCGTTCCACGAGTATCTTGACAGGCTTTCGAGGGATAGAAGATGAAGATCGGAGAGATAGTCTCGGCGTCGGTGCTCGGCGGGCTCTACGCGAAGCTGCAACTGGAGAATCCCGAGGACCTGAGGATAGCTTACCCCGTGATCGTGGAAGGCAAGACGTACGACTTCTACTGCATGGTCGAGGACATACTCAACGAGGAGAGCGAGATAGCGGAGCAACTCGCAGGCTGCGCGATGGGGAACGTCATCGTGCCGACGGGCGAGACTCACGAGGGCTTCGCGGGCCCGATATTCTACAGCAAGGCGAAGCTCAGGCCGATACAGCTCATCGAGAAGAAGAACAGGAAGCTGTCGGAGCCGCAGACGATACCGCCGTACTTCTCGGAGTGCAGGCACGCGACGAAGGAGGATGTCGAGCTGATCTACCACCCGACCGCCAAGAGCGCGACGATAGGGTCGATCACAGGAGTCGAGCCGTTCTACGTCCAGCTGGACTTCGAGAAGCTGGTGGAGAAGCCTTTCGCGATCTACGGGCGCACGGGGGTCGGCAAGAGCATCCTCAACAAGCTGCTCTGCTGCGCGATACTCGCGAAGAAGGCGGGGAGCGTCCTCATATTCGACATGCATGGAGAGTACGGGGTGTACTCGAACACGGACAACACGGAGGGGCTGAAGTACTACTTCCCGCACGACGTCGAGGTGTTCTCGCTCGACCCGGAGAACGCAGAGGCGAGGCAGTTCGTCCTGGAGCCGGAGTTCATCGAGCCGGACGACCTGGTCGTTGCGCTGAACAACCTGTCAGACCAGATGGTGGACATGATCTACCAGATAGACAGGGAGAAGGGGCAGAAGGACCTCATCACCGCGATCAGGACGCTTGACTCGGCCAATCTCGACGAGAGCAAGATGCACCCCGCCACGGCGCAGGCGCTTCAGAGGAGGATGTCCCGCATCAGCAGGCTGCCGTTCATCCGCAAGGGCGGCGGGAAGGACGCGTTCGGACAGCTCATGGCGTTGATAAAGCAGGGCAAGTCGATCGTGCTGGACTTCGGGGAGTTCGGGACGGACTCGACGGTCTACCTTTTCCTGGCGAACGTGCTCGCGAGGCGGCTGTTCGAGCAGTACACGGAGATGAACGAGCAGTTCCCGAGGCTCATCGTGTTCCTGGAGGAGGCGCACAGGTTCCTCGCCCCCGCGGTCTCCTCGTACACGATATTCTCCAAGTTAGCGAGGGAGACGAGGAAGTTCAACCTCATCCTGGCGATAGTGGACCAGAGGCCGTCTCAGATAGACCAGGAGGTGAGGAGCCAGGTCGCGAACCGCCTGGTGATGTCGCTCAAGGAGCCCTCGGACGTGGAGTCGGCCCTGGCGGGGGTGCCGGACAGGGCGATGTGGCAGAACATCATCTCGACGATACCGCCGAGGACGGTGGCGGTGATCGGGGACGCAATCAGGATCCCCACGGTCATCGACGTCATGCCCTACAAGGACATCGAGGTCAGGGAGCACATACTGGGGACCGGGGCGTGGACCGCGGACAAAGAGAAGGAGCTCGCCTCGAAAGCGGACGAGGTCTTCGGGAAGGGGAGCGAGCAGCCTCAGCCACTCGGGAAGCCCAGATAGGCCTCCGCGTTCGCCGCGGCTGAATCTTCATCGAGGCAAGCGTGCAGCTCCTTCGGGCCTTTCATCGGCCTCGACCTCACGATCCTCGCAGCCCTCTTCGCTCCGATCCCGGGGATCGCAGAGAGCGCCGCCATGGGGGCGCTGTTCACATCCAGCGGGTGTTCCACAGCAGTGATGCTCCTCTGCCCGTGGTCAGTGACCATGACGTCGATGGATTGACCGAGCTCCAGGGGGTAAGGCAGGCCGACGAGAAGCGGGTAGGTCCCCGCCTGGCGGCCGAACGTCATCTTCCCTTCGCGCATCTCCGTATGGACGTTGCGCAGGATCGTGCCCCGGGGGACCACGCGCTTCAGCATCTCGTGGTCGATCTCCAGGCGCACGCGGTCCTTGAACGAGTGGAAGAGATTCCTGAACTTCATTTTGAATTCCCGCCTCACGGGGTTCACCTGCCTGATGTTGATGCGGCGGACCATCAGGTTGCAGTCGAGCAGCGTCCTGAGGAACTTGAGGTTCAGGAAGAATGTGTTCTGCGTCTCCCCGTCGAGGCCGAGCACGAAGTTCAGTCCGGGGAGCAGCCTCGGCAGCCCGTTCTCGCCGCGCTCCGCTCCGACCGAGTTGATCATCCTGATCGCCTTGAGCGAGGTCTCCGGAGTGGAGTTGAGGTTGTTCCGCTCGACAACGTCCGGGTCGGCGCTCTCCATGCCGAGGGACAAAGTGTTGCCCGGCGTGGTGTACTTCACGAGCAGCCTGAGTGCCGCCATCGCCTGGTCAGGGTGCGCGACGATCATTGCGGGGTCGGCGTTGTCCGTGTGCAGGACCTTGAGGTTCGAGGCGGCGCTGCGGATCCCCCTCAGGAGGTCGTCAAGCGCCCGCACGTTCGGAGTCGGGGTCGGGCTCTCACCGACGCCCTTCGCCATGTAGGAGAAGAAGTCCGCCATCCCGCCGAGCCTGAAGTTCACGACGCCGAGCGAGGAGAGCCGCCTGACCTCCTCTCGTATTCCGTCTGCCGTCCTGAACTTGGGGATGCCGTACATCGGCTCGATGCAGAACGAGCAGCCGCCGGTCATGTAGCGGACGCAGCCCCTGCTCGCGTCGAGCTCCGCGACGAGCGGCTCCGGAAAGTCGGGATGGCTCTTCACCACCTCGGCACCCAGCGCGGCCCACCTGTCCCATTCCTTGATCGTCCTGTCGCGGTCCTTGAAGTCACCGCCATTCAGGAAGTCGAAGATGCAGGCGTCGAGATCCCTGATCGCCACGTGGTCGAACGCCTTCTCCAACCCGCCATCAAAGGCCCTGAAGCGTGCGAGCGAACCGCCTAGAATCTTCATTCCCTCGAAGGAAGTGGCCTGTTGGAGGATCTCCCTCTGGGACATCGGCATGCCTCGGAGGTACTTGCCCGGGACGATCGGCCCGGATATCACCGCCAGGACATCTCCCCCCGGCCGCCTCCCGCCGCGGACCTGGTCGATCGTCAGGTACTCGTACTCGTGACCTGATTCCAGCACCGCACCCGCAAGGTAGCGCGGATATGGAGAGATGAACGGCGGGACGCCGAGGTTGCTCGGCTCGTCGACATACCCGTCGAGTATTGTGACCCGCATCGTGGCATCCCATACACGTCGCAGTTCAAGAACCCTGCCTGTTGGCCGGGGCCTTCGTGTAAAGCTATTTCAACTGCCCGGCCTCTCACCATGAAGGTGGCAATATGAAGTGCGACAATTGCGGAATGGAGTTGCAGTCTGGTTGGGAGGTCTGTGCCGGCTGCGGGAAGAGGCTGAGCATGGTGACAAAAACCTTCGACACGGTCGAAGACGTGGGAGAGAAGACCATCGACATAGGCAAGAGGGCGACCAAGGGCGCGCTGCGCTTCACCGGGAAGGCGTTCTCCGAGGTAGGGGAGGCGGCGCAGAAGGCGGGGAAGAAGGATAAGAAGAAAGGCGAGTAGAGACATTCGATGGATTTCAGATTCAGGTACACCGGAATCCGAGTCCGCGATCTTGACGCCGCGATAGAATTCTTCACGAAGACGCTCGGGATGAAGCTCCAGGGGCGCATCAAGGCGCCCTGGAACAAGGGGGAGTTCGCGAACCTCGAGAGCAAGGACGGCAAGCACTGGCTGGAGCTCAACTGGTACGACAAGGGCAGCCCGGTGGCGGGGCCCTATTCCGAGGGAGAGCAGCTAGATCACCTCGGCGTCGAGGTGGACGATTTCAAGGGAGCGATCGAGAGGTTGAAAGAGGCGGGATACCCGCCGGTCATCGGGCCGATCAAGGCGGGTAACTGGGACTTCGCCTTCGTGAAGGCCGTGGACGGCATCTGGCTGGACGTGTTCCACATAGGCAAGCCGAAGAAGAAAAAGAAGAAGGCCCGCAAGCGACCCAAGTGAAATCAGAGGCGATGATGGGTGCTCGACAGCGCGGGCACTGGAACCGTTAAGTACGTTCTCCTCTATCGGCTTTCCAAGGATGTTTGATATGAAGGGAGTCAGGAAGGCCAGCATGAGCTTGGTCATCGCTGTGGCGTTGCTGCTGATTGTAAGCCCAGCATCCTCGGCGACCGTTTTCACCGTGGACACGCTGAATTACACGAAAAGCGAATCTCTGAGCCCCGCGTCGTCTGTGGACAGATTCGAACTCAGGGCGACCGCAAACGAGGCTTTCCGATACTCCGTGAACGCCGACACGACTGGCAGTTGCGTGCAGCTGTACTTCTCCAAAGGCCACGACCTCGGAGTGTACTTCCAATACCTGGTGTCGTATTCGCAGGACAACTGCGTGGGCAGCTACTCGAATTCTTTCTCCGTCGGTTCGAGCGACGGGACGGACTTCACGATCACGATCACAACGACGGATGATTACGATATGAATTACACGTTGAACATCGAGAAAATGACCGCGAGTATCCCGGACTGGTTTTGCCCCCTGTTCGTGGTGATCATCCTCATCGGCATCGTGGCGATTGTGGTCATCTCTGTGCGCAACAGGAAGAGGAAGGCCGCAATGCAACCGGTGCAGCCCACGCCGCAGCCACCATACATCCCCCCGTCACTGCCGCCGCAATGATGACGCGCGGCGAAATCCGGGCTCCTCTACGCTATGGGGCTGACGCGAAGAAGCCTGAAAGCGAACCCTTTAATATGCCCCCTCCTTCAATCGGCCCACTTTCCCTGGTCTGGAGATGTACCGCAAGGCGAATCCGCAAATCCAGGGGTGATTCCATGGCAGAGGAGAAAAAAGCACCTGAAGCCGCTCCACCGAGCGTCGAAGTGGAGGGGGAGAAGCAGCCGAGGAGACCTAGGAACCTATACGCCCACATCCGGGAAGCGTGGAAGGTCCCTTCGAAGGGCAGCGTGGCCGGGCTGAAGATCAGTAGGCAGATAGAGTGGCGGCGGGGGCAGAGCTTCGTGCGCCTTGAGCATCCGACCCGCCTCGACCGCGCCCGGGAACTGGGCTACAAGGCGAAGCAGGGTTATGTCATCGTCAGGGCGCGCGTCAGGCGCGGCGGCCTGAGGAAGATACCGCCACAGGGCGGCCGAAAGCCGAAGAGGCGCGGCATCCTCAAGATCACAATGGCGAAGAACATCCAGCGCATCGCAGAAGAGCGCGTGATGAAGCACTATCCGAACATGGAGGTCCTCAACTCGTACTGGGTCGGGGAGGACGGGATGCACAAGTATTTCGAGGTCATCCTCGTCGACCCGAACCACCCGGTCATCAGGGCGGACCCGAAGATCAACTGGATATGCGAGCCGCAGCACCATGGGCGGGCGTACAGGGGCCTGACCTCGGCGGGCAAGAAGGGGCGCGGCCTGACCTACAAGGGCAAGGGCGCGGAGAAGCTGAGGCCCTCCATTCAAGCGCATGAGAGGAAGGGGAAGTAGCCCGCGATTCCCGCAATCAGGGGATTTGGCGGTGCGCCTAGTGCTCAATGAACACATGGAAGCTGTGGTAATCCGGCATAGAACCGAGCACGTCACCGAAGGAGTGGACTTTGCTGTCGCCGTCCAGGTAGATGACCTTCTTCGCTGAGCCTGTGGCCAGCAGCCAATGCGCTTTCATCTCCTCAGGGAACAGCCCGCAATGGAACTCAAGGAGAATCCAAGGATGGCACTTCTTTATCGTCTTCATCGCCCCTGCCAAGACGAGCCCCTCTGCCCCCTCCACATCGATTTTAAGGCCATCTGGATGGAAGTCGTTGTCCTCGCAAAACCTGTCGACTGTCGTCGTTCCTACGATTCTCTCCAGTTTTGCCTGCGAATCCGCGCGCTCGATGATCGTGCTCCTGCCGTTGCCCCACATCCTGCTCCTCAAAACAGCGGTGCCAAGTGTGTTCGAGATGCAGAGATCGTGCACACGCACCTGCGATAGGCGGTTCTTCCTGAGGTTGTCGCGGAGGACTTGCTTGCACACGGGATCGGGCTCGAAGGCGTGCACCTCGCCGCTGCTGCCCACCAGCCTTGAGAACAGGAGCGAGTAGGCGCCGAAACCCGCGCCAATGTCGAGAATCCTCGACCCTTCGCCTGCTACCTTGGAGATGTGCTCCATGCAGTTGGGCTCGAACCTCCTATCCTCGATTGTCTGCCAGAAGGCGCCGGACCTGACGGTCGCCAGGAACGATGAACCGTTCACAGGGAACCTCACGGTGGAATATTCCCTGATGCCCAGGGTATCCATGGCCGCATCCACATACGGTTTTATCCCGAACCTGCGGAGCGAGACTGAAGGCTTCGGCAGGCCGACACTCGGAAACCGCCGGTCGATGGCCCTCAATGTCTTCTTGATCGCGATCTTGGTCAACTCCCCTTCCCGTGGCCGTGCTGAGCACGGACCGGCGAGCCGATTCCCTGAAAAGGGAGAGGCCAGACGGTCCCGATCAGCCGGTGCCATGTGACAGAATGCTTGGAGTCTTAAAAAGCTAACCCCGATGCAGCCGATTCCGGGATTCCTGGATTATGGGAGGGGGTATTCCCCGCCATCCACCACTTCATGCGCGCTTTCATAAACGCTCACGCGCTGAGTCTATGTAGACCAGCGCGGGAGCGTGAACATCGTGCACGCGAAAGGGTCAACGAACGGGACTTCCCAATCCCCCACGAGGAGGTGGAGGATACGGCATCATCTCAAGCCCGGTGATTTGGACCGTCTCGCGCATCTTCACGGCGTTCTATATGCGAGGGAGTACGGCTTCGATGAGACGTTCGAGGCTTACGTCGCTGACGGACTCTCTGGATTTATCCAATCCCCCGCCCCAGACAGAAACCGCATCTGGCTGGCAGAAGTCGGCAGTCGGATGGCAGGCTCCATCGCGATTGTAGGATGTTCAGGGTCGGAAGCCCAACTTCGTTGGTTTCTCGTCCACCCGGATTTTCGAGGCGCCGGTCTTGGGCGGGAACTCATGAGTGAAGCTCTGCAATTCTGCAGGGAGCAGGGGTACGCGACCGTGTTCCTCTGGACCACGAGCGAGCTGAGCGCGGCGCGCCGTCTCTACACGAGCTTCGGATTCAGGAAGACGGAGGAGAAGACGCACGCGATCTGGGGGAAAGAGGTCACGGAGGAAAGGTACGACCTGCATCTGTGAGATGACCATCTGGGACGCCGAGGAAGACGGCAATCACCACCGAGGTCCTAGGCGGACTTGACTTCGACCACGATCCGTTTCTTGCCGACCTTGGAGAGGGTGACCTCCTCGTCGCCCTCGAGACCGAGGCTCTCCTGGAGGTCGGAGGGGATGCGGAGAACGATGCCCCTTCCGCTGCGCGAAAGCTTGCGGCGCAGCTTCAGCGGCTCCCCCCAGATGCCAAGGCGCCTCGCCACCTTGATCATCTTGGCGCTTTCTTCGGCCGGGATGAACTCCTCGCCGCAGCTGTTGCACCTGTCCCCGCGCTCCACGAAGATGATCCCCTCTATGTCGGAGACTATGTCGTCCACCGCGACGAGTTCGCCCTTGCCGCAGACCGGGCACTTGACCGCCATGTCAGCCCTCCGTGCCTGTGATCGCGAAGACCATATCGACTCCTCGATTATGAACCAGTATGAGTTACTTCGACCCGCATTTCCAAAATCATACTCCGAACTTCTCCTTGCCGTGCCTCCCTCAGTGATGTCACGTGCGTCTCTTCTTCTCTCGCACCGAACGTTGCTTCCGTGGCAGATGCGCCACTTTTTCCCAAACTCCCTTGTTCACTCGCTCCGCGATTTCTTTCACATCCCTCTCAGTCAATGTACTCTTGGAGAGTATCTCGTCCAGGGTTTCAAGGTCCCTGAGGCGCTTGGAAATCGCCCCTCTCGCCACTTCACTCCAGCGTACTTCGGGATGCTTCTTCATCGCTTCATAGAGTTCGGCTGATATGCTGAGTGTCAGATTTGGCACGGTATATCATATGTGTTAGCACCGGCCATATCTGGCTCTTGCGTCGATTGAAGCATCTCATCATCAGCGACACCGTCCCTCCTTTAGCGGGACTCCCAGATTCGTCATTGTTGTCACAGGCAACGCCTCCGAAAGTCGGCATCCTGGCACGGAATCGGCCATTCCCTTTGGCTGAATCTTTAGCCACATGGCTAAAGATGTATCCACGACCTCTCGGGCTCTTTACCTAGACGTGGGCCATACTGGCGCTGCCGCCGCATGACTCCATTTTTAGACTCCGACATCTTCTCTCCAATGGCGGGTTTTCTAAACACGTGGAGATGTTCATGCGCCAGCAGGTAGAAGTCACACATCGTTCACCGCCACGTCTTCCTCGTGCTTTTCAGCTTATGCTGGATCTTGATGATGTCCTCTCTCAGGATGAACCCGACATCCAGGAACTGCTCGAGCACCCTCGCCGAGATCGGGATGCAGTGCTTGTGCTTCCTCGTGTCCCCTATCAGTATCGCGCAGTGCTTCCCCGGCTTCAGTACCCTGTACGACTCGGCTGCGACCTGGCGCATGGCGGTCAGGAAGGGCTCCAGCTTCAGGCTGCTCAGGTCTCCCGGCACGCGTTCCCCCGTGTACTTGATGATCCCCGCGTATGGCGGGTGTGTCGCGACCAAGTCGATGGAGTCGTCCTTGATCAGGTCCAGGTTCCTCGCGTCTCCCTTGAAGAGGTGTAAGCTCCGCGCGGTAATCGCTCATGATTCGGAGCGCGTTATTCCGCGATGATGTCTAACCTGAGGGTGGGAGTCCCGCCAAATACTTGTCCGGCTCGAGAAAATCGTCAACGGTCGGCACCGCCATGTACTTGGCGGCCAGCAACTGAGCGAGCCGCGCTCGCAACTTGACCAGCAGTCTTCCGTCCGCGGTCAGGAACTTCGCGTATGCATGTGTCGGAGCCCAGAAGAGATAGTCGATGACCACCTTGGCGTCTCCCAGTTCGATGTCCAGAGCTCCTCTCAACGTGTCCTCGAAGTAGGCGTCCTTCCGTGCCGGCACGAGAGGTTTCTCGATCCGGGACCGCGCTGTCCTGATTCTGGCGCTCTCCATCTCGCCGAGCTGCCTGAGGAATTCGATGTCCGCCTCACTCCCTCGTATTCCTCGGATAAGCTGGCGGGCCCTGTCCGCCACATGACGGCTTAAGTGAGATGCGTCGAACTCCTCCGGCTTCTTCTTCAGCTTGAGGTGGGCGACCAGATCGCAGTATAGCCTGGCTCGTCGGCTCTCGCTCTGTTTGACTTCGTTGGAAACCGTCTCGCTTGTGAACCTCTTGATGTCGTCGCGCGCGAAGATTGTGTTGCAGGCGGGGTAGTCCGGTTCGAGTCGCGGCGGTCCGACGAAGGCCCAAAGTATCGAGCTATCCAGAAATACCTCGTGCAATCAGCATCCCTCAATCTCCCTTCCTGGCCAAGTATGACAGCTCCTCAATCGCATCCGCCCTGGAGGTTCTCTGCCGTGCGCCTGACACCACACCCTCGATGTCCGCCTCCGTGGGGAGATAGCCCTTCTCCTCGGCTTCATTTCTAAGGGGCTCGAAGAACTCCCGCCTGTATCTGTCTCCCAGCGATGCTGTGTGCAGCATCTTATCCCGTTCTTCCTCCGCGCGGGGACCGACCATCGTCTCCGCCCCGATCTGGGCGGCGGGCAGCGTCCAGATCTTCCCCGCGTATCCTTCAACCGCGCGCGAGAAGAAGCCGGTCCAGTCTTGAATGTTAAAATGCGGGTCGGCGTTGAGGCCGTCATACCGGATGACCAGCTCTTCGAGCAGGGTCGTGCATTCGACAACCAGGGAGCGCGCCTCGGGATCAGCCACGAAGGGAGCCGCGGCCCGATGGAACTTCGTGATGTACGGCCCCGCGCTATCCGCGTAGTGCGTTCGAGCTCCGCGGTGATCGGGGGCCTGAACGACGCGCTTGCAGAACGACGCCATTTCGAAGTTCGCTGAGTAGATGCCGCGATACTTTTCGGGAGCCTCCAGGCGATAGTAGTCCGGCAGGTATTCGTCGAGCGGTTGCGAGAAGAACGGCGCGAGGCCTGAGGCACAGGTGCGCATCAGCCCGAGAAGGTTCGAGCTCGCCTTGTGCGACAGCACCCCGATGCCCCTGTCACGCACTTCTGCGAAGCGCTCTGGTGAAGCGCGCTCGCTCGGGACGAATTGGCCGAATTTGAACCAGCATCTCGTGATCGGAAGGTCGAGTTCCTCCGCGAACCTGAACAATGCTTTGACGAGGTGAGTCTTGTCCACGGTCGGGGATGTCTGGCGCCTCTCCCGCAGGGCTTCCGCGAGCACGAAGAGACCGATGTCTATCGCCTCATCTTCTGTGAAAGGTGAAGGAATCATGACCCGCCGCCGCTTATTCCCGAAACACGGCAGTTCTCCACGAATTGCCGTCTCGCGTCGAAATAATGCCTCAAAGCCTATTTAAAGCAACGTCCAGCATGCATCCATCACCGCCACTTCACGCTGTTCTTGAACTCCGACAACTTCTCCCCCGCGGCGGGCTTCCTGAACATGTACAGGTGTTCATGCGCCAGCAGGTAAAAGTCGTACTTCATTCCCCGCCAATTCTCCCTCATCGACTTCATCTTGTGCAGGAGTCCGATGTTCCTTTCAGCTGATGAGCGAGTCAGAGGCCTAGGCCCGCTGGATCCACAATGGAATAAGCATGCGTTTCGCTCCATAAGACCGAAGAAGCCTGTCGATCTCTCGTACCACCTTCTCCGGCACGAGGACCGTGCCACGACCTATCTTCCTTCCTCCCCATTCCTCGAGCCTTCCGCGCACGCGACGCATGTACGTCTTCCCCTTGTAGCGCTTGCGCGTCTCGAATCCGTACAGTTCTCGAGAAAGGCGGGCCTTCTTGGCACTTGGCAGCGCCCTGAGATCGAAACTCACAAGGCGAACGGATTCGAGGTCCAGGTCCTGCACAGCAACGCGAGGCATCTCTCCGACGAGGACATGGCCCGCTCTGAGAACGGTGTCAAGCAGCTGGCGGTCTATGTCATTCAGATCCGGATCCACCATGACGCACGCGATGCGGACATGGCAATCACGCTCGACGCGACGGACCACTTCCAGTATCGTCTCCTCATCACTCTGCGCGCGCGGCGAGACGAGGAGGTCTATGTCGCTGTCCTCCGTGGCCTCTCCTCGCGCGACCGAGCCGAAGAGTATCGCGAACCTCGTCGCCTTCGCGGGCAATAGCCGCCGGAGGTCGTTCAAGGCCTGATCGAATTGCGGGAGGTTCATTGCAGCACCTCCTTGGACAACTTCTCCATCGCCTCGAAGAGACGCACCGCCTTCTGGAAGTCAGCCTGCGTCCGCTTGGTGCCATAGACGAATCTGGGCCTGACGCGGTTCTCCAGCTCTTGGAACGCCGACCAGACTTCCTCGGTCCTGGAGCCGAATATGCCTTCGTTTACCTCGAGTTCCTCGCGCACCTTTTGATGCTTTGTGATGTGGATGCCGAACTTCGCGGCACATGCCTCGATGAGGTGGTATGATGCAAGGAATAGGGCCTCGACCCGGATCTCCTGGCTGTTCTCCTCACGGTACGCATCGGCACGGAATCTCTCGTAATGGTCGAGGTGTCCACGCATTTGGGACATTTCGTATTACTATATCACGAAGAAGGTAATGAAGCTTTTCATCTGGAGGAGCAGGTCACCGCCACTTCACGCTGTTCTTGAACTCCGACACCTTCTCCCCGGTGGCGGGCTTTCCAAACACATACAGGTGCTCGTGGGCCAAGAGATAGAAATCATACTTCTGCCTCCTAGTCTCCTCGAGATCCGCCCGGGCCTCTGCAGAGCAGCTCCCTCAACTGAGCCGTGTTCCAGACTCTGAATCGATTCTGGGCCGCGAAGTCCGCATCGTGCGTCCAGATGCCATCCGCATCCACTGCCAGAGCTACGGCCAGATAGGGTACATCTGTGGGGTCACGCTCGCCAATCATCGCGTAGGCCTCAAGCAGGAACCTCTTGTAGGCTCTCAGGGGCAGGAGGCGGATGTGATTCGCAAGAAGCCGCAGCACCCTGCGGTTAATCTCAACAGGAAGGGAGTTCTTGGCTGAAATCTCGTGGATGTGCTTCTCGATCTCGGCGATGACCATCCGGGGAGCGACCGGTGATACGTCACCGCGGAGCAGAAGTCCGCGGGTAGTTGAGTCACGCAGCGTGGCTGCGATGATGACGTTGGCATCGGTCACGAGCAATAGTCTCGTGCGCCGGACGTTGCTTCGGAATCCAAGCTGAGGCCCGACCTGAGCTTGCGGCTCCATGAGTCAAAACGAGCTACGTGCGCGTCTTGGCTTTTCGCCTTGGACGTTGCTCCTTCACTAGATACGCGTGCTGCTCCCAGACTCCCCGGTTCACCTTCTCCGAGAGTTCATGGACATCCCGTCCGGTGAGTGTGCTCTTCGAGAGGATCGCGTCCAACGTCTCAAGGTCTTTCAATCGCTTCGCTATCGCTTGCCTGGCCACCTCACTCCATCGGATCTCAGGGTGCTTCTTCATCGCTTCGTAGAGTTCCATGGTTAGGCTTAGCGTGAGATTCGGCATTGATTATCATATGTGCATTCACGTATTTATGCGTTAGCACCTGTTCTATCGACGCCCATCCCCACTTCACGCTGTTCTTGAACTCCGACATCTTCTCCCCAGTGGCGGGCTTCCTGAACACGTACAGGTATCCGTACCCCAAGAGGTAGAAGTCATATTTCTCCTCCCGCCACTTATCTCTCATCGACTTCACCGTGTTCTAGATCTTGCCGGGATTCATTTGGCTCCTTGACTAAGTGGTCTCGAATTTGCTCAGGCGATATCTCAATGCCTCCATGGCGGGGAGAAGGTACTCTTTCGAAGGCAGATTCGGAAGTCTCTTCCCCTCCCAATCCAGCACGCAGTTCGCAGTCGCGCTCTTTCGAAATTCCTCATCGTCGGCCACCATGACGCGAAAATCCTCGTCCGGGGTCCAGGCGTACTCGTCGAAGAGCGTGTGGTGATTCCTGCAGAGGAGCATCCCGTTGCGCACGTCTCCCGTGTTTCCTCGATCCTCGACGGGTATTATATGAACCGCCTCGACGCCGACAAGCCGACCGTGCATGCGGTAGCCGACCTCGCAAAGACTGCACTTCTCGTGATAGGCCTGGCGCACCATGAAGCCGAATCTCATGTCCCGCTGCTGTCTAGTCATCTCAAGGCGGGGGAGAGGTTTCTCATCGAACGGCCTGAATGGCGGTATCGGTTTGCCCGCCACTGGGACATCCTCCCATATTATCGGTTCGCCTTGGAGGATGAAGTGAGTCCCATCGAAGTCTTTGACATACGCAAGGCCGAGGACCTCGTAGGATGCTGCCCCGCGTTCGGCGACACGCTGCCTCAGGACTCCAACGGGAACGCGATCCTCGATGCATTTCAGCAGAGACTTGTTGGTGTCCAAGTTCATGTCGGTGCGACCGCCACGACCTTCAGGCGTGTAGCGGTAAGTCCAGGACCCGTCGGGGAACACCTCTGGCTCTTGATCCGGATAGGGGCCGTGCAGGGTCTCCCGAACCCAGAGAGCGTGTTGAGAACCGCTGGGTTTGTAGATTCCCTTCTGGCTGCGGAAGCCTTTGAGAATCTGCCGCAATCTTTCGCTCTCGATCACCGTGCCCGCGTTCAGCCTTATCAGTGCAAGCTGTTTCCGGATTTCCTCTTCCACTATGCCCTCCAATGGATCTGTCATTTTCGTCACCCCTGGACAGTGTCAATCCGGGAATCGCCAAGAGGGTAGATGACTCTTTCGTCTCTGACTAAATGGCAGGACATCTCGCTTGAAGGGAATATGGTCGCTTGAGCCCAACATTCCCGCTTCTTACTTCACCGCCAGTTCCCACTCGTGGAATTCATCCTGCGCGTGAAGCACCCATGAATCCATCTTGGATCAGATCGCCGATTATGGCTTTTGCACCCAAACCGTGAAGGCCCACCTCTTGGCCCTGTGCTTCCGGATCAGAGAGTCCAGGTCAGGCCATGCCCTCGCTGGCACCAAGAATGTCCCGCGTGCAAGCCTGCGTCCCCCGACGCTGTCGAGGAATCCGCCAGTGCGGCTCTCGTACCGCTTCTTCTTGTAGCGTCGCGCCGATGTGTATCCGTACAGCTCCCTCGAAAGCCTCATCTTCTCCTCCTGGGGCAGATGGTCGAGGTAGAGGGTCACGAGATACTGCGCCTGAAGGTTCAGCGCGCTCAGCGTCGGATCCAGAGGTTCGCCCTTCAGGACAATCCCATCGCGGGCAATGGATTCCAGGAACTGCATGTCCAGGCTCACGATCTCCCTGGCGGTCAGCATGTATGGGCTGACGGTCACGCCATGGCCGGCACCTATGTCGTAGAGTTTTTGGGCGATCGGTTCGTGTCGGCTCCTGGGGGCAATCACGAAGAGGTCCAAATCGCTGCTTTCTACCGCCGTCCCGAGCGCCGCGGACCCGTAGATGACAGCCTTTTCGACCTCGCCGAGTCCGGACAGGTAGCCGCGTATCTCCTCGATGCACGCCTGCAGCTTCGGCGGATTCATCGCATCACCTCCTTGCAGATGCCTTCGATCCTGCCGGACTTCTCTAGGACTGCGTCGAAATCCCCCCTCGCCCAGCTCTTGCCGTAGACGAACTTGGGCCTGAGCCGAGTCTCGATGTCCTGGAATGCCTTCCAGACTTCGTCTGTACGATTCCCGAAGATCACCGGGTTCGCCTTCAGTTCGTCCCTGACGCGCTGGTGCTTGTTGATATGGACGTTCTTCCGGGCGGCGCACGCGTCTATGAGGTGAAAGATGCCCAGGAAGATGGACTCGACCCTCACCTGCAGGGGATTCTCCTCCATATCCGCCGCCCTCTTGAAGTCCTTGTACTGCGCAAGATGGCCTTCCTCGCTACTCATGTGTGTTATAATAACACACAACATACTTAACGCTTCTGGAACAGGGACAATCCAAGGTGTCCTTGCTACCGCCACTTCACGCTGTTCCTGAACTCCGAGATCTTCTCTCCGTTGGCGGGCTTCCTGAACACGTACAGGTGCTCGTGCTTCGGAGGGGAAAGAGGCCTCTACTTCAGGGTCCCTGATTGCCAGCGTCTTCTTGCTCCTGCGTGGGCGGTTCTCCGACCTCCTTCTTCCTCTTCTTCCTTCGCGAGATGACCGCCGCTACCGCCACAAGGATGATGATCACCGCCACGATGATTGCCCAGAACCACACTTCATCCAGGATCGATTTCGGCGGCAACGTGATCGGCGGCACGGTCGCTGTCACCTCATTAGTCTTCGGGCCCTCTCCCACCGCGTTCACCGCGCTCACCCGGTACCTGTAAGTCTGGTCTCTCTCCACGGCCGTGTCTGGATAGACTCGGATGTCTTGAGCAGTGACCCAGACCGTAGTGAGGAGAATCTCGGTGCCGTTCGAAGAGATGCGGTAGATCCTGTATTTCAAGATGGGTGAACCGCCATCGGATGCGGGTGGGTTCCATCTGACCAATACTGTTGTGTCCTGCACCTCAACGGTGAGGTTCAGCGGCACGGACGGGACTGTCACAGGTGTCGCATTCACCTCTGCGGAGTCTGGCCCCTGCCCGATGCTGTTCACCGCCGCGACGGTGTAGAAGTAGGTGACCCCGTTCGTCAGGCCCGCGTCGGTGTAGGCGAGCACGTCCCCCAGCGTCGCCAGGATCACCTCTCCTCCAGAGACCGTGCCGCGGTGCACCGTGTAGTTGGTGACCGACGATGTCCCGTTGGAAACCGGCGGCGACCATGTCAAGCTGACCTGTGCATCGCCCGCCACGGCCACGAGATTGATCGGCGCCGAAGGTGGAGAGGGAACTGCGGGCTGCATCAGCGGGTAATTGTCGACGACTCCTCCCGAACCTGCACAGACGTAGGGAGTGTCACCGATGCCGTCGCTCCCGGGCTGACCCTGGCCGGGACCGCCGTTCAAGTCCACGCCCGTGTAGTCGGACCAATAGTTCCCGCCAGAAGGATAGCCGTCATCCCAGAAGTTCACCCCCATTGCTTGGGTCGCCTGCTGAGTGTTGCCCAGGATATTGTTGTGGTGGAAGCGGCTCCCGTCCGCGGCATATATGTTGAATCCGATGTTGTTGTTGGAGACCGTATTGTATGTGAACTCGTTGCCGGCGGAGGAGTCGGATGAGATGCCCTCACGATTCTCAGTGAAGACGTTCTTGATGATCGAGTTCGTGCGGGATCCGGCGAAGAACATGCCGCTCGAACTGTTCCGGACGCTGTTATCGGTCACCGTGTTGTTGTCCGACCCGCGAGCGAGGAACATGCCCGCCCTGCTGTGATTTGCCAGTGAGTTCCGGAGTATCGTGTTATTCGGAGAGATTCCGAGCAGCACTCCCACCGTGGCATCGCTTATCACCTGATCCCGGACGGTGACTCCCTTGGCATTCGCCAGTATCACCTGCCCGGCGTTCGGCGGAACGGTGCCTCCGATCATGTTCTTCCAGTAATACACCGGCTTGCCATTGACCGTGTTCGAAGTGTCAATCGTGTGCGATGTCCAGTCCCCGAGGTCCCAGCCGTATATAAAAATCCCGTTCCTGACCATCACGTTGTCCCTGAGCGTCCCGCCAGCTGAGGAATCGAA
>JAFNFQ010000039.1 GCA_017885655.1 Methanobacteriota archaeon | reverse complement strand
GACAGGGTCGTCCTTCCCCACATACTTGCCTGCGATGTGGCTGAGCTTGTCCGTCGATATGCAGGCGACCGGCTCGTCAGCGGGGACCTTCCCGCCACGGGAGTAGACGCGCTTGATCACGTATCGCCCCTTCGTGCCGATGAAAGCGAGGAGGTCGTACATCTCCTCGGGGCAGTTGAAGAAGATGCACTTGTGCTCCATGATGTCCCAGACCTCGAATCGGAAGCCGTCGTGCATCGCCTTGTCGATGACTAAGCCCGGATTGCAGAACGGGTCGGCGAACATGCGGAATGTGGGGAGGTTGAAGGCCCCAGGTTCGGTCTTGTCCATCATGAAGATAGCAACCGGCTCAGCCGGCCTCTCCGAGAACTCCATCTCCGCACTGCCCGGGCCGAGGCCGCGGACATTGCCCGAGAAGGAGTCAGACAGTAGGTCTTGACCTGCGCCGTAGAGGTGAAGCTCCTTCGCGACCTTGGTGCACTTTTCGAACGTCAGCCATGCGAGCTCGTGGACCTTGGGCGAATCCACGCCGTGGCGGTGGGTCATTATGAGTTCCAGGTCATCGCCGCAGTGGGTCACGTGGAAATCGATGAGCACATCGGACGCTTTCGCCTTCTTGAGCGACTCGCGGGCGGTTTCCTCCAGTCTCGGGTGCACCACTTGGTGGCCCGCGATGCTTCCGACGTCAGCCTTAATCACTGAGAGAGTGGTCTTCTTGGGCATTCGTCTTCCCCTCGCGATGTAAACGCGGTGACGGTTAAAACCCTTAGCTTGAGCTCGGCACCGCTTCATGATAAGTCGGAGTTGCGGACGTTCTCCACAACGGCCGCGATCCCGCATGGTCGAGTTGCGACTACCGTCTTCAGCAATGAGGCGCGGTCGGCCTCTCTCCTTAGGCCCGCCGTGACTATCTCAGAATCAGAGCAGCATTCCGACCCTTCAGATCCGCCATTGTCCCGAAGTCCAGGATGCCCTCCTTCTCATCAGCTGCCAGCACTCTGGCATCGCTGATGTCGCGGGCGTTCAGCACGGGTGAAAGATATGGGTGCGAAGACACGTCCGTGCCCAACGCCAATGGACTGAAAGCCGGCAAAACGATCACATCTCGGCCCACTACGAAAGCGGGCAGCGACACAACCGCCCCGACCTCATCCCTCAGCTTCAGCGCAGGATGCTCATGGCCTATGACAACGGCCCCCTTCGTCTTGACGTCCGAATGCCCGTGGGCGAACGTGTATCCACCCGCTCTGTAGCTCTTCCTCAGCTCGATGTCCATGTCGTGCAGGATCGTCGCGAGGTAGTTGTCATGGTTCCCTCTGACGACGACGAGCCTTGTCCTATCCTTGAGGAACCTCAGAACCTCCTTGACCTCCAGCCACTCTTCGTCCAGATTGCGCGAGAAGTTGTGCTTGAAGTCGCCGTTGACGACGGTGGTCTCCGGCGCGTGATCGTCGATGATGCGCGAGAGCGATTCAAGCATGACCGCCTTCTGCCTTCGCGGAATCGAGATCCCCTCCAGCTGCAGGGCGCCTTCGTAACCCAGATGGAGATCGGCTATGACGGCCAGGCCCTCGTCGCGGAGCAGCAGCGCCTTTTCCTTGAGGATTTCCACGTTGCCGGCCAGCCTGAGCGAATCCATTGTTGTGGATAAGGAAAGCAGCATGAATGAAGATTGCGCAATGGATCCGCAGCGTCCGCCCCTTCATTACCGCCAGTGGAATGATGTGTAAACCTAGATATAGGGGTTGCAGAATTAGCCAAGTTACTTCGGTGAGCGATAAGTGGATACCCTACGTAACTGGCTTAGAAAGAATGCCAATGTAGTGATTATACTCCTAGCCATTTTTAGCTTGGCGCTCTTCCTGAGAGCATACTTCCCCCTCGACCTGTCACTTCAAGACAATCTGCTCTCTGGGGGATCCGACTCGTTCTATTGGGAAAAAACCATCAGGAATATCGTAACGACCGGGAAGCAGCTGGATTGGGACCCGATGCTGAACTATCCCATGGGCCTGGGTAACCCCAGGCCGCCGATATTCAACTGGTTCATCGCCGTTCCGGGCATAGCGCTCTCGCCCCTCGTGGGAGACGTCTGGCGGAGCGTGATGGCGGTGTTCATACTGTCCACCGCTATCTGGGGCGCTCTCACGATATTCCCAACTTACTTCCTCACGAAGAACATCATTGGGAAGAGGGCGGGGCTGGTCGCGGCATTCCTTCTAGCGGTAATGCCGGCGCATCTCCAGCGCAGTCAGGCAACCGACGCCGACCATGACTCAATGACGCTCTTCTTCGTGGTCACCAGCTTCTTCTTCTTCATGAAAGCGCTCAAAGCCCTCAACGATAGGCGCTGGGTCGCCTCGTGGAACTTCGCGACCAAGGACGGGCGGTCTTCCATCGTCTCTGGCCTCAGCGGTTTCTTCAAGGAAAACCAGAAGGCCATGCTCTACAGCGTCATGTCCGGGATGGCCATGGCCACTGTCGCGCTGATCTGGCAGGGCTGGGCCTATGCCCCAATCATTCTCTTGGTCTACGTCATCCTCCAGCTGTTCGTCGACCGCTTGCGTGACAAGGACCCGATGGGGATAGGCATATGCTTCACGATCACTATGGGTGTCGCGCTCCTTCTTGCCGCTCCCTGGTATGTCCTCTATGGCCAAGTCAAGACTTGGTACGACGTGCCCCTTATACTGTTCCTCGCAGCCACGGCCCTCGGCCTCGTCCTGACGATAACGCGCAACTACCCGTGGGCGATCATCCTCCCCTCGGTGCTGGTGACGGGCGGCGCTCTCTTTGTAATACTCGTGATTGTCAATCCCGCCGTCGCAAACGCCTTCGTGAGCGGCGCAGGCTACTTCGTGCCGACTAAGTTGTATGAAACGATAGCAGAGGCGCAGCCTCCGGGGCTGAGCCAAGCTATTCTATCTTTCGGAGCGGTCACATTTTTCCTTTCCCTCTTCGGCCTGTTCTGGATGGCGTGGAAGCTGCCCAAGCGGCAGGAGCCAGACTACCTGTTCGTGTTGACATGGAGCTTCGCAGCGATTTTCATGTCGATGGCTGCGGCCCGATTCATCTTCAATGCCAGCCCAGCGTTCGCCCTGACTGCCGGTTGGGTCATCGTGCTGATGGTGGGATGGCTCGACTTCGAGACGATGAAGAAGACATTCCACAGCCTCTCGGGCGGCAGCAAGCTCACCGCAATCAGGAAGAGTGTCAAGGTCAGGCACGTCCTTGGCGCCCTGTTCATAGTATTCCTCCTACTGCTCCCGAACGTCTGGTTCGGCGTGGACGCCTCAATACCGTATGAAGAGAAGGCGGCCTACGACCGGCAGATTTACTACACCATGCCCGACTTTCTGAGGCCGGAGGGTTACACGCCCCCGACGGGCAGGGGCACGAACACGTTCTACTTCGGGGCATTCGGGTATTCACTGCCTCTGACTTCAGGCTACTTCCCCGCCGCGTGGGAATGGTTCGCCAAACAAGATACCGACGTGGTGCCAGAGCAGCGGCCGGCCTACCTGAGCTGGTGGGACTACGGCTTCGAGGCGGTCGACAGGGGAGAACATCCCACAGTGGCGGATAATTTCCAGGACGGATACCAGATCGCAGGGCAGTTCATCACCGCGCAGAGCGAGGACGCTGCCATCGCGTTATTCACAATCAGATTGATCGAGGGCGACTATTACGCCAACAACGGGCATCTGAGTCGAGCAGTCATGGCGGATCTTGAGCGCTATGGGTTGGATCCCTCGAAGATTGTTGACGCATATCACAACCCATCGCCGCTGATAGATGCTGTCCTCGGCGACCCCATTACATACGGACGCTGGGATACGAGGATGCAGCCATTGAACGCCATCTACATTTACCTGAGTCATTACCTTGATACAAAAACCACAACGGATCAGATGGCCTCCTTGTACCACGACATCTCAGAGACGACCGGATGGTCGATACGGTACTTCGGAGTCGACTCTAGGATGTTCCCGACAACTGGTAGCGGCAACAATATATTCTATGCGCCGGTGAAACTGTCGGACCACAGAGTCGAGAACCTGCCGGACGGCCGCGTCCTGCCGATCGATTTCTTCAACATCGAGGCTGTGACGGACAAGGGCACATTCCCTGCGGACAGCGTACCCATCGGGGCGACCACCAGCAGTCTGAACATAAAGTACACCGACATGTTCTACAACAGCATGTTCTACCGCGCTTACATGGGGTTCGGGCCTACTGATGTCAACACGGCATGCTCCACCAGCGACTGCCTTCCGGGTATCCGCGGAGAGCTCCAATCGATGATGCCCATGCAGGGCTGGAACATGAGCCACTTCAAGGTCGTCTACAAGACAGCCTACTTCAATCCTTGGGGGGTGAATGACTACCAGAATCACAGCGAGGACTGGACTGCGGTGAACTACTTCGGCGAGGACGGCGCGCTTAACATGCAGCGCAAGATAAACCGCAATGAGATGACCGGCGTTATCGACTTTAGCAACTCGACTCTCGCGAGCAGCGGGACCGTGTTTCTGAAGTACTATGATGGAGCCTACATCAACGGGACTGTGACCGTCGACGGGGTCACGCCGCTGCCAGGCGTGCGCGTCACCGTTCAAGATTACGAGGACCCGACTAACCCCACGCCCCATTACTCCGTCCTCACGGACGAGAATGGCAGGTACAGCCTGTTGGCGCCATTCGGCCAAGTCAGGGTGGTTGCCTCGATCGGCACCCTGGATCCGCGCTCCATGACGGGCGCGACCGTCCTGGATCAACAGTTCCTCACCATCAGCGACGACCAGGCGATGAGGCTCGAGATCGACAGGAACGGAGACGGCCTGGCTGACTACAACATCGTGCGCAACATAATCGTGAGAGGGGTCACCATCAGTGGAATCTCCTTCATAGACGTCAACAGGGACGGGAACCAGACGACGGGGGAGGACTCGGTTGCCAACGCCCAGATTTCGTTCAAGCACAATAGCCTGAACTTGGTGAGGACGGTCACCACGAACAGCAACGGGATCTATCTCCTGGAACATGCGTATGAGGGCAAGTATACAACCACAGTCACCTTCCGAGGGAGGACGATCGCCGCCCCGTCAATCACCGTCGGCAAGACGGATGATATCCAGAACATACTGTTGAACACCACGAAGATCGAGGGGACCGTGTTGCTCCCAGGGAACATCACCGCCTCTGGTGCGACTGTTGAGGCGTTCGACGAGGCGTGGGGCAACTCGCTCATCATCCGGACGAGCAGCACAGGTCAGTACGGCTTCGATGTACTGCCGGGCAATTTCACGATCTCAGCCAGCCTTGGGGCCAACGCGACTCTCCCCCAGCACATAAAGGTGGGAAGCACCGCCACCACGACTTACAACATGACGCTCGCTCTCTCCGGCCTGCTCAAGGGCAAGACATCCATCGCGGGATTGCTCCAGGGCGGGGTGCTGCTCGACATCAACAGGGTCGGAGCCACCCAGGTCAGCACGACCATACTTACAGACGAGACAGGTTCGTATTCAATCCGGCTCCCGCTCGGGACATATGACGTCAATGCCAGACACTACAGGCAGGGTCAACTGTACGCATTCGTCGGCAGGGTGACGGTCGCAGAGGGAATCGACACGATATACGACCCGAATTTCTCCGAGGGCGTCGTCGTGCAGGGAATCGCGTACTCCGTCGACAAGACCAAGGGCGGCATCGGCGGTCTGAATGTCACCTTCAGCAATGGCGTCGCCTCGGTCAGCGTCAGAACATCATCCGCCGACGGCGGATATCTGGCCTATCTGCCCAAGGGATATTATGTGGTCCAGGCGGGGTTCTACAACCTGTCGTATCTGAAGAGTGAGGGTTTCTTCGCGAGCCTGAACTATGATATCAGCCTGAAGGTCGGGACGTCGGTCGGCGGCCAGGTGTTCTATGACAAGAATAGGAATGGATTCCTTGAGCCTGGAGAGGGGACCGAGGACGCACGCATCACCTTCACCGACTCGTCTGGCACAACCGCCGAGACCTTCGCCGGGACCGAGGGCCGCTATGAGCTCACTCTCCCTTCGAACGGCACATATGTGATGCAGGTCAGCAAGGCAGGCTTCCAGACGCTGAGTCTTGGACCCGCCAGCCTGATAGCGCTTGCGCCCAAGTTCACGTCATCCCTCCTGCCGTACAACGTCACAGTCACCGGCCAGCTCTTCCTCCAGGGAACGCCGCTCGTGGGTGAATCTGTCGAGATCAAGTTCGTGGCGAAAGATTCGAGCGCCGTCAATGCTTCAGCCCTCTCAGATGAGTCCACCGGCATCTACGTGATTGACTTGGTTCCGGGCAGATACACAATCAATGTCGATCAGCCCCAAGTGGCCGGTCAAGCCGATGTCAGGTTCCAGAACTCCAGGACCGAGACATTGTCATTGCAGGTCGGTGGAGCGAGTGTCACAAGGAACTTGCAGCTCTTCCTGAGAATGTCCGTCTCTGGCACGGTCAACGTTCAAGGCGTGCCGAAGGCAGCATTCATGGCGTTCCAAGGGCCGGAGTCCTCTGAGTTCACCGCCGCCGCGAACGGGTCGTTCGATCTCATGCTCGCGGAAGGGGATTACACGCTCTACGCGAGCTACAACGAAAGCAGCATCTACTATGCGGCGTTCGAGAGTCTGACTCTCGCGGCTCCGCTCCAATTGCAGGTCGGCCTTGACAGGGCAGCTGCCGTCTCGGGCCGGCTCAAGTACGATGACGCGAATCTGTTTGAGGTTGCGCCGGTCAGCTTCGTGAGCGATGGAGGGGCGACTTACGAGACGAAAACCGACTCCGAAGGCAGCTATTCAGCCAATCTGGTGGCTGGCAACTACACGGTCAGCGTGGACTATCCCAGCACAGCCACGATCGACTACACGAAGAGATACGTGCGCTATGCACATTCATCGATTCTTGTCGTTCCGCAGACGCTTTTCCAGATCACTTACGATCTGACTCTCACGAGGACGCTGGACAACTCGACGATTGCGGGGCACATGGAGTATCAAGGCCTGCCCATCACTGCGACTCTCGAGTTCAGGCCAGACGGGCCCGAAGGTATCAACCTGACCGCCGCCACCGCAGCCGACGGCACCTATAGCATACAGCTGGCCCCGGCCGCATACATGATGCGGGTATACGATCCGGTCAGCCACGGCGTTTCGCTCCAGTACATCAATGTCGAGCCGCGCACGTCGACCTACATGAATCTCAGCCTTGAGAAGGGCTATAAGGTCACCGGCGTCACGACGTACCTCGACCATGTGAGGATTACAACCAAGGTGACGTTCACCGATTCCATCTTCTGGGATGTTTACACCGACGACAATGGCAACCTCGAGTTCTACGTGCCCGCGCAGCGGTACACGATCAAGATGCTGGCCATGCTCACCGAGCACGGTCTGACGGTCGGGTACAACAACACCATCGCGAGGACTGTCGAAGGCGACACTTCTCTCGGGGAGATAGGTCTGGCCAGAATTCCGCGGCACGGCATCGCGATGAGCTACAACACCACCTCCGATCAGCCAACGTTCGCCGCTGGCAGCTCGGTGGATTTCCTGATCAGAGTGACAAACACCGGGAGCATGCCGGACACATATAAACTGCAAGGCGCCACGGTCGGCTGGACGGTCGAGTTTGACAACGACATCGTCAATGTGGATTTCGGAGCCGTGGATGGAATACCGGTCAATTATGAAACCGTCGTCGCCACTGTCAAGGTGCCATTCGACGCCAAGGTGGAGCATCCCGACGTGAGCATCACGGGGTACTGCGTCAACGCAACCTCCAATAGGTTCACTCTGAAGCTTCCCCTGAATGTGACAAGGACGCAAGGAATCGCGCTGCGCACGACCGAGGTCAAACCGGTCTTCGATGGCAAGTATCTGAACTACACGCTGGAGATTGCCAACACGGGCAATGCGGTCGAGCTGGTCAACATGACTGTCACGAATGCACCCACGATGGCGGATCTCGGATGGATTGCCAAGATCCGCGTCAATTCCACGGCTTACGACGACGTCATCACCGGGATCACGGTCGGCGCGAACGCGACAACCCGCGTGACGCTCGTCATGGAGAACACCGGCGGGCTGCCGGGGTTGGTCGCGAGGGTGAAGGTCGAACTGCAGAATGGTATGGAAAGCACCCTGGATGTACCGACCGTCCTGCCCCAGCTCTCCCTGGAAGGCAACGTCGCGGTGGGCGGCGGCAGAGTCGAAAGGCAGGCGGGGTGGAACATGGCGCTCATCACCATAACGGGCGCGTTCGCTGCCGTCGCAGTCATCTTCGTGGTCCTGGCGGTGAGGGACAGGTACAGGAGGAGCAGACGATGAGACGCGTTCTGCTCGTCGCGGCGTTCGTGACGATGGTGTTCATCATCGCGCAGCCTGGCGGCCGGGCCCAGACACCGGTCGCGCTCAGTGTGGAAGGGCCGGCGGCAATGACGCCTCAGCAAGTCGCGATCTACTACGTGAATGTCAGCGGCGGTCCGGCCGAGAACAACGGGAACTACACGATCAAGTACTGGGTCCAGGGTTCGAATCTTGGCGGCGCATCTCCCTTGGCCGGGAGTCCCGGCGAACGGAGCGGTCAGAACAAGACCTACGAGGTCAACGTCACAGCCCCGAGCAACGAAGGCAGCTTCGACCTCGTGGTCGAGGCGACCTCTGGGAACAGCACGGTCAATGCCACGGTGAGGAAAACGCTCACGGTGCAGGTGCTTGCACCCCTGACATTGACCGCGAGTTTTAGGAACAATGGCGGTGCCGCCGTGCTGAATACGACGGTCCGCTTCTATGTGGATGATGTTTTCGCGGGTTCCAAGGTGATAAGCCGGATCAATCCGGGCGACAGGGGAACGGCGACGCTCAGCTGGATACCAGTAGGTTTGAACGCTGGTCAGCACACGATAAGGGTAGAGGCCGACATTGATGGGAACGGGGTAATCGACCCCTCCAAAGGCGAAATCGTGGCATTCGACACGTTCTACAGGATGGGCGGGGAACTTGCGACGGGATATCTCATCTTGTTCGCTGCCTTGATTTTCGTGGGCGGATTGCTCTTGGTGATTGCCTACAGGCGCAGAAAGAAGACACGCTGAGCCTGCTTTGCACTACTTTTCTGTCCAGAGTATCCAGACTTCGGCGTTATCGCGGAGGAGCATCCTCAATTTCGTTTCCGATATTCCCGCCTTCTTGAGCAGCTCGGGCCTCTCAGCGTCCGAGGCAACCATTCTCTGACCATCTGGCCAGACGGTCGCTATCTGCGCGTAGCGCACGCTCTTGCCCGCGACCTTGACGCGCGGGGCCGCGGCTGCCCTGAAGGTCTGCAGGATTATGTGGAGCGAGTTCACCGCGGTCGGCTTGACGTTCTTGTTGTAGAACTCGGCGACCTTCTTGTGCGCGGGAGAGAAGCTGCCCACCCGCTTTACATATTCCCGCCAGCCCCGCTCGAATGGCGAATGTCTTGTAACCATGCAGCAATCCGTCAGGGCGACGACGTCCTCAAACGCCGAGAGCATCGTGTCTCCAGCGCGCATCGCTTCCAGGAACTCCTTCCAGTCCCGCCACTCCTCCTCAGGCATGTGGTTGGCAAGAGTCTTGGCCAGACCGATGAGATAGTTGTTCAAGCCTTGGATTCCCACCTTGTCCGCGAGATCCTCTAGGAAGAAGTGGGTGGCGACCTCGACGAACGGATTGCTCTCCATCAGGCGGGCCATCAGTCGCCCTCCTTGAGCCTGGCACCGCGCATCTCGAGCGCGTAGACGCACTCGTAGTTCCTGAGCAGCGCCCTCACGTGCTCCGGGTTGATGCCGATCTTTTGGAGGTTCTTCGTGGATATCTTCGTCTCGCCGGTGAAGCCCCTGGTCGCCAGGAGCAGGCAATTGAGGGGCTGGCTTGAGACTGTGATGTTCTTCGCGACCTCCTCTCGGAACCTCTCATGGAACACGCAGAAGTTGCAGATAGCGATGTCGTGATGCGAATCGTTGTACTCCTGCGCGACCTCGCGATCGGCCCTAGGGAGGTCCCCCGATGTGTACCTCACACGGAGGATCGTGGGAAGGAAGACACATTGCTTAAGCGCATAGAGGTAGCCGACGACGTCCCCGTCAACGTCCATGATCGCCATGTCGGTGAGGGTGACGGTCTCGCCCTCGATGCTGAAGGCGGTCCTGCCCTCACGCACCGCCACGTTGAACGATGGCCATCCAAGATAGGCCTCTTTCCCCATCCTGCTGGCCAGGTTCTCGCCCACACGCTGCCAAAACTGAATGACTCCATCAGCTCCCGCCTTTTCACTGAGGTCATTTATGAGTGAGACTAAGGCGACATCCAGCAAACTGTCACCTCACACGAATGATCGCAGCAAGCGCTCGACCTCTGGCTTCCATTTCTTGGAGCACCTGTCGGCCACGACATCGCCGCACAGTTTCCTCACTTCCTCGAGTATCAATCCCAGCAGCGACTCCCATTGCCGGTCGTTCATGTAGGCGGCGGATGTCCCCACCTCATTGTATGCCATGGTTATGACTTCGTCTAGGAGCCCCCTCTCGAGGACCTGGCCGAGCTCCTCCCTGAGGTACTTGTGGACCTCCATGTTCTTCCTGTACTGGCGGGTGGAATCGAACTTCTCGACGAACAGCAGCCTGGAGAGCTTGCGGAGCTCTGTCGACACCTCCTCGTCGTAGCTCTTCGTTGCCTCGATGGTTATCGGTTTCAGCTCCATCAAGTGATGAACTACGACGCTGGTGTTCAGAACCTTCTTGGCTATCGGACCGAGGTTTGCGACGTCGAGTTCGGACGTCATCAGGAACACGAGGAACGCCTTGTCGCCGACGCCCGAGATAATCATCGAGCCCGTCTCATAGCGTTGCATGCTCAGCAGGAGGTTCTTGGTCGCCAGCTGCGAACAGATGTGGGGGAGGTTCTCCTTTACCATGTTGAGCAGTTGATATTGCGCACTGTCCAGGAGATTGGGGATGCTCGAGCAAAAGATGCGGCCGTCGATACCTAGGAACATGACGATGTCGAACTTGTTCTCCTCGCGCACACGGTCCAGTGCTGTCTGGATCAGGTGGCTCAGAAGGCCAGTACTCTCGGCCTCCATGGTCTTTTCGACCCTTCCGTGGTAGCTCATCTACTTCACTCGCTTGAGGTCATATGAGTCGAAAATGGTCTGGAGCGCTTCCTCGGGTGAGTAGTCGTAGTCCCAGGTATCCCTCATTATCCTCAATTTGCGCATCAAAGCCTGGCTGGCCTTGAGGCTCTCTGCTGTGCGCAGCGCCTCATCGAAGACCTTGTCGTAGCTCTTCACTCTTTCCGGCGGGACCTCCACCGGGGCGGCTCTGACCACGATGCCGACCCCTCTCGCGAAGATGTACGGATACACTCCCTCTCCATGGTGAATATTCCTCATCTTGAGGATCCTCAAGGTCCTGTTGAACGCGCCCCCTATCGGGAAGAACTCCAGGTGGACCGCGCCGTCGCTCAGGTACAGCGGGAGCAACACGTCCTCTCCTATCGTCTCGCCGGGTTTTGCATGCTCCTCGACCGTGCACAGAACGACGCCAAGTTCCTTCAGAGTGTAGAACAGCTTGCCAATCAGTTCCCTTTGCTCGAGCTTGTCCTGCGTGGCCCAAATCACCGGGGTCATCGGGTCGATCACCACACGCGTCGTGAGGTCGTAGCCCGCCCTCGCCTTGACGAGCTGCGGCAGCTGTTCCTCGATCATCTTCTTGAAGTTCTTGCCCTTCAGGTGGATGAAGAAGAGGTCCTTGTCAACGTGGCTCCCTAGCTCGAACCCCATCGACTCGCCCGCCTTGATGATCTGCTCCGGTGGCTCTTCCAAGGACACGTAGAGGGCCTGCTCACCGTTCTCAAGCCCGTGCATGATGAACTGGGCCGCGAAAGTGGTCTTGCCCGTCCCGCTCGAACCGATGAGCACCACCGTCGTCTTCTCGAGGAACCCTCCCTCCAGAAGGTTGTCCAGCCCTGGAATCCCCGTCGGGACTCGTTTTCTGGTCGTCACTTTCGAATCTACCGCGCGCATCTCGAGTTCGGGGGACATGGTATATGCTCCTCCTGCGCCTCTGAACACTCAGCCATCTGATTAAATATGTTTCGTTTCCAAAGTCCGACCTGAGACTACCCCTCACAGCTTGCCTTCCAGTCCCCCTATCTTGTCCTCGAGGACTTTGCCCCTCGTCGCGACAGCTATCTCCCCCCTCGTTTTCTCGATCAATGTGCGGGCCACGTCCTGCTTTCGTCTGATCGGCACTATCGCGGACGGGTGGTCGAACCTCATCAGTTGGTCATATATCTCTTCCATGCCCTCGAGGTAACGAGTCGCTTGTGCAAGGTCACCCTTCCTGAGGCGTTCCAGGGCCTCACGCCTGAGTTCGCCGACGACATCACCCAGGCCAAGCAGGTAGGCCGCGTTGGGCACGCCGATTTCCTTCGGTGCAGGGAGTGTTTTCTCTTTCAAGATATGATCGACTATGACAACCTCGGTGAACTCCTGGAGCGCCTCTTCCACATAGCCTGAATGTAGGAGTTCTTGGTGGTCCGCGAGCACGCTCCTCAGCTTCGACACCTCTTCCCTCGCTTCCTGCACAAGCGAGTCGATGTCCTCGCCCCTGTGCAGATGGCGGAGCGCTCCGCTCGCGAGGCGCGTTATCGTCCTCGATGATTTGAGACAGAGCTCCCGCGCGTTGTCGGTGTCGTCGAACTGAGACTCTATCTCATCGATTATTCTCTCGAGGTTCTTCATGGGACGGCCATTGCGGTGGCGGTGATAAAAGCTTTCTGGGCATCCCCTCAGTGAACTTTCCCTTGCCTGATCTCCCCCATCCTCCTGACCTTCCGGGCGAGGACGTCCTTTTTCCCTATGTCGTGGCGCACATATACCCGCCCGCGGACGTGGCGCAAGGCGGCTTCCGCGACCTGCTCCGCTTTCTCAAGAGTGTCTTCGATCCCCACAACGGCAAGAGACCGTGAGCTCATCGTGTAGGTCTTCCCATCCCTCTCATCCACTGCAGCCCAGAACAGCTCGGCTCCGTCTCTGGCGATTGCTTTCTCGTCGACCTCGACGGGCATGCCTGAGAGGGATTTCGTGCCATACCCTTCGGGCACAACATACTTACAGACAGTTGCTTTCTTCGCGAATCTCGCGCTCTTGGGCAGCGACCCCGTCGCGGCGCCCTCGCAGAGCTTCGCGAAGTCGCTCTCTAGGATTGGCAACACGTTCATGCATTCAGGATCTGCAAAACGCGCGTTGAACTCGAGAACCTTCGGGCCACTCTTGGTGCCGATGAAGCCCCCGTAAAGGCAGCCTCGGAACGGTGTGCCGTTCGCCTTCATGGCCTTGACTGTCTTTTTCATGATGTCCAAAGCTTTCTCGTAGTCGCTGCGGGTCAAGAAAGGAAGCATGTGGTCTGAATCCGAGTATGATCCCATGCCACCGGTGTTTGGCCCCTTATCCCCTTCGTATGCCCTCTTGTGGTCCTGTGCCAACGGCATGGGGATGACATTCTTGCCATCGGAAAAAGCCTGCAGACTGAACTCCTCGCCAACGGCCTTCTCTTCGATGAGGAACCTGGCCGCCCCCCCAATCCTATCCTTCAGAATCTCATTGACGTAGGCGGACGCTTCGCCCTTGCTGTTGAAGTGATCGCCCCAGACCCTCACGCCTTTCCCGCCAGTCAGGCCGATTGGCTTGATGACGAACTCGAAATCGCAACTCTTCACCCAGTCCTCAAAATCCTTCGCATTATTGAAGGCCCAATAGTCGATCAGGCCCGGGACCCTGTAGTCCCGCATGAGGTCCCGAGCGAACTCCTTGCTGAGTTCGATCTGGGACGCAGCCTTGTCCGGGCCGAACGCAGGGGTGCCGACTTCCGCAAGCTTATCGACAATGCCTGCGCCAAGAGGAGCTTCGGGACCTATGACCGCTAGGTCGATTGATCGCGCCTTGGCCCAGGTAGTTATCTTCTCGACATCCATGACATCGTGGAGGAGGAACTCCTTGGCGGCTCTGGAAATCCCTGGATTCCTGTTCGCCGCCACCGCGTAGATGTCGGCGCCGCTTCGCCTCAAAGCCTCCACAATGCAGTGCTCGCGGCCCCCGCCTCCCACGACTAGCGCTTTGATCTACTCACCCGTGGCGGACATCGAACGATGAATGATTAGCTTTGCTCTGCTAGTCGCGGACCATGGGGGATGCAATTACACAAGGCTCAAACAGTCCTAAAAAAGGGAGGTGTTGATCGGGTGGGGTTTCAAGGAGGGGGGAGGTTGCCCAATCAAACACCCGATATTACTTTAGTCTTGGTAGATATATATATCTTTCTTTGTTATGAAAAAGACCTCACGTCCGCATATGGAGGAGGGCTGTTCCCGAATCAGATGCCAGCGCATCCGACGGACTCGGGCATCGTGGTTCGCTCTGGGCGGTTTTTTCAGGCGGGGCCAGGCCACAATGGCCCGTCAGAACTGCGGCTGGTCCGATCCCGGCATCTCCTGGAGGCTCTCGGCCACCGTCGGTATCAGCTCCTTGCCCAGCCTCTTGAGGACCCGGTGGCAGAACGCGAACAGACCGTCCTCCGTTTCCGCGAACATGCGCACTAGGAGGGTTGGTTTCTGGTCCTTTGCGAAGGGATACCTCCACAGTATTCTCGCGGCATATCCTCGGCCTCTCTTGTCGACGGCGAAGAAGTCCCTCCTTTCGGCTGCAAAACCCTCCTCGGCCTTGAAGCGCGTGATGTAGGCGAGGCCAAGACCCATCAGAACTTCTGATGCGGCCGCGAGGGTCTCCTCCGCGGACCTCCGCGACACGAAAGGCTCCTCGTCGGAGAAGTAGCGCGAGACCTTCTCCTTCCACTGCTCTTGGCTCAGCTTCACATGCGTCAGCTGCGGGAGACTGAAGTCGAACGAGACGGGGGGGAGCAGAAGCTGGAGGGGGGAGTTGTAGCGCTCCCTTTGGAACGTCATGTACCCCTCGACCTCGACGAGGCCGACTTCCTCAGTCGGTTCAAGGATGAAAGTCGCCGTTCCAGAACTATTGGCGCCCAGCTTCGGGATGATCTTCGGCGCGTCCTTCGCAACGATGTTGCCCTTCACGATACCCGGCACAATACGCGCGTTCATCATCGGTTGAGAGGATGCGTTGCGGATCAGGACCTGGTAGAGGACGTACTTCGCTTCTGGGTAGAGTGACGGCTCTGCTCTGACCCCCAGGCTTCCAACGAGTCCCCCCATCTCTCGCGGCCTGCCGAAGATTGATCCGGCCGCTGCGATGAACGCCGCGTGTCTCGGGGAACCCTTGGCTGCTGGCGTAGAGGCCACGTCCATTCGCAAAAGAGGATTTCGAGGTCGCATTTGAATGTTGCCAACTCCCTGGGCAGCGCTCTTGAGGGGTCAGTTTTATGCCGCACCCCCCTATGAACCGTGCGTGCGCAAGCCGATCAGGTCCCCGCTCTACTTCGAAGCGAGATTCAGGATTCGGGGTAAGGTCCTGCAGAGCTGCATGTGCCCGCACTGCGAGCAGGAGGGCGAGCTGTATCTCAGGGTCGCGAGGGCACCGGGGGAGAGTTGGGCCTATGATCCCAAGGACCCGCAGACATTCGTAGACATCATCGCGTTCGATCCGAAAGGTTCGTATTTCCAGGTAAAGCCCGGTGACTGGGTGGATGCCGACATAGTGTGCTTCGGCTACATGAAGCGAGTGCGCGCAACGCGTATCGAGATAGAGAGCAACATTTTATCCAGCGGCAGCAGGAAAATCGGCAGAGCGTCGCTCGACGAGGGGCGTCTCACGGTGGATTTCGCCGTGTTCAAGGCTAGTCTTACCGCCACGTCGGAGGAAGAGATGACCAAAGTCCTGAAGAGTCAGCGAATCCGGGATGGCTCATTCCTCGAGACGGACTGTTCGGTAGATGTGGAGGTCAAGGCGATCAATCGCCAGTCCATCGGTCAGGCAAGAAGGGGTTCCCGCCGAATAAACTAGCTGAGCGCCTTTCGCCAAATGCGCGAGCCAGCGTTTGCGATTCAATCTCGAAAAGGCTTAACTACGCTGCTGTTATCCCTTCGGGGTAACAACAATGGTTCAGGTCCGCAGGGCAATAGTCAGCGTGGCGGACAAGGACGGCATTCTAGAGTTTGCGCGGGGTCTGGCATCTCTCGGCGTCGAGATCCGTGCGAGCGACGGCACCGCCAAGTATCTTGCAGAGAACGGTGTCAAGGCTGGCACGATATCCGAGTACACCGGTCAGAAAGAGGTCCTCGGCGGCAGAGTGAAGACTCTCCATCCAAGGATTTTCGCCTCGATTCTTGCGACGAGACAGCAGGAGTCGGAACTGAGGGACCTAGGGTGGGATGCGACCGACATGGTCGTGGTCAACCTCTACCCGTTCGAGGAGACGATCTCCCGCCAAGGCGTCACATTCGAAGTCGCCATGGAGAATGTTGACATTGGCGGGGTCTCGCTGATCAGGGCCGCCGCGAAGAACGCCGACCGCGTGGCGGTGTTGGTAGCCAAAGAGCAGTATCAATCCGTCCTCGAGGAGATGAAGCGGAATGGGGGAAAACTCGGCGATGAGACGTTGAGGAAGCTCGCGATTGCGGCCTTCGAGTATACATCCGGCTACGACACGGCGATATTCAACTACTTGTGGAGGAGGGGAGGAGACGCGATCCCGCCAGCCTTGAGGCTCGCATATCCCATGGGGAGCGGACTGCGGTACGGCGAGAACCCGTACCAGAAGGCGGCTTTCTACCGCGATGCTCGTGCGCCGAGGCTGACCATAGCAGGCTGCGAGCTGCTGCACGGAAAGCCTCTGTCATTCAACAACATCGTCGACCTTGACGCGGCTCTGCACGCAGCGTCAGAATTCGAGGAGACCAGCGCGGTTATAATTAAGCACACGAATCCCTGCGGGTTTGCCCTCGGGAGCACGCTGAGGGAGGCCTACCTCGCGGCCCGCGAGTCCGACAAGATCTCGGCATACGGCTGCGTCGTTGGACTGAACAAGACGGTCGACATCGAGACCGCCAAGGCGATGAAACCTCATTTCGTCGAGGGGATAATCGCTCCCGACTACGCAGAGGACGCCTTGGCGCTACTGAAGACCAAGAAAGACATCCGGCTCATGAGGACGGGGGAACCGTTCAGGCAGATTAAGGAGCTGCAGATGATGAAGGTAAGCGGCGGGATGCTGGTCCAGACATCAGACTTCCCGGAGATCAGGCCCGAGGAGTTCAAGCTGGTCACAAAGGTTAAGCCCTCGGAGGAGCAAATCCGCGACATGGTGTTCGGCATAAAGGTCAGCCGCCACGTCAAGAGCAACTCGATAGTCCTGGCTAAGGGCTTGAAGACCGTCGGCGTCGGCGCGGGCCAGATGAGCAGGGTGGACGCGTGTCACATCGCCGCCTACAAGGCGGGACCCAAGGCAATGGGGAGCGTCCTCGCCTCTGACGCGTTCTTCCCGTTCAGGGATGGCGTCGACACTGCTGCGGAGGCTGGGGTCGCCGCCATAATCCAGCCAGGCGGTTCGATAAGGGACGCCGAGGCGATTGCGGCTGCGGACGAGCACGGTATGTCTATGATGTTCTGCGGCATACGGACATTCAAGCACTAGGCGGTGAAGCGATGGCGAAAGCGAGGGTTGCGGTTCTCGCGAGCGGGCGGGGCACGGACTTCCAGTCGATCATTGACGCAAGGGAGCGTGGTGAGCTCGACATCGACATAGTCCTGCTCATAGTGAACAACAAGGATGCGAAGGCGATTGAAAGGGCGGAGAAGCACCGCATCCCATGGAAGTTCATCGACCACCGCGGAAAGAGTCGCAAGAACTTCGAGGAGGAGGTCATCCAGACGCTGGAGCCTTTAAAGGTCGACCTCATCGTCCTCGCGGGGTTCATGCGGCTTGTGACGCCGCACCTAATCAGTCATTATCCGTACAGGATCATCAACATACACCCGGCTCTGGCGCCTTCCTTCGCCGGGGCCCACGGTCACAGAGACGCTCTGAACTACGGCGTTAAGGTCAGCGGCTGCACGATCCACTTCGTCGACGAGAGCGTCGACGGCGGTCCCGTGATTCTCCAGAAGGCGGTGGAGGTCATGGACAATGATACTGAGGAAACCCTCTCGGCGAGGATTCTCGAATGGGAGCACATATTCCTTCCCTTGGCGGTGAGGCTCTTCTCTGAAGGAAGGTTGAAGGTCGACGGAAGACGCGTGAGGATCGACCGCACAGGCATCCAGCTGCCGCCTATGGCCTGATTGGGACACCACTGCAAAAATCGCGTGACAGCCACGAATCTATAGATTCCCAAGAGAATTATAGAAAAAGAAGGCCGTTCAAAGAGAAAACTAGGAACGGCCTCGTTGTGGAGGGATGCTTGTGTAATAATAGAAGCATCGCCCGTATATAAGACTTCTCAGAAGAGAAATCGGCGATGCGAATTCATGGAGGGGATGGCGAAGCTAGCTGTCTCATTCTTGCGACAAATCGTGTAGGGAGAAAGGGGAATAATCTCACGTCAATCGAGCGGCAGACGGTCGATGCGAGAAGAACCGCTCTGGATCAGACGACAAGCGGCGAGGCGATGGACAGCTCTTGCTATGGATTCGGGAGGGCGCCTTTCATCCGCACTCGATCTACTCTTTGACCACTTCTCCGAAAGCCATCCGTCTGAGGACCCTTGTTATCCGCACCTTCACCTGGTCCCCGGCATTCGTGCCCGGGACGAAGACTACGAAGTTCTGTATTCTGGCGAAACCGTCTCCCTCGCGGCCGATGTCCTCGATTCTGGCTTCGTAGACCTTCCCCTCCTCAACTGGACAAGTGGCATGTCTGAAACCACGTTCAGACTCTGGCATCATTCACCCCTTGCGACAATGTCGCAAGACGTTCAAGCGAAAAACGAATATAAATAAAAATGGACACGCGCCCGCAGGATCGCAGCACGCTCAGGTGCGCCGGGGAGTCCCGACGTCGTACTCGTTCTCGATGGACTTAGGCGCGAGCCTCGCGGATAAAATCAAGAACACGATGCCTATGATGAGGACGACCAATCCAATCGCCGCGAACGTCCTGTTGATCCACCCGAACGCGTCGTATGCCGTGCCCACGATCGGAATCTTCAGGATGTCATGGAGCAGCGAGCCCAAGGCCAATCCCGGCCCTCCAACCAGGATTAAAACGATGCCCAGGTAGAACATGATCCTCTCGCGGCGCCCCGACTTCCCGCCTCCCTCGGCCTCCTTGAGCAATTCCTCGGAGAATATCTCTCCACACTGGGAGCACTCCTTTGCGTCAGCAGGTATCTTGGCGCCGCAGCTGGAACATTCGGCAAGCTCTGGGGAGGGGTCTTTCTTGGCCACTACAGCCACACCATCCATGTCATTTCACGCGTCAGTTATAATGCTTTTGTCCTGACTCTCTGAAAGCCTAATAAACAATCATCAGGAATGGTCATCGGAGGTTGAAATCCGCGCCACTCAGGGGCCGGAAAAATGTGGCTGGGTAGAGCCGGAAGGCCCTACCCCTGCGAGAAGAATTCGCCTTGGACTTCATGCCCGTTGAAGTGCACCTTCACCACGTGCCAGCCCTCGCTGAAATTATAGCCCATGATGGTGCCGGAGTCCGGCGTTCTCCCGTAGAACTCGTTGTCGATGAAGACCTCCGCGCCGACGATCGCCCTGTGCTCGTTGTCATAGACGACTATGACGACATCGTCAACTCGGCCGTTTCCGTCGTTGTCGAACCTGACAAGGGTCAGATTGATCTCCTGCTGCTCGGGCGGGTCGACAACAATCCCCCTGTCGGTGGCATTGTTTTCCTCGTTGCTCTCCTGAATCTTGTTCTCAGGATCTATCTTCACGAATATGTTGTGCTCGTCGGCGGGCTGCGCCTTCCATTCCTGGCAAACCTCGGCCGACTCGCCCGGGCCGAGATGGTTGATCACCTTCGTGCCGATCAGGCTCGTCTGTCCCCTGTATATGTCGGCGAACCGGACATCGATGTTGCTGGCGCCATCCTCTCCGATGTTCTTGACCACGACGCAGATGTTGATTGTCTGTCCTTCCTTCGGATGTTCGTTGGAAAACCAAATGCCCTCCACGAATGTCAGATCCGGAAGCAGGCCATCTCGCGGCCCGACCTCGATCGCGCAGTCCGCAGCGTTGTTCTCCTCGTTCCACTCAGGGATCATGTTCTCTGGATCGACCTTCACCAAGATGCCGTGCACGCCTGCGGGCCCCGCGGTCCAGTTGACGCACACCGTCTCTTGGGCGTCTGGTGGGAGCTGCTGTATCCACTTCCTGCCAATCTCCTGGTACGACCCGCCGAAGTAGTCGCGGAAGTCGACGCGTATCTCCTGGGCGGTCGCATTGCCGATGTTATGCACTGCCGCACATATCTCGACGACATCTCCCACGAAGGGGCTGTCGTTCGAGAAGGTTATGTCTTCGCCCGAGACCATGAGGTCGGGCATCGTTTCCAAAGGTTCCTCCCCGCTGTCCCCGCTCAAGCCCTGCCTGCTCATCTGAGCGATGAGAAATAGGCTGGAGCCGGCCAGCAGGAGCGCAAGCGCCAGGCTCAGCAGAACCCTGAAAAGCCTAGTGCCAAAGAGCCGTTCCGAGTGCTTCATCCGGATTTCCTCCGGAGGCTGGCACGGCCAGGAGTACATAAGTAAAGTTTGGTTCGCCTTCGATGCGAGGATCCGGAGGTCGCGCCTACTGAGCCCTTACCAGCGCGTTCGGATATGGAGACTCGTAAGGTCTCATCTCGGCCGGCATCGGATTCCCCGCTTCATCCCTGCGGTAGAAGTCGACGACGGATTTGACCGCGATGTTTCTGCCGAGAATCTCGACTATGACCCCGTTGCGGGTGTCGGCTACCCATTTTGCCTCGTCATATGTTGGAACGACGGCAACATATGGCTTCTGGAAGTGCCACCACAAAACCACGTAGATGGTCTCTGGCGGTTCCTCATCCTTGACTGTCTTCGCCTTGCCAGTCCCAGCCTTCTTCGTCATATTGCTACCTCTCACCTTCGGTCACGGCCAGCGATGTCCTTTCGATGCTGTGTACGAATAAAGAAGGTTCTCCCGCACTTATCAGCTTTGATAATTCCCAGCGTTCTCCGCGCAAATTAAATGCCGAGGTCGCTACTTATTGCCGAACTGCGGTTTCCTCTTCTCGAGGAAGGCGGTCATCGCTTCCATCTGGTCAGGCGTGTCGAACATGAGGGCCCAGGTCTGTATCTCCTCCTCGAGTCCTGTGGCGAGGGGGACCTCCTGAGTCAAGCTCACCGCGCGCTTCGCAGCGATGAGGGCAGATCTGCTCTTCTCCGCGAGCACCCTCGCGAGCTCAGTCGCGGCGTTGTCAAGCTCGCTCCTGGGCACAACCTGATGGACGAGCCCGAGCTGCAGCGCCTCCGCGGCCTTGACCCTCCGCCCCGTGAATATCAGGTCCTTGGCCCTCGGATACCCGATGATGCGCGAGAGCCTCTGACTCCCGCCCCAACCGGGGAATATGCCTATGTCGATCTCCGGCTGGGCCATCACCACATCGTCTGAGGCGATGCGGAAATCGCACGCGCAGGCGATCTCGACCCCGCCTCCCATGACGTACCCATTCAGTGCCACGATAGTCGGCGGGAGCTCCGTCTCGATGCGACGTGCGACGAGGTGCCCCAAAGCCGAGAACTCCCTCGCCGTTCGGGGATTCAGTTGCCTCATCTCTGTGATGTCTGCCCCGGCAGTAAAAGCCTTGGCGCAGTTGCTTCTGAGGATGACGGCCCTGATCCTTTCATCGGAGGCGACGTCGGTCAGGGCGGCGTTGAGCTCGCGCAATACAAGTGAGTTGAAAACGTTCAGCCGCTCGGGCCTGTTCAAGGACATGCAAGCGACGCCGTTATTTTTCTCGAGAACGAGCGAAGCCCACGTGCCTTGCATGCTCTCACCGCGTTTCCTTGGCAGGCAAAGATCGATTGGTGAACCACCCCGCCACCTTCGGCCACAGGTCCCTGTGCGGCCCGCCGCCGACGGATAGTCCAATGTGGCCAGTCGGGTAGGACATCGTCGTCTTGTCTTTCGAGGGAGCCACGTCGAGCAGTCCGAGGGTCGAAGACGGCGGGACGATGTGGTCTTTCTCGGCGACGATGGCCAGGATCGGCATCGTCAACCTCTTGACATCCGCCCGTCCGCCGTTCACCCTCAGCTTGTTCTTCACGAACAGGTTCTTCTGGTATCCGTCGCGGATAAGATCGACGTAAAACGCTCCCGCAACCGGGATGCCATCGGACAGCCATTTCTCCATGCGCAGGAACATCTCCACCGATTTCCTGTCCTCGATGTTCTCGTAGAAGTTGAGATACTTCAGCAGAGTATTGCCGAGAGGATCTAGCATTAGGAAGCCGCCGTTCAGGAACTCCGAGGGCGCGTTGCCGAATGCCTCCACGACCTGCTCGGGGTCAAAGTACTCCTCCCTCGTCCATAGGTGCAACAGACCTTCGCCAATGCCGAAGTCGAGGGGAGAGGCCATCACCGCCAAATTCCTGACGCGGTCCGGGTGCAGGCTCGCGTATACGGACGTGAGGTATCCTCCGATGCAGTAGCCTAGGAGGGAGATGCTTTCTTGACCGGACCTCTTCGCTATCGCGCATATGCAGTCGTCCATGTACCGCTCTATGTAATCATCGAGCCCAAGGAATCGGTCGCCATGCTTGGGCTTGCCCCAGTCGATCATGTAGACGTCCAGCCCCTGCTTGAGCAGCGACTGGACCACGCTCCTGTCCGGCTGCAGGTCGAGGATGTAGGGTCTGTTGATCAGCGCGTAGACCAGGAGCACGGGGACAGGATTCTTCTCCTCTGGCCCGTCGAGATAGTGGAGCAGCCTCATTCTGTCCTTCTTCAAGACGACCTCGCAGGCGGAGCTGCCCACGTCTGCCGCCGGGACGTCGGCTGCGAGTCTCGAGGCCGCGATCGCCTGCCTGGTGCACTTCTCGAGCTGCTTCTCCATGCTCCTGGAAACCCTTGACCATGCGTCGCCCTGTTCATTCATACGATTGTCTCCGATGCTCGGTCGATTACTTCGCCCGGCGAATGCCGCTGTTCTCCAACGACTTGGCCATGTAGTCCATTCGCTTGCTCAGGTTGTACAGCGCTTCGTGAAGCTCGTCAATATCTCCTCTTGTGGGGAGGTGCAACGCCCTGAGAGTCTCTTCCATGACATCGTTCCAGGCTTTGACGCCATCGAGCATTCCTTTCACGCCGTTGCCCGACCTGGCGGCGAAGGACTCCGTGGCCAGAACCTTCTTCATCATCTCGTTGTAGGAGACCAGCATGTAGCGGCGCAGCTCTTCCTGCCCGACCAAGGGATCCTCGCGCGTTCGCGCCTCGCCAGCGGATTCCCACAGGGCCGCGAACATCTTGGCCCAGTATTGGGCCACTATCGGCGCGACTTCCTTGACCGCATCGCTGACGTCGGCCCCCGCCTTCCAGCTCGATTTCTTCCAGATGTCCATCTGCGCGTCCACTACTTCCTTGAACAGATGGACAGGCTCTTGGCTCGGCGGTCCGGCGGACAGCGTGTTGCCTGGGCCATTCCTGCGCTTCGCTACCACATCATCACCTGGCCTGCATATCGTCGATGACGTGGCGGGTCTAGTGCGGCGGGTCCTTGATCCTCTTCTCGAGGTCTAGGAGCCTCTTCTCGAGGATGGTCAGCTCGCTCCTTGCGGTCTCGTTCGCGACCTGCCACCACTGGCTCATTCGCTCGAGCGACTTGTTCTGCTGCTCGAAGAACCTTTCGTACAGCTCCTCGTAGCCCACGCCGATCTCGTTGGCAAGGCGGGCCATCTCCTTCTCGATCTTGCTGTAGTACTGCGTCCAGGTCTTCAGCAGCTTGTCCTGGTCCTGGCTGGTGCCGTTTACCACCTGGATGAGGCTGTCGCCGACCTCTCTGGAGAACTGCGTCCAAAGGTTCGAGAGTTCCGACCAGTCGCCGCTCTTCTCGCCGAGGTTCGACATCAGCTGCTGCATCCTGTTGTTGAACTCGAACCAGGTCTTGGAGATCTGGTCTGCCTCGCCGCGGCCCTTGTTCATCGCGGAGTCCATCTGCTTCCTGACGGTCGTCCCGAACTCGAGCCAGGCGTCGTAGAGCTGCTCCAGCCGGCGGGGGTCCCACTCTGCCTTCTCGGACAGTTTCTGGGCCTCGTCGCCGATCATCTTGGAGTACCTGTCGATGCTGGAGGTAATCCCGCCGTAGTCCTGCATGCCTTCGGTCATCGCCTTCACGACCCTCGGGCCGATCTTGTTGGTGTAGTTTCTCCAGACGTCGTAGAACTCCCTCTGGGGGCCGTTCGCGTTCTCCTTGCTCAGCCGCTTGCTCATCTCGCCGGAGAGCTTGTTCCACTGCCCGAAGAAGTCGTCGTACGTCCTCTGCTGCTTCTTCACGTTCTCGTCTATCTGGCCCTCCAGATCCTGTCTGAAGCCAGACCAGGTTTGGAAGAACCTGTTGTAGCCCTCTAGGAGCCGTTGCGCTGACCCATCGTCCTGTGGCGGGGCCTTGTGCCCGCCGGTTTCCATTGCTTGCTTTTTCATGGTTTGTTGCACCTCTCTTTTTCTTGTTCTCAGCCAATGAATATGGCTAGCGTCAGAGATACTGGCCTCCGTTCACGTTCAACACGTGTCCTGTGATGTACGAGGCGTCGCCCGAAGCCAGAAAGACGACCGCCTTGGCAACCTCCGAAGGTTGCCCAAATCTCTTCATGGGGATCTGCTCGATGATCCTCTCCCTGATCTTCTCAGGGACGCCCGCCAGCATCGACGTCTCGATGAACCCGGGCGCGATGGCGTTGACAGTTACGCTCTTTGATGCGAGTTCTTTCGCGAGGGCCTTGGTCATCCCTATGATTCCCGCCTTGCTCGCAGCGTAGTTGACCTGGCCTATGTTCCCCATCTGCCCGACGATGCTGGTGATGTTGATTATCCTGCCATGCTTGGATGCGAGCAGGTCCTCGAGGAAGATGCGAGTGCAGTTGAAGACGCCTATGAGGTTGATTGCGAGGACCTTGTTCCAGTCCTCCGGTTGCATCTTGGAGAAGAGCTTGTCGACGTTGATGCCCGCGTTGTTCACCAGGATGTCGATCGGACCTAGGTACTTCGCGAGGCTCGTCTTCATGGCCTGGACTTTGCCGTAGTCGGAGATGTCCGCGGGGTAGACCCAGGTGTTCTTCCCCATGACCTCGATGGACATGGCGAGGGTGTCAGCGTCATCGTCGCTGCGATTGTAGTTGATTGCGACGTCAGCCCCCTCTTCAGCAAGAGCCATCGCGATCTCCCGCCCTATCCCTCTCGAGGCGCCGGTGACTAGGGCTTTCAAGCCCGTGAGCTTCCCATCGATTTTACGGATACGCTGAATCGGGGTCTCGCCCATCCCTTGCGCTGGCGCCGGAACCTGTTGCTGCATCATCTCTGCCACGATTCCTCTGAAGTTGCGCATGCCTGCTGAGGCTGGTGTTGTATCGCGTAATGCCCTCGTTTGCATCCACGTCTAGTCCTCATCGTTGCCACGCCTCATCGTTGCCACGCGCCGTTCTCCGATACTCTCCCTCCTCAGTGGAGGGTGCTTCGGTGCGTTTCGAACTCTGCGTGGGTATTTAATGGGAAAAGGCTTGATTATCACCAACAAGAATCATGAGCTTCGGCGTGGCAAGTCATGTGTCGATTCGATTTCCGAGGGAATCGACCGCGTATTTGAAATCGCCGTCGCGCTGGAATGCCAGATCGATTGCAGAGTCCGTTCAAGACTCACTCCGATTCGGAAGATAGGCTTCTGTCGGATGCATCACTTGCTGGAGCCCTTTGTATACATCGCTTCGAACCAGCGCATCACCTCTTCATCGGTGATGTGGTCTCTCTCCTCGCCTACGGCGAGTTCGTTCTCGTCCTCGAACTTCTCCAGGATTCTCTTTGCGGAGTTCTCGACTTCGAACTTGACAATCACCAGGGTCGAACCGCGCCTTCGCGCCTTGAATGCTCCCACCATCCTCGTCCCGTCGAATATGACATAGCACACGCCCATGCGCCACTGGTTCATGATTTGCTCTCTGAGATAGAGGGACAAGTCGTCCTGAGGCGTGAGCACAAACTGCCTGTCGAACGCCGCTCGCTCGATTGCCTCGATATCCTCCCTCAGCATCCAGTAGAGCCTCCTCTCGCCCTTGACGAAGAATCCCTTCACCAGGAGCCCGTTTTCCTCGAACTCCTTCAGAAGTCTCCTGGTCTCGCTCATGCCGAACTTCGAACGCGTGTAGCTCGAGAAGGCCTCGGCACTGAAGATTCCGAACGCGCGAAACAGCTGCTCTATCACTTCCCGCTTCGCCTTGTCGACTGACACCGTCGCGTCGCCGACGGCGACATAGAGGTTGTCCGCATTCCGGACGACGTGCAGCTCGGCCTGCAGCTTCCTGACCGCCGCCGACGTGTCCCAGTGAGAGAGCGGCGTGAGATTGAAAAGCCTCCTGTGCGAGATCGGCCCCTCGGCCTTGATGATCGCGAGCACCTTCCTCATTGCCGGAGAGAGCGGCTTGCCCTTGGTCCTCTTCCAGAGCTGAAGCTGGTCCTTGCTGCAATAGGTCCTGTGACCGGATATCCCTAGGCCCCTGACGATGATGCCGCGGCGGTGCAGCGTCTCGAGCGGCTCGAACTGCCGGCATCTGAGTCTCGCCGCCATGTCCGACCTGAGCCCGGGAAGGGCCTGGAGTGCCTCGAGAGGGGTATCGAACTGTTTCTCGGATGCTATGCCCTGCCTCGCGAACACATATGCGAGCACTGCTTCCCTATCGAAGCTCGCCGGCAGGAAATCGCCCTTGGCCATGAAATCGCCGACGCGATGGAACCCCGCGGCAAGGAACGGGTCGATTGAGACGAGTTCGGGCACATCGTGCCCAAGCGCCCTCGTCAGGCGCATGACCTCCACTCCCCTCTGGCGATAAAATCCCATCATGCGGTCCAGTGCTTGGAGTGCCTCGGGGAGACGCGCTTCGTCGTCGAGGCTGATCTCCCTAACCTCGACGCACCCGCTCATCTCCCACGACTCTATCATGCCGACGAGTTCGCCGCCCTTCACCAGCGGGTAGATCCAGCCCTCGCCGTACCTGCTGGCAACCTGCGCCCAGAGCGACTGGAGCCAGGGGTCGTACAGTGAGAGGACTGTGGCGGGCTGCTGCTCGATTGACGAGTCATTCGACTCGAGCGACCCGAGTTCCTCCTTGAGGATGTACATCTCCTGTTCGCCCTTGCCCGTGACGAGGATCCTTTCGACAACGCCTTCCTCCTCGAGCTTCTCCATGAGGAGGCTGATGCTGTCCCACTGGAACCTGGTGTAGTCGCGTATCGTCGCAAAGGGCACCGGACCGTAGGCCCTGAGGAACCTGAGTACGATCTCCCTCTCAGCATCCTTGACCGAATCCTCGCAGTCGAAGGCCGTGTAATAGTTCTTCGACGTCCAACCGTCCTCGCCGTTGAACCGTCTCGTCACGTACACGTTGTGATCGAGTTTGTTGACCGCCTCCCTGACCCGCGTCCTGTCCCCGCCAATCTTCCTCGCGATCGCATCTACATCCATGCCGTCCCTCTGGCGGATGACCTCCAGCACTTCCAGCTCGAATTCGGTCAGGGGCTCCTTGGGGTAGGCCGAGAGGAACAGCGGGGCGTCGCGGGCCCTGATATACCTGACGCGCCCGCGGAGGAACCTGCCCTCTATGATCTCGCCCCTGCCGCGGAGCTCGAGCCAGTCCTTGAACGAAAACCCCGGGACGTGGTTGTAGATGTCGTACACCATGCCGGCCTCGAGGAAAGTCTCGAAGTAGTCGTCGATGCTTTTCATTGAAAGGAACTGCTTCCTCATGCGGAAAGACTTGACAGCGGCCTCGTCGAAGACCTTCCTCTCCTCCTCGCTCGTCTGCAGCTTGCTGAGGTCCCTTGAGAGCATGACCTGGTATTCCTCGCCGATGACGAAGTTGCCCGAGGAGACCACTCCCTCGTTCTCGAGGTCTCGGAGGGTGCCCTCGACGACTTCAGTCTCGGCATCGAGCATGTAGGCAAGCTCGTGCGCGGTGGTGGGCCCATGGACGTCGAGGGTCCTCACGAGCAAGCGGTCCAGAGACTCCTCGTACTTCGCCTTCTCGAATTCCCTAGCCATATAGACCAGCTCATCGACGCCCCTGCGCTCGATGAGGTACGATCGTTCGAGCTTCCTCAGCAGTGTCGTGACTCTCTCCTTCGGCAGTCTGATGGCTGCCTCCAGGGCTTTGGCCGTGTGAGGTTTCCTGCGGAGGAGGTCCAGCGCCTTCTCTTCCGTCTTGTCGAGGTGGACATTCCCCGCATAGACAGCGGCATAGTACGCGACCTCGGGCTTGAGCGCGTAGAGAACGCCGCGCGGAGTCCAGACGCTCTGCACCACCCCCGCCTCCATGAGTTCCGAGGCCCACCGTCTCACATCGGAGAAAGAGGCCTCCGCGTGGTCGAAGACGTTGTCGCTCTTCTGCTGCACTAGGTTGCAGGCGCCGGCGAAGTTGAGAGCGGTCACCATGTCCTCCTTGCTCGTGACCTTGGGCCACTTGTGACGGAAGTACTCCGCCACGAGGTCCTCCTGGAACTGGTACTCCGCCATCTTCTCGAGGGGGACGACCCGCTTGAGCACCTTGCGGTGCAGCTCCCTGAGGAGGGCCGAGCGGTCCTCCATCAGCACTATGTCGCTGATGCCGAGGAGCACGACATTGTGAGCGAAGGGGCTTGGCAGGTCCGAGAAGTCCGACTTCTTGACGGCCATGTCCCCGCTCTCGATTTTCTTGGCAATCTCCTTCGCGTGTGTGAGGTCCATGACTTCGTTCAGGATCTCATTGTAGGTCTCCTTGACGACCGGGAAGTCCTCTATCTCGTGGAACCAGTCGAGGACGCGCTGGGAGCGGAGCTGCTGGCGGCCGATGGAGACCTCCTTGCCCTTGTAGGACTTGAGAATCATGAACGAGCGCGTCGCGCAGTGCCTGAAGCGCTGCTTGAACAGCTCCGTGTTCTTGATCGCGCCTCGGAGCAGGGCCTCGAGGTTCTCCGGAGTCACCAGCTTCTCCAGGCCTTCGAGGTCGACGCGTTTCGGCACCGTGAGCATGAAATTGTCGTCGGTGATTCTCGCAGCGACGTTGCATTTCAGCTTCTCGGAGAGCGCATAGGCGTACGCCCTGCTCAGGGCGTCATTGACTCGTCTGCCGAAACAGTAGTGGAAGATGATGTTCCTGTTGCCCTTGACATCGACGTAGCCTTCGATCAAGACCTGTTTGTCCGTCGGCAGCTCCGGGATCACCGCCCTCTGCTCCTGCACGTACGATACCATGCTGCTTGCCGAGCCCTCGTCGACGCTGTACTGATCCATTAGCCAGGACTCTGCCTCGCTCGGGCTGCTCTCCTCGATCTTCTGGAGGAGCTGCCGCCTGAACTCGCCGACCGCCATGGAGAGGTCGAAGCTTCGGGGCAGCATCTCCCCCGCCCAGGACGGCACAGTCGGCCGCCGCCCCGAGGCATCCTTGACATAGACATTCATGCCCCTGGCGCGGATGAACTGGTGCGTCTTCCCGCCAAGGACGAAGATGTCGTCGGTCTTCAGGAACTCGACGAACTTCTCCGAGAGCTCGCCAAGAGGCACGCTATTCTCCGAGTAGACGTGGTACGAGCCTTCCTCCGGTATCGTGCCGACGTTGGTGAAGTAGATCAGGCGCGTGCCCTTCCTGCGGCCGAAGCGCTTCTCTTCCTCATCGTACCAGACCTTCGCGTAGACGCGGATGTCTGGGTTGCGGCTCGAGAGGTAGTTGAGCACCGAGACGAAGTCCTTCTTCGTCAGCGTGTGGAACGGGTAGGAGCGGCGGACCAGTTCGAGCGCTTCCTCGAGGTCCCACCTTTTCTCCAGGCTCATGCCCACGATCGTCTGCGCGAGCACGTCGAGGGTGTTGCGCGGTATGTCGACGCGGTCTATCCTGTTCTGGTAGGCGGCATGGGCGAGGGTCGCGCACTCCATGAGGTCATCGTTGTCGAAGACGATCATGCGGCCGACCGACGTGTCGCCGTAGGCATGCCCCGCGCGCCCAATGCGCTGCAGCCCCTTCGCCACCGACTTCGGGGAGCCTATCTGGCACACGAGGTCTATGTAACCGATGTCGATGCCAAGTTCCAGGGACGTAGAGGACACGACGGCCTTGAGCTGACCGGTCTTGAGCTTCTCCTCGACGTCGAGGCGGGTGATCTTGCTCAACGAGCCGTGATGTGCTTCGAGGTTCTCCACCCCCCTCTCCTTCAGCCTATATGACATGTGCTCGGTGCCGCTCCGCGTGTTCGTGAAAATCAGTGTCGTCCTGTGCTGGTCGATGAGGTCGCTCAGCAGGTTGTACATCCGCGCGTTCGACTCTTCGAAGGTCACGCGGGTCATGTCGTCCACGGGGCAGAGGACCTTGAGGTCGAGGGCCTTCCTGCTGTCCACCTCGACGATGTTCATCTCCCGGACGTTCTTGCCCTTGAACCCTGCGAGGAACTTCGCCTCCTCCTCTATCGGAGCTATCGTGGCGGAGAGGCCGATTCTGGTGAACTCCTCGTTCGCCTGCGCTTGAAGCCTTTCGAGGGAAACGGCGAGCAGCGAACCGCGTTTCGACGAGCAGATCTCGTGTATCTCGTCTATGATGACATACCTGGCGTCCTTGAGGCTCTCTCGGAACTTCGGCGTGGAGAGGACTATTGCGAGCGACTCGGGGGTCGTGATGTAGATGTGCGGCGGTTTGCGCGCCTGCTTCTGCCTCTCGTTGGCGGTCGTATCGCCTGACCTCACCGCCACGCGAATCTCCGGCGGCGGGAGATTGAGTTTCTCGGCGAGAACCTTCATCTCCTCCAGGGGGTTCGTGAGGTTGCGGTTGATGTCGTTGGCGAGGGCCTTGAGCGGACTCACGTAGATGCAGTAGATCTTATTCTCCAGTTTCCCGCCGCGCTGCAGCTTGTAGAGCTCGTTGATGATTGAGAGAAAGGCTGTGAGGGTCTTCCCCGAGCCTGTGGGGGATGTGATCAGGACGTTCTTCCGCTCGTGGATGAGGGGGACCGCGTAGCTCTGCGGCTCCGTCAGGTCTTTGAACTTCGAGTCGAACCACGTGCGCAGGAGGGGGTCGAGGAGGGCGAGGACCTCTTCCTTGGTGTGTTGCTGCGTTACTCTTCTTATCATCATGTTTTCCTTGCCAGAGGGAGAGAAATCAAGGATTATGCACGTTGTAGATTAAAGGCTTTTTGGTGGGGACGAGTGATCCACGGCATGATCGAATGTGAGGAATACGATAGGACGGAGTCCCAGAGACCGGTGCTGGTTGCGGGATATTTCGCACAGTCTGGGTGACTCTCTGGCGGCTTGATTTCACTCTCCGGACAATTGCCGCGAATCCTCAAACAATCCGCACGAATTGCTGGATTATTGGCGGGACTCCTCAGACGACCTGCACGGTCTTCCGCACGATCCATGGCTACCTGCAAACAGTCAAAACCTGCTTCCGGACGACTGTCTGGGGCTTCCAGACAACCGTCTGGGACCTCCAGAAAGATGTCTGGCGGTTCCAGACGACCATTTTCGACCATCAGAGGCCCGAATGGAGGTCCGGACCACCCGAACCTCCCGCCAGACGACTTTCTGCTGCCGCCAGACAACCGTCTGGGACCTTCGGAAGACCGTCTGGGGCTTCCAGACAACCGTCTGGCGGTCGCGGAGGGTGGTCAGAGGGGGGTTGGAGCCTTCTGACGCTTCCAGACAACTGTCTGGGACTCGCTTCGGACCGTCTGGCGGTTGCGGCGGACCGTCTGGAGCTTCCAGAAGACTGTCTGGAGGTTCCAGACAAATGTCTGGGACTCCGATTGGATCCGCTGGATAAGGGAGTGGATCGGCTGGAGGTGCGCTCGGATCTTCTCGAAGTCCGCCAGGATCGGCTGGATACGGGATCGAGTCGGCTGGAGGTGCGTTTGGGTGTTCTCAAGGTCCGCCAGGGTCGTCCGGGATTGGACGCGGATCGTCGAGAAGTGGAATCCAATCGGCTGATGGGCGCTCTTCCGTGTCTGCTGTATTCCTGGAGACATGCCGGTCTTGTTTGCGGCGGAATAATACATCGTCGCATTCAACCATCGAATGCCCGCCAAGCAGTCATAAGCCGGTCGAGGATATGAGCCGGAATATGAAAAAGGGACACGGCGCAGCCATGTGCACACCGTCTTGCCTCTCGCTTGCCCGGGGCCGCGGCCGTGTGACACCTCCAAGTCTGGCGTCCTATCGCCCTTGCGGATATATGGCGGTTGTGTGACGCATCCCATGCCAGACTCTGACGGGAGCGCGTCCACGCTAGCACGTCCGATTGTGGCAAACAACCCGCCAAGCGGAGAATCAGGCATGCCCCAGAGCCCGGTCTGCGACGCCCGCCATTCGTACAACTCTCCAAAACCCTTTTGAGGAAACTCGACCCTAGCCCGCTCGTTGCCCAAGGAGAAGACGGACCAGCGCACCCAAGCCCTGACCATCCGCTGGATCCAGGCGATGTTCAGGCGATATTACGACAAGGTCGAACTCAAACTCCCGCCAAGGTTCGCCCGCCGCGAGTACGGCTTCATGTTCTACGACAGCGACATGGTGCAGAGGCATCTGGGCTTCGCGAGAGCCGAGGACCTGAAGGAATACCTCGTGACAAGGACCCCCGCCCACGCCTACCACTCTGCTGCATATTACCAGAGACCGGACGCCCCTACGATGGAGGAGAAGGGCTGGCTCGGCGCTGACCTCATCTTCGACCTGGACGCAGACCACATCGCGAGGGTCAAGGGCATGCCCTATGAACAAATGCTGGAAGAGGTGAAGGGGGAGATCAAGAAGATCGTGGACCAGTATCTGCTCGGGGACTTCGGCCTCGATGAGAAGTACATCTCGATATCTTTCTCTGGAGGCCGTGGCTACCACATCCACGCGAGGGACCCGCACCTCTGGCCCCTGGGCGCTCACGAGCGCAGAGAGATCGTGGACTATATCACGGGGACCGACCTGGACCCCGGATCATTCATCAAACGAGAAGCGTACGATGTGAGCCGATGGGGTGCGAAATATCGTTACTCGATGCCATCCTCGAAGGACCCCGGATGGCGTCGGAGAGTCGGGCGGGGAATCATAGCAGAGGCGGAGCGTCTTGAGTCGATGAGCAAGGACGAGGCAATCCAGCATCTCCGTGGTTTCGACCGGGTCGGACCCAAAGCCGCAGAAGAAATATACAAGACCCTTTTCGCTCCTGTCAAAGGAGGGCAGAGGGGGATTGACAAGCTCAGGGAGGGCAGGATCGACATCTTCCCCTCCGACCGATATCTGAATGATTTCAGAAAGATCTATCTGCAGGCCGCGGTCGACCTCGGGAAGAGGGAGACCGACGAACCAGTCACATCAGACGTCAAGCGTCTCATACGCCTGGTCTCGTCGCTACACGGGAAGACCGGCTTCATGGTCGTCAGCATGACGCGAGACCAGCTCGACGACTTCAGGCCTCTGAGGGACGCGGTCCCGCCAGCCTTCCGTGATGACCCAGTCAGGGTCGAGGTCGCCAAGGCGACGAGGCTGACACTCAGAGGGGAAACTTTTAATCTGAGTGAGGGGCTAACTGAAGTCCCGGAGTACGCCGCGGTGTTTCTGACCTGCCGTGGCCTTGCAACCATCCCTCAGGTATCCGCATGAAACCGTATCAGGAGATGTTGGAAGGCGGCTACCACCTCGTTCGCATCAGGAATCTGAAGCGTGCGATTTTCCTTTTCGTCATCATACTCATGGTCGTGGGCTGGGCCTTCATCTGGTGGTCAGGGAATGCCGGACTCAAGCCTTTCTACATGCCGCTGGACGCCGTTTTCCCGTGGCTGATGATCATGTTTCTCGTGATCATAGCGACTTCAATATCCTTCAGGGACCTAGAGATCAAGTACGCAAAGAGGGATGGCCAGAAGTTCCTCATGGCCAACAACTCGCAGAAGAGGGCCATATGGACCATAATCGTCGCTGCGACTCTGATGGCGATACTGCTAATTCCTCCGACATCAGACTTCGTTTCGGGCGAGCTGTCTCAGACCAAGACAGGGCGGGTGGCGTCCGGAGACACGGTGATAATCTCAGATTTCTCCAACCAGGATTTCCTCGGTCTGAGCAAGGTCGAGTGGTTCAAGATCACGAATGTGCCTTCCTCAAACGCGTATCTGCGTGTTAGGGTTTTCATGGACGGTTCGAGGGTAGCAGAGCAGAACCTGCAGCCCGACAAGTTCCTCCAGACCACCGGCTACAACGAAGGCGACGCCATACATACTTTCAACATGACTCTCGAGAACATGGGGGCGGGGTCGGCCGATTATGAGATCATCATCCACGTCCGAATGTCTTCCGTCCTCACGTTGTGGGTTCCGGTCATCCTGGTCTTTTTCATTGGACTGAGCGCCGCTTGGGTAATCCACCTGATGCCGATCAAGAAGAAGTACGCCTCCGCCTCGATATACAGCTTCGAGTACGATCAGGAAGTCGACAAGGGTGAGCAGGTCTACAGTAGGTACGACATCAGGTCAAAGGCAGAGGGTGCTGCTGAGGCAGGCGATCTCCCGCCGCCTCCTGAAATGGCTCCGGACCTCCCGCCACCGCCTGTGCCGGGGGCCGAGACGCCTCCGCCACCAGTGGATCATGTCCCTTGGCTGCCCGGAGCGGGGACTCAAGTCGAGAAGGGCGCGCCACCGGTGCCCGCCAAGGAGTTTGATGTCTTCATAGAGGATGGGTCGCAGTGCTTCACAAACGGCGACCTCGAGGGTGCCCTGAAGAACTTCGATTCCGCCCTCGCTCTCGAACCGGCGAACATCACCGCGATGCTCGCGAGGGGCGCTGTCCTCGTCAAGCTCGCGAGGGAGAGGGAGGCCCTCGATGCTTTCAACAAAGTGCTCGCGGTCGAGAGCCAGAACGAGAAGGCACTGCACAGCAAGTCGAGGCTCCTCATTGACCTGCAGCAGTGGGGTGACGCGGCAAGGACACTGGACGCCTACCTGCAGTTGAAGCCAGCCGATGTCGAGGCGCTCGGCTGGAAAGGCGATGTGCTCATGGCCCAGGGCAGGAGGAACGACGCCGCCCTGGCTTACGAGACGGCGCTCAACCTGCAGCCCGACAACGCTGGCCTGAAGACGAAGCTGGAGAGGGCAAGGCTGGACGTCGCCTCGATACTCTCGAGGGCGATGGTGTCGACCGCGTCCGGCAACTACGACGGCGCCCTTGCGCTCTATGAGGAGATACTCAGATACGAACCGTCGAACACGAGAGCCTTGGCGGGGAAAGCTGGAGTGCTCAGGCGCCTCGGCAGGAGGGAGGAGGCGATAGCCGCTCTGGACGCAGTCCTCTCAATAGAGCAAAACAATCCGAGCGCGCTGCTCGAGAGGGCCAAGCTGCATCTGGAGGAAGGCCATCTGACCGAGGCGCTCGACTCCGCGGAGAAGTTCATCGAGGTCAGTCCGGCGGATGTCAGAGGCCTCATCATGAAGGGCGACACCCTCGGAGAGATGGATCGGTTTGACGAGGCGCGCGTGGCCTACAAGCAGGCGCTCACCATCGAGATGGATAATCCCGAGACGAAGGGCAGGCTGGACCATCTGGACGCCAGGATCGCAGGAATCGCGCAGGGCCTGCTCTCGAGGGAGCTCGACGAGGTCAAAGGGATAGGGCCCGCCAAGATTAGGGCGCTCTACGAGGCGGGACTGAAGACAGTGGACGACCTGAGGAAGGCCACTGCAGATGAATTGAGCTTGGTGAAGGGTATCTCGAAGAAGCTAGCCGAGGACATCGTGCAGCATTTCAAAGGGCCTCCGGCTGAAGGCACGCCACCCCAAGCGCCGCCGGCCTAGCTGGACCGCCTTGCGGGTTTGTAGAAATCCTTTGATGTAGATGGAGAGCCATCGCCCCGGGTGTCAGAGGCGATGGGATGGGAATTGCCATCACCCTCAAGGCCGGAGCGGTGGCCCTGAAGAGGATGCGCGTACCGCTATTTCTAAGCAAGTATTCGAAGAAGGACTTCACCGTCCACCAACATCTTCTCCTGTGCGCCGTAAGGGAGCTGGAGAAGAAGACGTGGCGGGGATTGAGGGACAGGATAGAGGACAGCAAGGCCGTGGACGAGTACCTCGGACTCAAGA
>JAFNFQ010000038.1 GCA_017885655.1 Methanobacteriota archaeon | reverse complement strand
CGCCAAAGCTGTTAATCAGGGCACCAATTAAATAATAGTACCTGCATAAAGCCGCCCTTCCCGGTGAGTCGATGATACGGTTTGGACCTTCGGGTATTCCTCTATCGTGCAAGGGCCGAACCCTTAGAGATGGTATAGAGGATGTCCACAACCTCGGTCTCACCGCGCTCGAAGCCCAGCTTGTCCGCGTCAACACGAACGAGCGCTTCGCCACCGATGATGATGTGGGGAAGACTCCCGCCACAATCCCAGGCGAACTGGTCGTGGAGGTCATACGGGAGAAGGGCAAGAAAGAGGAAGGGCTCATCGGGCTCGACATCAAGATTGAGAAGGGCGACGTCCTGCGCTCCCTCGCCAGCGGCATCGCCAGGGACTACATCGAGCTGAAGGAACTCGGCCGCCTCGCGAGGGATCTGGACATAGAGATGTCGCTCCACACGCCCTACTACATGGACCTTGCGGGAACCGACCAGCTCAGCGGGAAAAGCGTCGACAGCATCAAGTGGGGTGGGTTGCTCGCGGATGCCCTCGGCGCCGAGCTGGTCATCACGCACCTGGGGCTCTACGGTCAGTACGCCAAGAAGGATGCGATGAAGAGGGTCACATCCAACCTCCGAATGCTCAGGGACTGGTACAAGAAGAATCGTCTAACGCCCAAATTGGGGATCGAAAACTCGGGCAGGCAGGAGGTTTTCGGCGACTACGAGGAGATAGTGACGCTCTGCCGGAACGTGAAGGGTGTCGTCCCCGTTCTCAACTTCGCGCACATGCATGCCAGGGAGGGAGGGAGCCTGCGCGAGAAGGAGGACTTCGTCAAGGCGCTCGCCAAGGCGAAGAAGTTCACCGGCGACAGGTTCTACGTGCACTTCTCTGGCGTGGAACACGAGGGCGGCAACGAGCAGCGCTACACGCCGATCAAGAAGGGGGATTTGAGGTTCGAGCCGTTTGCCGAGTGCATCATGGACGACTCCTACCAAGTGACTCTGATATCCTCGTCTCCACTGCTGGAGCATGACGCGATGTACATGAAGATGATAGTCGAGAGAGTCCTCGCTAGGAAGCTTGGCAAGGGTGTCCAGGAAGTGAAGGGCGGGAAGGAAGCCAGATGACGCTCGCCCACAACGCGGCGGGCTACATCAACGAGCAGATAGCGAGCATGCTGAAGCAGACGGACGAACAGGAAGTCTCCAAGGTCGTCGAGATGATTGCCTCGGCCAAGAAGATTTTCGTCTACGGCGTCGGCCGGTCTGGGCTCGTGGCCAGGGCGTTCGCGATGAGGCTCGTCCAGCTCGGCCTCGACGTGTTCTTCGTCGGCGAGACCATAACGCCGATCGTGGAAAGCGGGGACATGGTGCTCATCGTCTCCAACACAGGCGCAACTATGTCCGCGATCCAGACAGCCAACATCGCGAGAAGGGTTGGGGCGGCCGTCCTTACCATCACGGGGAACCCGACGAGCAAGCTCGCGCACGCGTCGAACGTGGCAATCTGCATACCGGACCAGAGTAACCAGCAGACTGCGAAGTTCGCCCCCCTGGGGACGCTGTTCGAGGACGCCACGCTCGTCTTCCTTGATGGGATCGTGGCGATGGTGATGGAGAAGCTCGGCGAATCCGAGGCGACCATGCGGAGCCGCCACGGGATCATGGTCTGAAACTGCGCGGCGGCAATCTGGCGGTGGCCTCGGTAGCACATTTATCTACGGGGCGCATCATGGCGGGCAAGATGGCCGAGGATTTCGTCGTCACGCCGTGGGAAGTCCATGGCGTCATTGACTACGCCAAGCTCATCGAACGTTTTGGCACACAGCCCATCCAGCCGGAGCTGATCGAGCGCGTGAGGAAGATCGCAGGCGATGTTCACCCGATGCTGTCGAGGGGCATCTTCTACTCGCACAGGGACTTCAACTGGATACTCGACGAATACGAAAAGGGCAACAGATTCGTCCTCTACACGGGGCGCGGGCCGTCCAGCGGGATTCACCTCGGTCACATGCTGCCGTGGATTCTGACCAGGTGGCTGCAGGCAAAGTTCCAAGTGAAGCTCTATTTCCAAATCACCGACGACGAGAAATTCCTGTTCAAGGACTTCGAGTCCCTGAATGACGCGAAGAGAATTGCCTATGACAACATCCTGGATATCATCGCTACGGGTTTCGATCCGAAGCTCACCAGGATCTTCCTCGATACCGAGTACATCCACCACATGTATCCCGTCGCCGTCCGAGTCGCGAAACACGTCACATTCAGCACGACCAGGGCGGTCTTCGGGTTCGAGCACAGCAACAACATCGGCGAGATATTCTACACGAGCATGCAGGCCGTGCCCTGCTTCCTGGAGAGCATCGAGCAGGGGAAGAACGTCCCCTGCATTATTCCCTGCGGGATAGATCAGGATCCGCATTTCAGGATCACGAGGGACGTCGCCCCGTTGCTGGGGTTCTACAAGCCCGCGCTGCTTCACTGCAAGCTGCTGCCGAGCCTGCAGGGTTTCGGGGCGAAGATGTCCTCATCCCAGCCGGAGACTGTGATCTTCGCGGCGGACAGCGAGAAGGAAACGCGAAGGAAGATCGGGAACGCCCTCACCGGCGGGAGGGCGACTCTCGAAGAACAGAGGAGGCTCGGTGCGAATCCGGACATCTGCGTCGTTTACGCGAACTACCAGTACATCTTTGAGCCCGACGAGGACCATCTGAAGGTGGTCCACGACACGTGCAAGTCGGGTGCGCGACTATGCGGGGAGTGCAAGGCCGAACTGGCCGACAAGGTGGTCGCGTTCCTTGCGAAGCACCATGAAAGGCGGGAGAAGGCGCGAGATCATGTCGAGGAGTTCATGCTGAGGGACTAGGAGACGACCTGGGTCACTCTGAACCCCTTGTCGAAAACAATCGCGTGATATGATGTGCTGTGGTTAGTCCCTCGCATCTTGACGATTCTCAAGCGCCTCTGCATTCCGAACTCGCCCTGCTTCTCGAGCTTCAAGTGCATTATTCCATCGGCCAGGTAGTCCTCTCTCTGTCTGCTGAAGCCCGGATGTTCCTGTGCCCCCCTGTCAGAACTTGACGAGGCGAGTTCTCCAATGACAATCGCCGTGCAATCCAAGTCCCGCAACCAGCTGAAAAGTCCGAAAATGTCATTCATGTAGTTCCTGACGCGCGCGAGGATTTCCAGGGCGTCGAGCGAGTCAAGAACAAGCAAGCGGAAGCCGAATGTCTTCCTGAGACCTGACGCATACATCTTGAAGAAGTCGATCCATGGAGTCTCCGACTCCTTGGCCTTGGTCCTCAAAGCGGCGAGGTCAAGTATACTGAGGTTCTCCAATGAAACGCCCTTGTCATAACCAAGTCGGTTCATCTGATAGAGCAGGATCGATGTGTGCTGTTCAAGCGAAACATAGATTCCTCGCATGCCCCTCGAAGCGTTTTCATGGAGGATTGCGTAGGAGAGAGACGACTTCATCGTGCCAGGCGCCTCTCAGGAGGATGATGTGCCCTCGCGGCACTCCTCCGCCGATTGCCTTGTCGAACCCTTTGATGTGCGTGGGCAATAGTTCCTGCACAGGTCACCTCAGGAACTCAATGCCTTGGTCACGCGGAACGTCCCATCATCGACCAGCATGGCCAAGTAGTTCGTCTCGTGACGGGTGCCCCTCATCTTGACGCACCTGATCCTTCGATGTACGTCTGTATCGGTCGCGTGGTGTAATCTCAGCTGTATGATGCCATCAGCCAGGAACTCCTCATCCCAGCGACCTTGGATGACGTTGCCATTTAGGATTACATCCGGTCGCTCCGCGATGACCAGCGTTGTGAGCTTGAGATCTCTCAGCCATTGGAATAAATCGAAAATCTCTCTTCGACGCTCTTTGAACCTGCCGAGCACCTCAAGCGCGTCCAATGAGTCCAGCACCAGAATCCTGTAATCCCCGTGTTCCAAGGCTTTCTCTATGTGGTACTTCAATAACCTCAACCAGTCCTGGCGGGTGTTCTTGAGCTTCCTTCCCAGAGAAGCCAGGTCGATTATCCCTAGATTCTCTCCTATCTTGTCGAGCGGTATTCCCGCGGAGTATGCCTGCCTGAGAAGACTCCCGCCACTTTCCTCAAGAGTCACATATAGCCCCTTGCGCCCCGCCATGACTGCATTGCTGGCGGCGATGTAAAAGGAGAGTGTCGATTTCATGGTTCCAGGGGAACCGGATATGATGACCACATGACCCTCCGGGATGCCGCCATCCAAAGCTTCATCGAATCCCTCGATGTAGGTTTTGATTCGCGGCATTTCCATCCTGACTCGGGCCTCTTGTGGATGTCCGATCGCTTGATTGTCGGACGACGCGCGGGTCCTTTTTGGCGCTGGTAGATCATCAGACGCTGACGCGGCTGATTGGGCAATGCCAGGGGCGTTGATGTTGATTATGACATTGGGTGGAGCGGCAAAGACGAACCGCTTCATGACACGCGCAGTCTTCGTCCTTCTCGATTTGGAAGGCGTCTCAACGAAATCGCTGTCCACGATGGGGGATTCCTCATCCTTGGCCGCTTCCGATTCACCGTCAGCATCGTCCTCGGCTGCCAACAATAATGCGGCGCTCTTCAGATTGCTGTCGATCTCCTTCAAATCATCATCGAGGTCTGACGTCCTCTTATCCATCTCCCCGCCTTCTTTCTCCCGTTGCTCCTCATCGACCTTCTCGGACCTGGGCTCTTCTTTCCGATCCACTTTGCCCATGATTGCAGAGAATATCTCTCCGCTCATCGCTCGCTCCAACACGACTGTCTTGGACGTGCCCGTTTCATCTTTCTTATGTTCGCGGATTCGCTGTCCGCATATCCTGCATCTCATCGCGGTCGGCTTGTTCACCGATCTGCAGAAAGGGCAAGTGATTGTCGTTGTCATGTTCTACCTACGCGCTGAGAGCTCTGGTCACGCTGAACTTGCCATCTTCGAAGACCAGCGCGAAGAATCCCATCCTGTGATTTGCGCTCCTCATCTTCACCACTCGCAGACGTCGTTGTATATCTATGTCGTTTACCTGATGCATCTTGAGGTGCAAGATTCCGTCTGAGAGAAAACCTTCGTCGTTTCTGGGCAACGACTGGTCAAGTCCCAGCAGTGTTTGTTCAGGGGGTGCTTCTGTGAGGACAAAAGAGATCGCATCAAGGTCCCGGAGCCATTCGAAGAAATGGAAAAGAGCGGTTCGGCGATTCTCAAACTGTGCAAGCACATCGAGAGCCTCAAGAGAATCCAGGACAATCAAATCGACCCCATCAAGCCTCTTCTTGGTCTCGAGCAACTTCTTCAACAGTTCCATCCAAGGAACGGTTGCATTCTTCTTGGTCTGTTTCTGCATCGAGCCCACGTCGACGATGTGGAGGTCCCCTTCGGTCATCTCCACATCGAACCCCATCGATTCCATCTGTCGACAGAAGTTCTTCTTGGTCTGTTCAAGGGTTACGTAAAGGCACTTCGAACCTTTGCTTTTCGAGTTGTGATGAAGTATCGCGTATGCTATCGAGGATTTCATCGTCCCAGGCAATCCCGAGATGAGAACGACGTGACCCTTCGGGATGCCGCCACCAAGCACCTCGTCGAACCCTTCTATACCAGTCTCCACCTTGACGTTTTCCATTCGGTCACCTCTCACTCCATTCGATCCACGAACAATGTCTCTTCATCGACACCACTTCCACCGTGCGGACTCAGGTTTCGATCCAGCATGTCCGCGATTTTCCTGCCGACCTTCTCCAGTTGCATCAAGACCAAGCCGAGGTTTGCATCTGAGAAAACCAAGAACACCAGCAAAGCCTGGCGCCCGGCATCTGTAATCAGTATCTTGCCGTGCTCACATTCCACGATGGTGCGCAGAAACCGCCCCTGCCGTAGCTGCTCCGTCGCCAGCTCTGCGGTGCCGGATATCGCAGCGGTCATGGCCGCGACGACTTTGGGGTCGGCACTGCTCATCAATCCGTGAGTGACTATGGTGCCATCGCGACGCACAAGGGCAAACGCCATCACATCGCTTATCTCCCTTATCTCGTCGGCAATAGCGTTCAACCCTACCCACACCTCCCTCATCCGACGGGGCCCCCATGGAGGCTTTCCAGAATCTCCTTCCCCCCGGCTGTACTGAGGAATTCCTCTATCTCCTTCGCGGACCTTTTCAGACTCAGGGACACCAAGCCGACGTTGGCATCTCGCCCGACTAATGCGATGAGAATCGCTTCTTCGCCCGCGCCAACTCCAAGGACAGTGCCGTCGTCGCTCTGGACCATGACCTCTCTGAATGCGCCCTGTTCGAGTTCGCTCACAGCCATCTCACTCGTACCGACGATTGATGCAGCCATCGCGGCCAATTTGCGCGGTTCTAGGCGCCTGGATGAATTAGCTGCTATGACCAGACCGTCCCTCTGGGCGACGATGACTGCCAAGACCTCCGACAGCCGCCGAAGCTGTGCCAACGCCTCGTCCAATGTCCCGCGGGCAGTCGCAACGACCACCTATTTCACTCCTATGATCTGCTGAGCCAACAGCTTGAAGGCTTCCTTCAGGCCGACGCCGCGCGTCGCGATGGAGGATACGACCGGGACATCCTGGCCGAGGCCAATCGCATCCCTGATCCTTTGAGGAGACAGAGCATCGGGGAGATCGCTCTTGTTGGCCACAATGACAAACGGAAGGCCGGGCCCGACTAGCTTCAACATGCTCTTCGCTCTCTCGAAATCCTCCGGGCGGGAGGCATCCACGACAAGAAGAATCCCACTGACTTCCCGCGCGAATATCTTGAAAATGAACTCGAATCTTTCCTGCCCTGGAGTCCCGAATACCTCGGCCTCGAGCCCCATCGTGTTAACATTCCCATAGTCGAACGCGACCGTGGTTCCCATTCTGTCGATGCTGATGGAAGTGTTGCAGAGGTTCTTGACGACCGTGGATTTTCCGGCATTGAATGGCCCCGTTACCAGAATGCGAGGGAAATAGACCGTCACGCCCACGATGTCCCTGAATGTGTATGGGACCCAGTTGGTCTTGAAGCCGCCGTCCTTCAACTCCTCTATTCGCATCAAGCTCCTGACGACACCGCCGCTGATGATGCTCTGGAATTCCACAACATAGTCTGTCATGTCTCTCATGCTGCTTATGCCTGAAGAGTCGTAGGTCCAGTTGATGAAGAGGAAGCAGAGTGTGGAGCCAATCTCCCTTGCCTCAGCGCTTAATCTCCGCCAGAAGTCCAAAACCTTCTCCTCGGGAAAACGGTCCGCGAGGAACTCTACGGAGTCTATCACAATGCGTTGCGGCCTCATCTCTCTTATCGCTTTGCTGACGACGTCAAGGATTCCTTCGAGATTCCCGACATCCTTGATGGCATACTTCTCCGTGCAAGGTAGCAATAGCTGCGAAGACGTGGCGTCGACGATTATCAGTTTGTCCTCCGGGTATGTCCCGAACTTGGTGAACTCCCTTCGGGCGAGTTGCGGTGCTCTGAAGAAATCGACGTAGAGACATGTCTCGTTGTTCTTGACGCCCGCCATGACGAATTGTTCAGCGAAAATTCTCTTCTCGGCCGGTATCTCGGAGAAAAGGAGCAGCGTGGAGTTCCTTGGGAAACCGCCGTTCATTTTCTCATCGAGCAGTTGTATGCCCGTCATCGCCTTCTCCCGGCTCGCTTCCTTAACACTAGTCACGGAACTCATGGTTCGAGTCTCCTCGTTGAAACGCTCCCGGTCATATTGCCGGCCTCGATTCCATCCGATTGCTGAATCGAGACCCACGACGTGTTCGCTCGGAGGCCGCGCAGATGATGAATCCTAATTTCGCGTCTGAGGTCTTCAGTGAATCTCGCCTCGATCACGCCATCGACAAGCGATCTGAGCAGGTTGACCATCATCTGATCGTGAACCCCTTCGTGGACTGCATAGGCAATGAATCCGAGGTTCGTCTTGACCCTCGACGTGATGATCTGCATGAACTTCGCAATCGCCTGTTGCGAGTTGTGAAGAAACAACGTCGATAAGGTGTAGAAGAAGATCATAATAGGCGTTTTGAGATCGTTCGACGCCTTCGCCATCGCCATGCCAATCCCTTCAAGGTTGGAGAAGCTCGATACCTCGTACAGCCTTCTCTTAGGGTCGTGTTCATGCTTATCGCTCGACATCGCCGAATAGCAGTCGACAAAGAGAAAGGTGTGGCCTTCGAAGTTCTCAATGTCGAGGCCTATTGCCTTCGCCCTTTCCCTCACCTCTGCAGGGTGGATGTCCAATGTCACGAAGACGACTCTCTTCCCCCGCTCGAGCGACTGTTTGACCAAATCCAGGAAGTACTCGAACTTGCCGACGCCCGGGGGACCAGCCAAGAGAATCGAATAATTGACGGGGAACACGTCAATTGAGGGCGGACCGGAGGCCAATTCTCCAACTGTGGAAGGTGCACTGATAGTCCGAAGCATCAACGGAGTCGCCACCTCGATTTCCGCTTAAGAATGCAATGATGTGGGTATCAGGAGTGAGAATCGAGTGGTTCCTTTGCGGCGTTGTCAATTCTTTAGGGATTTCCGAGTCATACTCACATCCTCGAGAATGGCCGTTCTCCATAGGAGCAAAGATGATGGCGTCGTCCGCGTCGTCTTTCATCACTAAGTTCTTGACAACGCCTTCCTTTGCGGAAGGGTTTTATCGCGCCCGCCATATCCGCGAAGACGATGTCGCAAGGAGCGGCGGTGAGTCTGAGCTACCTCGAGAAGCGAGTCCTGCTGACGCTGGGCGAGACGGGGAAGGCTACCCCCGCAGATGTCCAGAAGGCGGGCAAGTTCAGGGAGCTTGTCGAGGTCATGAACGCTGCGTCCTGGCTGCAGGCGAAGGGGCTCGTCTCGGTCAAGGAGAGGATGGTGAGGTACTACGGACTCGCCAGAAAGCAGTGGGCCACCAAGAACCTGCCCGAGCGCGTCCTATTGAAAGCGCTGAACAAGCTGCGGGGCTCACCCCCGCTCGATGAGCTCAGGATGAAGAGCGGCCTCGATGAGAAGGATTTCACGATTGCGCTCGGCTGGGCAAGGAAGAAGGGATGGCTGTCGATCGATAAGGTCGCCGGTGAGACCAAGGTTACTTTGGCGGACAAGGGGAGGCTTGCCCTCACGGGCAAGGAGGCGGACGAGGCGCTGCTGCAGGACCTTGGCAAGAGCGAGCTGCCTGAGGAAGCGATAGACCCGCAAGTCCTCCGCATGCTCAAAGGCAGGCAGGAAATAATCCGCGAGAGAGAGGCTGTGCGGAGGGAGATATCGCTCACCGCCGAGGGCGAGGCGATTCTCCGGAAGGGCGTGGAACTCAAGGAGGAGGTCGCCCAGCTCACTCCGAACCTGCTCTCCACGGGGAAGTGGAGGAAGGTGGAAATCAGACCCTATGATGTGACCGCGTTCGCTCCGTCCGTATATCCGGGGAAGCATCACCCGCTCGCGAGGTACATAGACAGGGTCCGCCAGATTTTCCTGAGGATGGGCTTCACCGAGATGACCGGAGACTTCGTGCAGCCGTCGTTCTGGGTGTACGACGCTCTCTTCCAGCCGCAGGATCACCCAGCGAGGGATATGCTCGATACTTTCTATCTCGAAGGCGCGGGCAGAATGAAGTTGCCCGAGGATTCTCTCGTAGCCCGGATAGCGGAAGTCCATCAGTCGGGGGGGGGCACAGGCTCGACGGGATGGGGCTATTCCTGGCAGAGGAACGAGGCAGAGAGGGCTGTACTGAGATCGCACACCACGCCCCTCTCCGTGCAGTACCTCTACGCTCACCCGAATCCACCAGTCAAGGCGTTCAGCGTTGGCCGTTCATTCAGGCGGGACGCCCTCGACGCGACCCACTTACCCGAGTTCTACCAGGTCGAAGGAATAATCATGGAGGAAGCGGCGAGCCTGGGCATGCTGATCGGCACAATCAAAGAGTTCTACAGGCAGATGGGTGCGGAGGGGGTGAGAGTCAGGCCAGGCTACTTCCCCTATACCGAGCCAAGCTTAGAGCCGGAGGTATTGTTCGGCGGCGAGTGGATGGAACTTGGCGGGGCTGGCATCTTCCGTCCCGAGGTCACGGCCCCTCTCGGAGTGACGCATCCGGTGCTGGCGTGGGGGCTCGGCCTCGAACGGCTCGTCATGGCGCTTGAAGGCATAAAGGACATCAGGGAGTTATACCTCAGCGACATCGACTGGTTGAGGAGACATCCCCTCAGACCCTAGGCACGCAACAGAAGCTCCCTATTCACATGCAGGGTTCGTCTCTCTGCGGGTTCATTCGCGTGATGATATCAGTCGCCAACGCAGTGAACATATCTTCGACATTTTCGCCCGTCTTCGCGCTGGTCATATACCACCTCGCCCCTATGGCTTCGGCAAACTGCTGAACTTGGTATTTGTCATAAAGGACGATGACCTCGCCTTTGATATCTGTCTTGTTGACCGCCAAGGCCATAGGCACATCGCCCGCCGTGCGCCGCACGGAACTCAGCCAGATTGGCAGATTCTCATATGTGGAGAACCGCGTTAGGTCACATACTGCGATGATGCCCTGCGTCCCGAAGAAGTAGGACTGAGCGAGGTCCTGCAATAGAGTCGATTCCCCGATGATGTCCCATATCGTCACCCTCACGGCCATTTCTTTCCCGCCGACCGATTTCGCGAGGACATCCTTGGCCTGCACCTTCACCCCCATCGTTGCCTGATACTCGCCCGAGAACTGATCATGGACGAATCGATGGATAAGCGAGGTCTTGCCGACGGCAGAGTCGCCGACGAGGCAGACCTTGATCTTCATCCGGTTCGACGGCAAAGACACATGAGTTCGATTCGGCACTCTCTACATAAACCTAGCCGCCGGGTTATCAACTGTGAGCATGAAATATCAGGGCTCCTCCCGGTCTTCTCACCGGCGGCAATCTGGCAAAAAGGTTTAAGTGCCTTCCATTCGTCCCATGCCCGATAAGCATGGCTGGCGTCGAGGAGGAAATGGCAGCGGGGGAGCAGGCCCTCGCGAATCTCGAGTACGACAAGGCCTATTCGCACTTCGAAAAGGCCACGAAGCTGGATGCGGGCAACGCCTGGGCGTGGTTCGGAAAGGCGGAATCGGCCCTGGGCATGCCGAAGATCGAGCCGGACCAGATCGTCGGATTCTACAAGAAGGCAATCGAGCTCGATCCCAAGAACCCGCAGTTCAAGGAGGCGCTGGGAACGCTGCTCGTGGACATGGGTCGGTTCAACGAGGCGGAGCAGCAGTACAATCAGGCCGCAGAGGCCGATCCGGAGAACGCATCCCAATACTGGCTTGGCTTCGCGGTCGAATACGCCACGAAGGCCCCGATAGTCATGGCACAGTTCCTCGATGACAAGACGCGCGACATGATCGCGGCCAAGGGCCTCAACTACGCGCTGAAGGCGCTCAAGCTGTCCCGGGACGATGCGAAGCGCGTTCTCTCGACGAGCTAAGGCTACTTCTTGTGTCTCGCAGTCACACCCATGCAGGCGGTACACACGCCTGTCGCAGCGACGAAGTGAGCCTCGCACGCCATCCTCCCGCATTTCATGCAGGCGCGAGTGGCGGGAGCATTGCAAACAACGCATAGATTGGGTAGCATCATCGGGCCCGAACATGCTCGGCGCTTATTATTCTTTCCACCGCGGCGGGTGCAAGTGTCAAGGCAGCACTCCTGTGAGCCCAGACAATGGGCAATCCCACCCCGAACTCGTCGTTCCTCGATTGTGTCCCAATGACTACAATCGCTATCCGACCAAGGAAGACTCATCCCGGGTCGGAACAGAGCTGGTCCGCACCCGCAAGGACATCGTCCTCCTCTGACCGGGTTTCGACCAAATGCTTGCGCACCTTCTCCCGACGGTTATGAACTTCGCCTGGATCGGCATGCATCCCGCCTCGATGGTTGCGGACACTCCTGCGATCGGCGACGATTCCGCCTCGATCGGCGGTGAGCCAAGCACGGCCGGGACGGATGTTTCCTCGATCGGAATCGACTTCTCCTCTTTTGAGGAGGACCCCTCCTACATTGAGGAGGATGCCGTCCCGACCGTAACTGACCCCATCTGCTCCGGACAGACTCCTCCTCGGTCGAGGAGGATACCGTCCACATGTAGGAGGCTCCTGTCCGCGTCGGGACGGACCCCGTCCCGGTGCAGGAGGACTCCGTCCGCGTCGGCCCGGAGCGATAACGACCGTCCAGGCACCCGCGCGGGCGGGGACGGACCTCGCCTACATCTAGGAGGACCCCGTCCCGGTGTAGGAGGATTCCATTCCGGGTGTCCACCCCATGGAAACGATTGGGCAGCATGCCGCAACGGCGCAGGCAAATGTCATCTATGTCGGGTTCGTCTGAAGCTGCGTCGCGTGGCGGGAGACATTGAATCGCCCGATTCGAGGAGACAGGGACTTCCAGACTGCCTTGACTTCGCAGCATTTCGAGGAGCGTCAGGAAGGTTTGCGGCGCAACTCATCGAGTGTCGTTACCCTCTCCGCGAACGCGTTGTGCTTGTGAATCGACTCCTCGCTCTCGCTCCGGACCGAAACCTTGACTTCGCCGGGCAAGGCCGTGAAGCGATCCACCACCTTCGCGAGGACCTCTCTGACCACATCCTCGACGAACCGGGGGTTCTCGTGAGCGTGCTTGACGAGCATGCCCTCCTCTGGCCTTTTTAGAATCTCGAATGTGGGCGAACTCACGGATGACTCGACTATATCGATCAATTCGTCAGCCTCAACGTCCTTGCCAGGGGGAGCATCCACCATCAGGCTGGTGATATTTCTCTGGTTGTGCGTGATTGTCGGCAGGCGCACTGGGATCTTGCCGTACTCCGCCTCCAGGTCGCCCCTGATGGTTTCCATCGCGCACGGGCAGGCGGTCATCCCGACCACCTTCACCCCTATGGCTTTGCAGACCGACATCGGCTTGTTGCGGTGGGCCCACGCCTTGGCGACGAGCTCGTATGGCTCGAGGCTCTTCCTCCCGCCAGGACCGGTCCTCTCAAGGAAGTATTCCGCCCTCGCCCATACTTCAGACTGGGTCGCATAGCTGTGGCGGTTCAGCAATTCGACCGCAATCTTCTCAGCGGCGAACTCGAGGCCCGGCATCGGAGACCTCACGCTCTCGTTCACTATCTCCGCCACTATCTCCAGATTCCTGGAGAGGTGACTGCCCTTCTGCGAGGCGGGCAGATCGACAAAGATGTCGAAGGCCGCAGTAAGGGTCAGTGATTTCCCCGCGCGCCGGATTCTGACCGGTTTCCTGACGTCCTTCACACCGACCTTGGTGAGCTTGAAGGAGTGGCGTATCTTCCTGTTCTGCACGTCTGCGGGAATCGGTATCGCCTATCACTGTGCCAATGATGGGACGCACTTAAACATTGCCAAAAGCCTTACCGGGATCCCTTGAAGCGGATGTCACGGCTCCCCAATCACCTTCACGATTACCTCCCTCTGCCTCGGCCTGACATCGAGCTCGACAAACACGATCTGCTGCCAAGTTCCAAGGTTCAACCTTCCCTCATCAAACGGAATCGTGATGCTGGGCCCGAGCAGCGCGGACCTCACGTGGCTGTGACCGTTGCCGTCTCCCCACTTTTCGTCGTGACGGTACTGGATGTTCTTTGGGGCGATGCGCTCAAGCGCCGCCGGGATATCCGACAGTAGGCCAGGTTCATACTCGGTAGTGGTAACGGCGCATGTGCTCCCGGGGGTGAAAACGCAGGCGATGCCTGATTTGAGACCCGATCCTTTGACCACTGCGGAGACCTTCTCGGTTATATCGAGGATCTCTGATTCTCCCTGCGTCTTGAGGTTCAATCTCTTCGAGTGGACTCCCAAACGACTCACCGCGAGCTGCAGGGCCTTGCCTGCTCAAAACCCTTTGGTGGGTCGAACGGCGTGGGCAGGAAGGTGGGACCTACGCGAATCCGATGTATCCCCTGTCGTCGAACCCGACAGGTTTCATCTCGTCCTCGGCCACCGCGCCCGCGGGTTCCGCCAGCTCGACATCCATGGGCTCCGCGTCGGCTCCTCCGAACGTCGAGGCCGCCAACTGCACTTCTTCCGCGAGCGTCGAGACGAACGGGTGAGTGAGGCGCTCCGTGACGCTCTCGATAAGCGTGCCGACCATGCGGTTGACGAGAGTCATCGCCTCGTTGAATCCGAGTCCGTCGAGAGTGAGCAGGTTGTTGTTGTCGACGACCAGGCAGGTGTGGCTCCTTTCCTTGAGCCGCTGCAGGCCTTCCGACGCCTCGTGCACCCTGCTCTCGGAGGAGAATGGCATTAGCGCGATTGAGATGACGAGGGCGTCCCTCCCGCTGGCCATCTCGGCGATCACCGGCGCGATGTTGGTCCCCGTCCTCCCGCCCATTCCCGCGACGAGGAACAGAACCTCAGCATCGAGGGCCCTCTCCAGAGCGGCCCGTGCCGCCTCGGCAGAGGTCTCCGCTTCCTCGACGCCGCATCGTCCCTGCTTAGGGAGGTCGAGAAGGACCTTGACATCGGCCCGCGACTTTGACAAAGACTCCTCGTCGGAGTTTATCGCCACGAGCTCGAGGCCCTGCATTTCTTTGTCGTAGAGCGCGCTCACCACGTTGCAGCCTGCCCCGCCCACACCGACGACGCTTATGCGGGGGTCCATTGCGCTGTCGGGCAGCAAGACGGTCGTTTCGTTGACTTGTCCTTTTGTTGTCATGTTATGCCTCCAGTGGCTCTTTTCCGGCCCCGGCGAGGGTCGAATAGCACCAGAAGGTCAGCCCCGGGCGAAGGAGTACATCCCATCCCTTCGTAACAGGTTCCTGCGCGTCTATCCGGGGGAGACATGCTTTGTGGACCTCGCGGGAGTTGGCCTTCCGGTGCCTGCCTCCTCGGCAACCCTAAGGCGGTATGACCTCGTCCTTTTCGTCGAGCTTGACGGAGACCATCTTTCCAGTCATTTTCTTCATCTCCGTCCTGTGCTCGTCTACGTTCTTCAGCCGGTCCTTCGAGAAGTGCTCCTCGACCGCTCGCACGATGGCGTGCTCTCTGCTCAGGTAGTAGCCATCGACGACGAGGTGGTCGATCAGCTCCAGGTAGTGCCGCGGTATTCTCACGGTGACTGTGTTTCCGCCCTGAGTCACGATCTCTATGAAGGCCTGAACGGCCTCCCTGCATAGTTTGCTCCTGTTCCCAAAGGTTGGGTTGTCCAAGAGGAACTGATCAATCAGTTCCAGGTTGTCCTTTTCGAGCCGCAGGGATATTCGTTCTCCGGTCTCCATCCGCGCACCTCCCCGGTTCCCGAGGACCGGTATGACGCCAGTCACACCTTTTCCTTATGGGTTGCCAAGGTTTTGCGGGGGCTGTATCCTGCTCATAACTATTAAACCTTTGTCCATGCGGCATACTAAATATGACAAAGGGTCGACGGTCGTCTACGACGACCGTCGCGGCCCGTGTTTCGTTCCCGCCGCGCACCGGAGAGCAATTTCATAGAATTCGCTCGATAATTATGCACGCTTCCTCGGTCTAGCCTCGCACAAAGGTTAAGGGAAGAATGTCGTTTCCGTCTTAAATGCCTAGCGTGGATCCGAGACTGAGGCAAATCGAGGAGAAGTGGCAGGCGCGCTGGACCGCCTCAGAGCTATTCAAGGCGCGGGCGGATCCTTCCCGCCCGAAGTATTTCGTCAATGTGCCGTATCCGTACATGAACGGATACCTGCACATCGGTTTCGGCGTCACATTCCTCCACGCGGACATCATGGCCAGGTTCAAGCGGATGCGGGGGCATAACGTGCTGTTCCCGCAGGCCTTCCACTGCACCGGGATGCCTGTGCTGGCGGCGGCGAACCTTGTCGCGGAGGGGAATCCCGCCCAGATCAAGATCCTAGCCGACATGGGAATCCCCGAATCCGAGATACCCTCGTTCTCTGACATCCAGAAATGGACGCGCTTCTTCCCCGATGCCGCCCGCAAGGACCTCGCGAGCTACGGCGCCTCGGTCGACTGGACGCGCACCTTCATCACGACATCGCTGAACCCCGCCTATGACAGGTTCGTGAGGTGGCAGTTCCGCAAGCTCCGCGAAAGGGGGTTCGTGAAGACGGGGAAGCATCCGGTGATCTGGTGCCCCAAGGACCAGCAGCCCGTCGCGGACCATGACAGGTACGAGGGGGAGGGCGAGATCCCCGTCGAGCTCACACTGCTGAAGTTCCCGTGGAGGGGCAAGTTCCTAGTCGCCGCAACGCTGAGACCGGAGACAGTGTTCGGACAGACGAACCTCTGGGTCGACCCAGATTCGACGTACGTCGTCGCGAGGGTCGACGGGGAAGAGTGGGTGATGAGCCGGAGCGCGATGGAGAAGCTCAGAGAGCAGGACAGGCACGTCGAACTCCTCGAAGAGGTAAGGGGGGAGCTGATGGTCGGGGGGAAGTGCGAAGCCCCGATGATCCACCGCCAGATCCCCATCCTCCCGACCAGGTTCATCGACCAGACGAAGGGCACCGGGATTGTGACCAGTGTCCCGTCCGATGCGCCGGACGACTGGATAGCATTGAAGACTCTGAGAGAAGACGCAGAGTACGCGCACAGGCACGCCCTGAACCTTGATGAACTCAGGAAAATCGAACCTACCCCCATAATTCGTATGGAGGGTTGGGGTCCGCTGCCCGCCATCGAGATCTGCGAGAAGCTCGGCATCAAGTCGTTAGACGAGAGAGAGAAGCTCGAGAAGGCGAAGGAGGATGTGTATTCATCCGGCTTCTATCGAGGCGTGATGCTTGAGAACTGCGGGCGCTTTGCGGGGATGCACGTGGCGGAGGCCAAGGACGAGATCAAGCGGGAGATGATCCAGGCGGGCGAGGCGTCGACTCTCTGGGAGGCGAGCGGAGAAGTGATCTGCCGCTGCAGGACTCGCGCCTCCGTGAAAGTCGTCTCTGACCAATGGTTCCTTGCTTATGGCGACCCCGATTGGAAGAAGAAGACCGGGGATGCGCTGAGCCAGATGACACTCCATCCTGACACTGTCAGGAAGCAATTCGAGCATGTCCTGGGCTGGCTGAACGACTGGGCGTGCACGCACCATGCAGGGCTCGGTACCAAGCTCCCCTGGGACGAGCGCTGGGTAATCGAATCGCTGTCCGATTCGACCATCTACATGGCCTACTACACGATAGCGCATCTCACCGCCAATCCCGCGCTGGACCCGGCGACGCTGACAGACGAAGTCTTCAACCATGTGTTCCTTGGTGAAGGGTCGTCCGAGGAAGCGTCGAGGATTTCCGGTCGTCCCGTCGAGACTATCGAGGAGATGAGGCGGGAGTTTGAGTATTGGTATCCATTCGACCTCCGCCACTCAGGCAAGGACCTAGTCCAGAACCACATGGCCTTCTGCCTTTTCAATCACACAGCGATGTTCCCTGAGAAACATTGGCCGAGGGGCTTCGGCGTCAACGGCTTTGTCAAGATCGGCCATGTCAGGATGTCCAAGTCGCACGGCGTGGCACTGTACCTCAGGGACGTGATCCGAGAGCACGGAGCGGACGTCGTGAGGCTCGCCTCGGCCCAGGGCGGCGAAGGATTGGACGACCCGAGCTACGATGACGAGTTCGCGGCTTCGGCAGGGAAGAAGCTCCTCTCGCTGATCGACTACGCAAAGGAACATCACGAGACCAGGGGCGAATGGCGGGAGCTCGATGCATGGTTCAGGTCGGTACTGCATCGGACCATCCGCCTCACCGCCAAAGCCATGGAGGGGATGTGGCACAGGACGGCCATCCGGCTCTGCTACTTCGACCTGCAGCGCCAATGGACCTGGTATCTGAAGAGGTGTGGCGGCGTACCCAATGCGGACATCCTTCGCGAGTTCCTGGATGTCGAGACCAGATTGATCACACCATTCGTTCCGCACGCGGCCGAGGAGATATGGGAAGCGACCGGGCACAAGGGGTTCGTGTCGACCGCACAGTATCCCGAAGTTGACGTGTCGGCTATCAACGCCGCCGCCGAATTCGCAGAGGAATACATGCACCAACTTGTGGAGGACGTGCGGGAGATAATAAAGGTCACAGGAATCACGCCGAGAAGAGTGACCATATTCACTGCCCCGGCTTGGAAGCGGCGCGTCTACGAAATGGCGGTTGACATCTCGCTGCGCGGGAAGGCGGAAATGGGCGATTTCATGAGAGAGGCTCTGCAATCGCCTGAACTGAAAGCGAAGTCGAAGGAGCTCGCCGCATTTGCCCAAAAGATTCTTGAGAGCATGAGAAAGATGGCACACGAGAATCTGGAGCTGAGAAGAAAAACACTCGACGAGACGGCGATGCTGCGCGAATCGATAAAGTTCCTGGAGACGGAGCTGGGTTGCGCCGTGGTTGTGCTCGACGCAGAGGCCCCGGACATCGTGGACCCCAAGAAAAAGGCCGGTCAGTCTGCCCCTTGGAAACCGGCGATCTTCGTCGAGTAGTCCGGCGACACACACGCAGCCGGACAATCTGGTCCAGCCGAATTCAACCGCGATAGGTTTAAAACGAGCGCATCCATGTCAAGCGAGCGGGCCCGTAGCTTAGCTAGGTAGAGCGATCGGCTCTTATCGGTTTTCCTTCGGGGAAACCGCGGGATACCGATAGGTCAAGGGTTCGAATGAAGGCGCAAACCTTCCGAGACTCCCTTCGGGCCCGTTGCCTATTCTGCGGTCCCAACTGAGTATCTATAACTAAGGACGGATTATCCTGCCCGATGGCCCGCAACCTCTACCTCATCGGGACGGCCGGCAGCGGAAAAAGCACTTTGACCCAAGCGTTCCAGTCGTGGATGCTGTCACAGAAGCTGGATGCGGTCACTGTAAACCTCGACCCTGGCGCGGAGAAGCTACCGTACGAGCCGGAAGTCGATGTCCGAGATTGGATCATGCTCAAGGACGTCATGGAGGAGCAGGGTCTCGGACCGAATGGTGCGCAGATACTCTGCGCGGACCTGGTCGCTCTGAACATCAAGGAGATCGTCGAGGTCCTCGAAAAGTTCGATACTGATTACTTCCTGATTGACACGCCTGGCCAGATGGAGCTATTCACCTTCCGGGAGTCGAGCAGGGTCGTAATCGATTCATTCGGCGCGGACGATTCGGTGCTCATCTATCTCAACGACCCTGCGTTGGTCAAGCGCGCCTCAGGTCTCGTCTCATCGATCTTCCTCAGCGCGACGACTCAGTTCAGACACATGCTGCCTTTCATCAACATTCTCGCGAAGGCGGACTTGCTGAGCGAAGAGGAGACGGAGACGATAGTGAATTGGTCCACGGACCCTTACGCGCTGCACGACGCGCTCGTCGAAGAAGGGACCACGCCCAAGACCGTCCTGGACATCGAGTTCCTGAAGGCGATAGAGTCGATCGGCCTATACAAGCGCCTCATTCCGGTCTCGGCTGAAGTGCAGAGCGGGTTCGGCGACGTGTACGACCTCGTGCAGCAGACATTCGCTGGCGGGGAAGACTTGAGGCCCGATTGAGACGGGCAGTCCCGCCAAATGCGTACAATGGACCTCGGCGTATTACAATACATATATATGCCTACGTGCAGTGAATACCATTGATGGAAATCGAGACGCGGAAGGTTCAGAAACTAGGATACTCGAGCCTGGGAATTTCCCTGCCGAAGGATTGGGCCGAGGGTCTGAGGCTCACCCCGGGCGCGATGGTGACCGTCATGCGCGAGGAGGACGGATCCTTGAGGATAAGGGCCGGTCTATTCCAGCAGCCGGTCGAGCAGTCCGAGTGCATAATCGATGTCGAGAGCTGCGATGTGCCGGGCTCCCTCCACCGCCTCATCACGGGCAGCTACGTCGTCGGGAGGAACACGATACGCATCAGATCCCGGGAGGAGATCGACCCCGAGCAGCTGCAGGAAATACATGACGCCGTGAAGCGACTCACGGGGTTGACGATAGTCAACCAGGGTTCCACGTTCGTGACCATCGAGAATTTCGCGGAACCCACGAGATTCCCCATCGAGGGGCTCATCAGGAGGCTCCATTACCTGACTGCGAGGATGGAGAAGCTCTCATTCGACTGCGTCATCGTCGGCGGTTCCGGCCTGGCGGACGAAGTGAAGAGACTTGAAGAGGAAGTCGACCGACTGTACTGGCTGGTCGTCCGCCAACTGCTGCTTGCGATCAAGGACAGGACGGTCGCTAGCAGCGTGGGAGAGACGGAGCCGAGAAGGATCGTCGAGGACAGGGTAGTGGCGTCGGAGCTGGAGAACATTGGGGATCTCTGGCGGGTCGTCGCTCGGGCATTCACCGATTTGGGAGACAGCCGCTACAAGAAGAGCAAGGACTTCATTAGAGTGATCCAGGATCTCAGGCAGCTCCTCGAGAACCAGATCGAAACGACGATGAACGCGTTCTTCGGCCAAGACTGGATACTTGCGAATGCGTCCCTGGAGACGCACGGCAAGGTCATGGAGACATCGAAGCAGCTCGAGGCGCTCGTACCCATCCAGAAGACGATGAAGGACCCGTCGTTCTGTACGACATGTATCTCCGTCCGGGAGATGCTTACGCCAATCGCGCAGATATCTGGACACTATGCTACGATATCCCAGATAACGATCAACCGCGCACTCCAGGCGACCGAGGGCGTCCTGCCGAGCAAGTAGCGCAGCTCACGCGGTCTTCTCGCCATGCGTGAAAGCCAGCTCGACTGCCTGTGCTGGCGTCGATGCCTCGATCAGGAGTCCCTTGTCGACTCCGACCTTTTGCAGGGGCCAGCTGTGCAGCGAAATCACTGTCTTGCCTTGATCAAGGGCATGGGCAATCTCTGAGAGGGTTCCGTAGCTCCCGTCGATGGCGATTATCGCGTCAGCAGTCCTTACGATTATCACATTGCGTGCGGTGCCCATCCCGGTCGCTATCGGAATGTCCACGAACGGGTTCGCGTCTGATTTCGATCCCGCGGGCAGCACACCTATGGTCGTCCCCCCGGCCTCCTTCGCGCCGCGGCACGCTGCCTCCATGACCCCCTCCATGCCGCCGCAGATCAGATACGCGTCGTGCTCGGCGATGAGGCGGCCGACCTCACGCGCCAGCTTCTTCGCCTCGTCAGAGACATTGCTCTGACCGCCGATCACCGCGATGATTGTTCGCATTTGTCAGCCTCCTTTCTTCACACTTGGGAACTGATTCCACACCATGTGACTCTATAAGACTTTGTCTGAAGGTTATCATGGACGATATTCTAGGGACAGACTTTATGCCTATTCCTAGAGAATGAACGTCGATGCGCTGGCCAAGAAAAGAACGACATTCTAAGACTGTTCAGACCGAGCAGCAATTCGACGACCCATTACACCTCGTGTCTCTTCGACTCAAGACATGCGAAGACGCTCTCAGAAAGAACCCAGACGATCCCGACGCCCTATTCACGAAAGCCGTCTTCTTGGCCCGCATCCGAGAATATCGGCGGGCGATCGACTGTCTGGAGCGTGTCACCTCCCTCAACCCTGAATATCCCATGGTCTGGGGCCTGCTGTCACTGGTCTATGCACGCATGGGCGACTACCAGAAAGCCAAGGACTGCCGCGAGAGGAGCATGGTCGTGGACAGTTAGGCGCCCTCCTCCAGCAACAATCGTTCCTATGGTTTTAAGAGGACACCGTTCGCTCGAAGTAGCGTGCAGAAAGCTGACATAAGGGCGGTCGAGAACCCCATAAGCGCCACCTTCGACCTGGCATCAGACGTCTACGACAAAGCGCCGAAAGTCAGGAAGATGGTGACGTACAGCAGGGCGTTCATCTATCTGTGGCTCCTCTTAGATTTCGTCCTGATTGTCGCGCTCGCCGCGCATCCTCTCGTTTCCTTATTGCTCGCAATCCTCGCGTCGGCGTTCCTCTACTCGCTGAGATGGGCGGAAGAGAGGGAATGGAGGATAGTATTCCTCACTCTTGCTGCGGTCGTTTCCTTCATGCTCATCTTCCTTGGGGGCGCGGCCTTCCTCCTCACACTTCTCTTTGTGTTGCTCTACTTCCTGGGCTGGATCATACTCGACATGCTTCGAGACATCAGGAAGTTCTTCGACTTCTATGTGGTGAGACATGCGGTCATCAAGGCGGTGCGAGACGCCAATCCGGTTGTGAAGATACCGGAGGGGCCCGACCCTGTCGCCCGCCTCCTTACCTACCTCAAGCACGCCTCTTCGGATACGGAACATGTCATGTCGCAGCCCGATGCGGTCAAGAGGGGGGTCACACTTAGGGGCGCCAGCGGCATCGCGCACGATTTTGACGCCATGGTCCTCGCGCAGCCTTCGTCTCTCTGGTCTCTGATCGGCTGGGCATATCCAGGCTGGTGCATGCTGGTCAAGATGTTTGGCGGTCCCCCGAAGTTGGACGAGCTGAAGTACCTCAAGCACGCCGCGGAGGACGTCGCAGCGACGATGAAGGTGCCCCCCAGCCGCGTCATAGCTCTCTGGCAGATGAAGGACGGGCAGTCGATTAGCGATGAAGCGTACCAATTCGTGACAAGCCAGGTCGTGACATTCAGGCACCACGGCGATACGTTCGTCTGCAGCCTAGAGATAGTCGGCGAGGACGAGGACGGCACCTACGACCTTGTGCCATTCGTCGTGCAGAACCCGCCGTCAGCGTGAGGCAGGGCGATTATCTGAACCAGTATGGAAGTCCGACGAACCTGTAATGATCTTTTATCTCCTGTTCATACAGCTTCTTGTAGAACTCATTGTACCGCCGTATGTGTAAGACCCCTTCCTTCGTGATTTTCACTCGATACCTGTTCTCTTCCTTCTCGACAATTATCAGACCTTCTTCCTGCAGGCTGTCGAGGACCTTGTTCGTCATGAAGTGATTCGACCGTATCTCGTGCTTGATCGATTCCTTCGATACCCCCGCGTTCCTTTCCGCCAGAATCGAATCGAGCTTCTGCTCCAGTCCGTCCTGGTAGAGGTCGATGCCCAGTTCCGCAACAAGCCGGTTGAGGGCGAAGCACTGGTAGACCTTGTAGTCCTTGTAGTGGGTCAACGGCGGGTCCTCGTCTGACTAGCGAAGCTATTGCGGCGACTGAATGGACATCTTCAAGATAAAAGAGTTGCCGGAGAAAGGAGAATCCTCATTAGCCCTCACAATGCATTCGGCGGTGCTATATTCGGGCAACTCGATTCATTCCCGCCCATGAACGAAAGGAGGGAGACCAGCACATGCTCTGTATGCGGCAGGGAGCGCCTGGTCTCCGCCGCCCTAGGCGTCTGTCGCCAGTGCATACTCGACAACTATCCTGCTGTCGAGCCAGCCATTCTGAAGGCGCATGAGCGCGCAAGATCCGAGTTCAAGCTCCCGCTGCGCCCGCCGAGCGATGGGGCACAGTGCGCGCAATGCGTCAACATGTGCAAAGTTGGCGATGGTGAAGTGGGATACTGCGGAATCAGGCGGGGGGACGACGGCAACGTCATTAGATCGACGCGCGGCGCGGTGCTGCAATGGCATTATGACAAGCTGCCGACCAACTGCGTCGCGGAATTCGTCTGTCCTGCGGGGACCGGGTGCGGCAGCCGCAAGTACTCTCGGAGCAACGGAGCGGAGCATGGCTACAAGAACCTCGCCGTTTTCTACGGGGCTTGCAACTTCTCTTGCCTGTTCTGCCAGAATTGGCATTTCCGCCGCCTGACAAAGGCGAAGTCCCCGGTTGTCTCGTCCAATAGGCTCGCCGCCAAGGTGGACAGGAAGACCGCCTGCGTCTGCTTCTTCGGTGGCGACCCCGCACCGCAGGTAGAGCACGCCATCGAGACCTCCGAGATCGTCATGGAGAAAAACGACAAGGTCCGCATATGCTTCGAGACGAACGGATCGATGAACAGAAGGTATCTCAGCAAGATGGCGGACCTCAGCTACGATAGTGGCGGGTGCATCAAGTTCGACCTGAAGACCTGGAACGTGAGAATGAACAGGGCGCTCTGTGGCACGGACAACAGGTGGACGCTCAACAACTTCAGATGGCTCGCTGACTACTCGGCGAGGCGCGGGGACAGAGGCGTGCCGTTTCTGGTCGCGTCGACATTGCTCGTCCCCGGGTACATCGAGGAAGAGGAGGTCGCGGAACTGGCGGGTTTCATAGCCTCTCTTGACGAAAACATCCCATACAGCCTTCTTGCTTTCTCCCCGGCATTCCAGATGACGGATCTGCCGAAAACGAGCGAGGCAGAGGCGAGGGCCTGCCTGGAGGCGGCGAAGGCGGCCGGTCTGGAAAGGGTCCGCCTCGGCAATGCGCATCTCGTGGGCTAGATTCTCCTCGCGATGAAGCCGTAGTGCGAGGGGCTGATATCAAGCGGCGGACCCGGGTCGAAACCAACTGAATGGAGCATCGCGGCGGCCTCGTCTTCACCGAGCCTGTGTCTCCTTGGCGGGCCGATCAGCTCCGTTTTTTTCTTCCAGTCAACGATGCCGAGTCTTCCGGAGGCTTTCAAGATTCTCCTTGTCTCCACAAGGGTCGACAATCCGTCCAGTTCGTGCAAGACCATGGACAGCATGGCGAAGTCGGCAATCCCGTCGGGCAAAGGTATCGAGTCCTCAGTGGAGAGAACAGCCAGGACGTTCTTCGCGTGCAGACCCTCGATTCGCTCCTTTAGCCTGACGATCATCTGCGGCCCCTCATCCACACCGTACACCCATCCCTCCGCGCCCACGATTCCCGCCAGGGGGAACGTGAAGAAGCCGGGGCCGCACCCCACATCCACCACGACCCAACCCCGCTGGATTTCGAAGAGCTGGAGGAGCCTTGGCGGGTCGAGCAACGCCCTGCGTTCCTCGCTCTCGAGGTAGGCCATCCTCTCAGGGTCGAACTTGCGCCCGCGGCGGTGCATCGCTCACGCATATCGCTTCCAAAGATATGCATCCTTGCATTTCACGCCGCAAGACAACGCGATGGCGGGAGACGTCGGGCAAAGCTTTTCACCGCCACGATGATGCCCCCGTGATGATCGCGCGTGGCGGCACCGTGTTCGTCGTTGCCCCTGCCGTACTGATGGGTTTGCTCCTCGTTACCGCACTCGCCGTCTCGAGCAATGTCTTCGCCCTACTCACGCTGCCATTCGGGATCCTGTTCCTTGTTTTCCTCATCTTCTTCAGGGACCCCGCGAGGCACATAGGCAATGGAGTCGTCTCGCCAGCTGATGGCAGGATCATGGAGGCGGACAGGGACACGGGCCACATCTCGATCTACATGGGCCTCCGGGACGTGCATGTGAATCGCGCGCCCTGGTCCGGCATTGTCGTCGTCAGGAGGAGACGCGCGGGTGGCTACGCTGTCGCGAGCTCGACGGCGGCTGCAGGCAACCATTCGGTCGATTGGCAGATCGGCACATTGCTCGGAGAAATCCAGCTTAGGCAGATTGCCGGCATGTTAGCCCGGCGGATAGTCCCATACGTCGACGAAGGGGCAAGGATAAAGAAGGGGCAGAAGATAGGCCTGATACGCTTTGGCTCGCGCGTCGAGCTTCTGCTCCCGCCAACGGCGAGGATCGTCGTGGCCGTGGGAGACCGCGTGCGGGCGGGCGAGACAACGGTCGCGGAAGTCGAGCATGGATTCGCGCAGGAAGATACACCCGGCTGATTACATCACCGTGCTGAACGCAGTCGCCGGTTTCCTAGCGATCACGTTCATCATAGATGGGAGCTTTCACACGGTCGACGCGCGCTTCCTCCAGGCGGCACTGCTGATCATGGCGGCGCTCTGCCTCGACGGCCTCGACGGCTTTGTGGCTAGGCGATTTGGCGGCGGTGGCGGAGGGCACTACCTCGACAGCTTCGCAGACACGATATCCTTCTGCATCGCCCCTGCCCTGATGCTGTACAGGATATGTTATGACCCGGAGAGGGGAAGCGCGTGGGTGGCACCGGAGAACACGCTCGCCGTCATCGCCTCCACCCTCGTTGCCGCCTTCGGAATCCTCCGCCTCGCGAGGTTCGTCGAATCGGACTATGAGAAGGGCGGGTTCAGGGGTTTGCCGACCCTCGCCAACGCGGTCTTGCTGACCTCCATGGCGTACTTGTTCGGCGCCTCCTATGGCATGCCCGTCCTCCTCTTCAGCATCGTCACATCGTTCCTCATGATCAGCGATATCCCTTATCCCAAGATTGCGGATGCGACGAGGATGCCCCTCGTACTCGCTATCGCGGTGGTTTGCGGGGTCGCCTTGGCCTTCATGATCACGGCCGGGAACGCTTCCGACACCGCAAGGTTTCTATTCTTGGTGGCTTTGGCCGCGACGCTGGGCTACCTGATAGGGGGTCCGATATATGCTGGAAAGCCGCGACCCGGCAGCGAAGTACTTCGCGTGCAGCGAGAGTGAACGTGCCTGTTTCGAGGCGGGGATCAAGCTCGGGGCGGTCTACCACCAGTACGTGGGGACGCCGGTGAGCGCTGAGAGCGTCGATGCTCTCGAAAGGGCGATTGAGGCGGGCGTGCGCATCCAGCCGTTCGTGACGAACGTCAAGGTCCGGATAGACCGCTCTCGCATGAAGCCTAAGAGGTCGACCTACAGGTACACCAGCCTGAAGGGGGAGATGCTGGACGTGTGGCTGCAGGTCAGGTACGGCAACCACGTGGCGACTTGCGAGATGAAGTATGTCAAGGATCTCAGATACACGCTGATGCGGGTGGTGCAGGTGTCGGAGGCATGAGTCTCGTCGCCTCATGAAGGGCAACTTATATAATCACAGGTCAATCGGTCGACAGGCGAGACCATGGCAACGGTGGACAAGGGAAAGGAAGTTGAGGTCAAGTTCCGCAGGGACCTCGGCCTCCTCGAGATAACTATGATTGGTCTCGCGCCGACGATAGGTTCCACCATCTTCCTGCTCGTCGGACCGGGGATAGGCATCGCAGGCCCCGCCCTCCTCATCGTGTTCGTCCTGAACTTCTTCGTCTCGATCCTCACGGCGATGGGCTACATGGAGCTGGGGAGCGCCTTCCCCGAGACTGGCGGTGGCTATCTGTGGATAAAGACCGCCATGAAGGAGCCGCTTGGCTTTCTGGGCGGGTGGCTGTCCTGGTTCGGCCATTCCATAGTCTGTGCATTCTATGCGATGGGGTTCGGGCTGGGAGTCACCTGGTTCGCGGACAGCTACGGGCTGCTCTCCGGGTTCTCACCCTTCGAGAGAGACATCTTCACCAAGATGCTGACCGTGGCCGTCGTCCTGATATTCATCTACATCAACTACAGGGGTACGAAGACGACCGGCCGCTCGAGCACCTACGTGACGATCTCCCTGATCATCATGGTGATGCTCTTCATCATACTCGGGGCCGCGGGGATGATGATGGGTCGGGGGAGCTGGTCGCACCTTTCTCCGTTGCTCCCCGGCGATAGCAACGCCACGAATGCGCTCGCGATCCTCATGGCCATGGGTTTCACTTTCATCGTCTTCGAAGGGTACGAGGTCATCGCGCAGACGGGGGAGGAATGTAAAGACCCCGAGAAGAACATCCCAAGGGCCCACTGGATAACGCTGGTCATCGGGACTGTCATCTTCGTATTCGTCGCCCTGTTCACCATCCTTGGAGTGGGGACAACGAGTGCGGCGAGCCACGACCCCGCCGCAGTCGCGACCGCCGCCAACGTCTTCCTCCCAGGCATAGGCCTGCCCATCGTCGTTGTCGGCGTGATACTCGGCGCCCTCACGTCTCTGAACAGCCTCGTCTTCTCCTCATCGAGAGTCAGCTTCGCGATGGGCAGAGACGGAGCCCTGCCATATGTGTTCGGTCAGTTGCACAAGAAGAATAGGACCCCCCATGTCGCAATCCTCGCATCTGGTGCAATCATCATAACCATGGTGATATCCCTCGATATCGTCAAGATCGCAGCCTCCGCCGACATCATGTTCCTCGTGCTTTTCACGATGGTCAACGCCGCGGTTATCATCCTTCGGAAAAAGAAGCCGGACGCGAAGCGATACTATATCATGCCGCTCTTCCCCCTGATTCCCATTATAGGGATGGCGACCAAGGGCGTCCTGGCGGTCTCCCTCTATTTGTACGAGCCGTCTGCATGGGGCATAGCGCTGGCCTGGATAGCCTTGGGCCTCGGGGTCCACTATCTCTGGGCGAAGCGCGAGAGGATCGTGGAGGTGGCCGCCCCCGTCATCAGCGCGATAGTCCCCGCCGCAGAGGCGAAGTACTCCGTGATCGTCGCCCAAGACAATCTCGAGGACAGGTCCCTCGTTGAGTTCGCTTCGATAGTCGCCAAGGTGGAGGACGGGAATGTCCGACTGGTGCACGTGGTCGAGATCCCGGACACGCTCCCTCTGGACGCGATCGACAGGTCGTACCATAGGGACGTGGAAAGGGACATGCGCGCTCTCATTGACGAAATTACCGAACAGGGCGTGGAGGCGAGGGCCAGGGTGGTGATTTCGCACAGGGTCGAGGAGGCGCTCCTCGACGAGGTCAAGGAGCAAGAGCCTGACCTCATGGTCCTCGGCTGGCATGGGCGTCGCGGGGTCGGGCGGATTCTGGGCACAACTGTGGACCGCATGGTGCGTGAGGCTCCTTGCGACATCGTCGTCCTGAAGACTACCGAGGTCAGACCGCCCCTGAAAAGAATCCTCGTCTTCAACGCGCCCGCTTGGCACGTCACCTACGCGACAAGCTACGCAATCCTCCTGGCGAAGAAGTACAATGCGGAGATCGTGCTGTTCAGCGCCGTTACAACCGATGCGGAGTTGAAGACGGAACAGGCATACTCCGCCAGGCTGGCGGAGATGTGCCGCACCCACGGCATCAGGTACTACGAGGAGTTCGCGAAGGTGAAGAACATAGTGGATTCCGTCGTGGAGGAATCGAAGACCTACGACATGCTGGTGATTGGCGCCGGCCCGGAGGAGGGGATCAAGGGGGCAGTCCTCGGGGGTACGCAGGATCAGATAGCCCAGCGCTCTCCAGTGCCCGTCCTCGCAGTCAGGAAGGTCCGCGGTCCCGACGTGCTCGCGAAGGCCAGCTGACCGTGCTTGCGCGTTGTCATATTATAAGATACATCTTATATAATGGCTCGGCCATATAGGTGCCCGGAATCCAATGGGCCAGAATCTGAAGATTGGGATAACTGGATTGCCCGGCGCGGGCAAGACCTACGCGCTTCTCAAGGTCATCGAGATGCTCGAGGGGGACGGGAAGAAGGTCGGCGGGATGGTCACCGAGCCCATCGTGAAGAGGGGCCGCCGCGAGGGCTTCTACGTCATGGACTGGGCGACCAAGGACAAGAAGGTGTTCGCCTCGAAGGACATTGAGTCGAAGGTCATGGTCGGGCGGTACGGAGTGGATATAACCGCGCTCGAGGACATCGGCGTCAATGCCCTGAAGGGAGCGACCGCCAGCGCGGACGTCATCGTCATTGATGAGGTCGGGAAGATGGAGGTGGAGAGCGAGTCGTTCGTGGCGGCGGTGAAGGAGGCGATGGACGCCGACAAGCCGCTCATCCTCACGCTCCATAAGAAGTCCCGGAACCCGCTGCTCCAGGACATCAGGCGGCGCGACGATGTCCGCATCCTCGAGGTCACCCAGGTCAACCGCAACCTCCTGCCGTACAAGATCGTCAAGCTGATGAAAGGCGAACTACTTTGAACGGCGTGCGGCTGCGCGAGATTCGGGAGGGCCTTGCGAGACTGCATGTCCCTGACATCCCGCGCGGCAGGGGCCCGGGAAAGGATACGGGTCTGCCCTTCTACAATCCGACTATGGAGAAGAACAGGGACATGACCGTCCTGCTCATGAGGGCGCTTGGGCGCCATGGTGTCACCTTTCTGGACGGGCTGTCTGCGACCGGCGCGTTGGGAATCAGGGTGGCGCTTGAGGTTCGCGGGACCAGAGTGACGTGCAACGACCAGAGCAAAACAGCTTCCGAACTATTACTGAAGAACGCCGAAATGAACGGTGTCAGGCTCGAGTCGGTCGTCAATGACAGAATCCAGGCCCACCTCTCCAAGACCAGCTACGAGTTCATAGACATAGACCCCTTTGGTACTCCAGTGCCGTACCTGGACATCGCTTTCCAGGCGGCCCTCAGGGACGGCCTGGTGGGGATTACCGCCACGGACACCGCAGTTCTTTGCGGAGCCCAAACGAAAGCCTGCTTCCGACACTACGAGGCGAGGCCGCTCCACATAGACTGCTGCAAGGAGGTCGGGCTGAGGATTCTGATCGGCTGCTGCGCGAGGGTGGCAGCCAGGCATGACAAGTCGATAACCCCGTTGCTTTCCTTCAGCACGGACCATTACATGCGGGCGATCATGGCAGTAGGTACCGGCGCGAGGAAGGCGGACGAGACTTTGAGCCGCATGGGGCACGTTGCGCACGATACGGAGACCGGGGAAAGGCTGCTCTCAATGGGCCCGCCGCCGGATCAGGTTTCCGCTGGGCCGCTGTGGGCGGGCGGACTGCTCGACGAGGGTTCTGTCTCCCACCTCACACCCCTCCATCACATGCGCCACGAGACCTCGCAATTGGTCGGGCTCCTCAAGGCCGAGGTCGGCGCGCCCGGCCTTTTTTACGATACGGATTATCTGTCGAGGAAGCTGAGGGTGTCTCCGCCCAAGATGTCCGCACTAATCGATGCCTTGCACAAGGCGGGGTTCGTGGCTGTCAGGACCCATTTCAGCCCGGAGGGTATCAAGACCGACGCGGCGTGGGGCGAGCTGGTCGAGGTCTACAAGGGTGTGTAGGCTC
>JAFNFQ010000037.1 GCA_017885655.1 Methanobacteriota archaeon | reverse complement strand
TCTTGAACATGAAACTTCGCATCTGTATCTGGCTGGGGGCGCGGGGTTTGTAGAAATCCTTTGATGTAGATGGAGAGCCATCGCCCCGGGTGGCAGAGGCGATGGGATCGCGCCCCCAGCCAGATACAGATGCGAAGTTTCATGTTCAAGAAATCCCATGTACGCTAAGCGTAAAGATTTCGGAGGGACAACCGCGTCCACGTTACCTCAGCAATCGGCGCAATCGGTGGATTCTGAGACGTCGGTCCGTCGGAGGACGGGGCTGAAACTGGCGGTCGCCTTAGTGTCGATCGTTGTCGTTTCGGCCGCCGTGGGGTGGTTCATAATCCGGGATCTCATAGATTTCTGCGGTTGCGGCGAACATGTATTCATTGACTTTAGCAGTATGCAAGAAGCTGGGGGCAATTGGTCGATGTCGGTCACTAGTGCGCCGTCAGGTTTCGCGCTTGCCAATGTGACCATGACCATTTATGACTCCGGTGGCACGGTCAAGATGCCCATGTCCTCCATCCAGCTTTCTAGGCTAACGGCAGCCAACTGGAGCGTATATGGAGTCGTCTACCAGAAGAAAGGGACTGAAGACCAAGTTGTCCCGGGCGCAATCGTCTTGGTCAATGAGAGTAGATACCCAGCCGGATACTTCTACGAGATATCAGACACTTCGGGTATCCTAGCAAACGGCATCTTCGGATGAACTGGAACAGCATCGCGAGGACTGGGGGCAGTGCTCACCATGACTCGCCAGCCAGGCTCTACCTAAAGGCCTTTCGATGCCGTTGTTTGACTTTGCTCCTGCTAGGGGATTCCTCCAAGATGAGAAATGCTGCGAAAAGTATGGCAACGGTGCCGCAATGAAGACGGAGTCAGCTCTTGAAGTGCTTGACTGCGTCTTCATCGGGTCTAGGAGAAAGGAATAGAACGAGAATAGTGAGAGGGGATCGACCTGATTTACCGTGAGTTGATGGCCCAGTTCGCTGTCTACGCAATGCTCTTGCAGGTGCCCCAGCGGAGTCGGGGTCAGGGTCCAGAGGGAAGGGTCCGCCGGATTCGTTCAACACAGTTCAGATACGCGAAAGCTTAAGGGGGAGTCGCGGGAATCGCCTAGCGATGAACCGCAAGTCAATCTCCGTGCTGGCAATGATTGTCACAGGACTGCTCCTCGTTTCGATTCTGCCTCTCGGCGTGAAGGCACCGCCGGTGATCGAGCAGATGAAGCACTTCCCCCGGTTCCCGGTGCTCACCGATCGCGTGGACATGTCCGCGAAGATCACGAGCGCGGCCCCCCTCCAGACAGTCCAAGTTCTTTATTGCTTCTACTACCCGCCTCCATTGGGCGGCACATGCCAATTCCATGATCTGCTCGGTCCGGACGCGAACCAGGTGTACAACTGGACGGTCGACCTCGAGGTGGGCTCGATAAGCATGGACTACTACTTCCGTGCGTTGGACACGAACAGCGATCTGAAGGAGACCGCTCCGATCTACGTCCAGTACGCGTTCAATATGACCGCAACGATGACCGCGGACGTTGCAAATCCCTACCCCGGGCAGAACCTCAACCTCACAGTCAGCGCATACTACTCCGACAATGCGAGTGCGCCTGTCGAGTTCTCGAGCGTCACCATCGTGAGGCAGTCCAGTGCCGAACAATGGGTTGGGACGACAGATGTGAACGGCGAATGCACCATCGAAATCACGGCACCCGGCGCCGGCCTTCACACGTACGAGGCCACCATGACCAACAGATCGTTGTCGGATATGGTGGAGACCAACATTGTCGTGGCCGATGAGCTCCTGCCGGAAATCGTCGTCGAGACAGAGGACGTGATCATCTCGAACATGCACCCAAACGTGGGCGAGAACATCACCGCGAACATCACTGTGGAGAACTGGGGCACGCTCAGCTCGACGTTCCATGTGCTCGTCACCCTGTATGCAGGAGGCTCGACACGGGTCCTGACGAACGTAAGCGTCACGCTCGGACCCGGCAACCGGACCTACATCAACGTCGCATGGGATGCGGTGCTCGGCCTGCAATACCTGAATGTCACTGCAGACCCGGGCAACTTTGTCAGAGAGGTCAGCGAGGCCAACAACTTCGCCAGCGCGTTCATCACGGGCGATAAAAATGTAGTGGACGGGGACGGGACGTCGACCATGTTCTATTTCGTCGTTGTCCTCTTCATCATCATCGTCTTCGTTGTGCCATTGGTGATATTCCTCCTGAGGCACAGGAAGCCGAGGGTCCCGCAGCCGTAGAAGTTGACGGTGAAACTGTTGCTGGAGAAGATGAAGGGAATCAAGGAGAAGCGGGCTTAGACGGAGCCCGGGGTCAGAATCAAGGATGGCCACTTTCTGCTCAATTGGGCAGAAAATAAAGACGGCGGGAGGCAAGCATCCGGCAAATCCTCCGCCAATAAAGGCAGAAACCGGGTGTCGTTGATTCTAGGCAGCGAACTCCGAACCTGACGGCAACTCGCCGAAGAGCTCGGTCCAATCCCCGGAGCCCCACTGCTGGAACGGGAGGCCGAAGATTGCGCGCTTCTCATAGGTCGTCATCCTGGACAGCCTCTTGTCCATCACACCGCACTGCGGACAGTCGTCATGCGTATTCCTCATGTTCTCATCTCGACTTCACAAGCGAGCCTAGCGGCTTATCTCTTGACTGAAACCGTGTGATTTTGGATGAAACCATCACGAAGATGAATTGGTATGAAAGATATACATACGGTTTGACAAATCTGTCAAATATGTCTCAAGCCAATACACAGGCGATAGCATGACCGTACTGTTCGGCACACTGGGCTTCCGCTCCGAGGCGCTGCTGCCCGCGATCAAGGCAACATCCGATGTGGAGAAGGTCGTCTTCTACCATGACAATCATGATTCGAGTCTCAAGGCGAAGTCCGAGGTCTGCTCCTATTGCGAGACCCTCGGCATCAAGGCGGTCCCCATCCCCGTCGACGACGCCTTCGACTTCCTGCAGCTGGCCAAGGAGATGAAGCAGGACATCCGCAGGTACCGCAAGGAGGGCACGGAGATCGCCTGCTTCAATATCGCCGGCGGCACGAAGCTCATGAGCAGCGCTGCTCTGTTGATCAGCATCCTGGAGGGGATCCCCGCCACCTATGTCCACGACCGTACCCTGCAGCCTTTCCACCTCCCGCTCCTCCGCATCAAGTACTCCGCTACCCTCACGACCAAGCAGAGGGAGATCCTCCGATACCTGATCGACCATAAAGACAGCGAACTCACCGAGCGGGAACTTGCGGAAGCCGTCGGGGTCAAGAAGGCGACGATCAACCATCACGTCTCAAGGCTGGTCGAGAAGGGCGTGGTGACCCTGACCGCGAAGAAGGGAGACAGGCGGGCGAAGGTGGTGAAGGTGGAGCCCGCCGTCGAACTCCTCCTGGAGTGAACGCCGTGAGCGTCAGGACCCTGATCTGCACCTTCGGATTCAACGAGAAGAAGATCTTCGCGGCGATGCGGAGCATCCGATACAACCGTCTGGTCCTCGTGGCGGGCAAGGATGTGCTGGAACTGAAGGAGTACAAGCTCATGGTCGCCCTTGAGGGGAAAGGTGGCGGGACGGTCGAGACGGTGACTGTCGATCCTTTCGACTTCGCCGAATGCTACAATAGAATGAATGGAGCGATACGGAAGCACATGGCGGGAGGGGAGGTCGTCTTGAACATCAGCGGGGGCACGAAGATTCTCGCCGACGCGGCAATCCTAGCGGCGTTCCAGAACGGAGTCGAGGCGTATCACTGCGATGAGACGACAATCAAGCTCCCTGTGATGAGAGGAGTGAGATTCGAGGACGCCTTCAGCGAGGACGATGTGAGGATCATGAAGAAATTCGAGGAAGGCGACACGGTCAAGAGCCTCGCGATCAAGCTGTCTGGAGTGAGCGACGCTTCCCTGAGGAAATCGCTGAAGAATCTGGAGAAACTCGGCGTGATCGTCCCCGTCCTGGAGAAAGGCGAGGCGAGGTACCACAGCACCCCGGGCCACCGCAACATTGCCGTGCTCGCAGAGAGATGCACAAGGTGAGCGACAGGCGGCATCATAGTCGATTCCAAGCATCTCGAGCGATCAGGCCGGTTGGGCATCGAGCGGCCCCTATCCTCACTGCCGCGGCGTGCGATGGCGATTATTACATCCGACTATCCATAAGCCTTTTATCATCCACTCATATTCCGCAACTCGTGATGGCCGTGTCTCCGAAATTAAAGGGTCAGGGAAGGGACTGGTTCGACTCTCTCGACATGGAGCTTGAGAAGAAGACGGAGGAGATTGTCCACGATGTCGGCGAGCAGGCGACCAAGAAGGCGGACCTCAACAGGTCCTTCATCGAAGACCTGTTCAAGGTCTGGAAGAGGTTCAACAAGATCAGCGTCACGTTGACCCTTGAGCCGAGCTACAACTCCTTCGCGCAGTTCAAGGACACGTTCCCCGACGGCGACTGGACCTGGCGGTCCGGGTTCAACGCCGCCACGATCAACTCGATACAGCTCATCGACAAGACCCAGGACCAGGGCAGGATCGGGGACGGGCTCAAGCTCGACTACGTCACGATCGACGGCAGGCCCCGCCTGCGCATGACATTCGAGTACTGCGAGGGCGAGCACTACTACAAATACTCGGGCTGGAAGCGCCTCTGGGCGCAGCACAACCTCTACGAGGCGGATGTGGAGAAGGTCGACCTGGACAAGATACACGGTATCATGGGCGACATCGTCAAGGTCTGGTACGAGAGCCACCTGAGGCGGAACCGCGATACGCTCCTGAAGCACGTCAAGAAGACCTACGAACGCGTCGAGATGTTCAGCCAATAGGACATCAGGAAGCTCCGATCACCGCCGCCGCCTTCGCGCATGTATCTTCAGTTTCTCCTACCTTCGGCAAAGGCCTATTAATCATGCCCCGATATCTCCACGCGCTGAGATAGAAATTGACATCTCAGGAATGTGAAAAGAATGCAGGAAGAGATCGCGTCCCATGCTAGGGATATTAGCAGGGCGCTGGGCGGGAAGGTAAGTGAGAAGGAGATAGAGAACGAGCTGAACAACTACCTCAACGTGTACCGCGTTTCGCTGGACACGGCGAAGAGGAGCATAGTCAGGAAGCACGGAGGCGACCCGACGGGGCTGCAGCTCGGTGTCTCGAAGACGATCAAGGAGCTGATACCTGGGGAGCAGAGCGTCGACATGCTCTGCAGGATCGTCAGCGTGGACGGCAGGCAGATCGACGTCGAGGGAGGCGCCAAGGACATCCTCTACGGCATCCTGGGTGACCAGACAGGGACGGTGCCTTTCACCGCCTGGGTCGTCGAGGGGCTGGACCTCCACAAAGGCGACGTCGTCCGCGTGAGGAACGCCTACACGAAGGAGTTCAGGGGCCAGGTCCAGGTCAACTTCGGGAACAGGACGACCCTGGCGAAGGAGAGCGCCGATGCGCTCCCGCCATACGAGCCGGGCAAGGGCTCAGTTCCGAGGGGACCACCGACCCCGATGAAGGTCGTGGACCTCAAGGAAGGCTCGAGCAATGTCTCTCTCATCGTGAGGGTCCTCGACGTCGAGAAGAGGGAGGTCCAGGTCAACGGCGACGCGAAGACGGTCTTCTCAGGCACGTTCGCGGACGAGACGGGCAAGGTCAAGTTCTCTGCCTGGAAGGACTTCAGCATCTCGCCGAGCGACACCCTCAAGATCGAGGGCGGCTACGTCAAGGCCTGGCGGGGGATCCCGCAGTTCAGCTTCGATGAGAGGTCCGCGGTCTCGAAGCTCGAGGCGAGCACGCTGCCCACCGTCGAGGAGCTGGAGAAGTCACCGCGCGTCTGGATCGAGGACCTGGCGGAGCGCGGCGGGGCGATCGACGTCGTGGTCAGAGGCATCGTCATCGACATCAAGGAAGGCTCGGGGCTGGTCTACCGCTGCCCCGAGTGCAAGAGGGTCCTAAGGAAGATGGCCTGCCGGATCCACGGAGAAGTGCAGGGCACGCCGGACCTCAGGGTCAAGGCGGTCGTTGACGACGGCAGCGGCGCGCTCATCGCGGTCCTCGGCAAGGAACTGACCGAGGGCCTGCTCGGCAAGACTCTCGAGGCCTGCATAACGGAGGCGAAGGAGAACATGAGCCAGGAGGTCGTGAGGGACCAGCTGGCGGACCTTCTAGTCGCGCAGCCCGTGGAAGTCAGGGGCAACGTGACGAGCGACGACTACGGCCTGATGATGATCGTCGACGGCGCGAAGATACTCAAGGTTGACGTGGAGCAGGAGGCGAGGGCGATGTTGGAGGAGCTCGAGGGGCTGGAGGACACTGCGTGAACAGGGAGACGGCTTGGCGGGTATTTGCGGGAGAGTACAACGACAGCACATTGGATATGTCCGACGGCGGCGAGAGGAGCCCCACTTACGTGGTCACGCCCCTGGGCGCCAAGGTGAACCGGCTGTTCGTCGTCGGCGTGCTCACGGACATGGAGAACGTCGGCACCGAGCAGGGGCCGATGTGGCGGGGCCGGATCACAGACCCCACGGGGACGTTCCACATCTACGCGGGGCAGTTCCAGCCGGCCGCCGCGGCGGCGATGTCCAAGCTCAAGCCACCGGTGTTCGCGGCGGTCTCCGGGAAGAGCAGGGTCTACAAGCCCGACAGCGGCGCGACCTACGTGTCGATCCGCCCCGAGATCGTCAAGGTGGTCGACGCCAACCTGAGGGACTACTGGGTCCTGGAGAGCTGCCAGAGCCTGAAGAAGCGGCTCGAGGCGGCCAGAGAAGCGTACCAGATGAACCCGCCGACCGTCGGGGAGCTCCTCAAGCTCGGCTGCTCCAGCTCGCTGTCAGCCGGCCTCGTGGCTGCCGTCGCCCACTATGGCAATGTCGACCTCAGCCGGTACAGCTCCATGCTCGCGGAGTCGCTGCGCTACCTCCTCCCCGAGTTCCAGGAGTCCCGCCCGCCGGAGACCGAGGAGGTCATCAAGGTTGAGGAAAAGGTCGCGGAGAAAGCGCCGGAGAAGGGCGCTGACGACCAACTCGAAGCGGACATCCTGGCTCTGATCGAACAGCTGGACAAGGACGGGAAGGGTGCTTCGTGGGACGCGATACTCGAGGGCGCGAAGAAGCACAAGGTCGACAGGGACAAGCTCGAGGAACTGGTCAATGTCCTCCTGGACAAGGGGCTCGTCTATGAGCCCGTGCTCGGCCGGATGAAGAAGATATAGCGTAGAGTAAAGGCTTTATCCGACCTGGGGCATTAGTGCACTGGGATGGCTCTAACAGGCAGCATCGATCCACCGGCAGAGGAAGTGCCGGTCAAAGAAATTGATCCGACCTTTGTCAAGCGCATACCCACCGGGGTCGCGGACCTCGACGGCATCGTGAGAGGCGGTTTCCCTTCGGGCTCCGTCGTCCTGCTTTGGGGCGACGTCGGCGCTGGGACGCAGGAGTTCGTCTACACGTCCGCCTGCAAGCTCGCGATGGCCCGCGCGCAGCCGCGGGTGAAGCGTTGGAGGCTCGGCAGCTCCTGCGACGACGCCTACCTGCCCGAGAGGATCTGCTACGTGACATTCTCAAGGTCGCGCGAGGGAATCCTCCAGGAACTCTCAACCTCCTTCAACCCGGACTTCTTCTTCGCATTCCGCGACTTCACGGTCTTCAAGGACTTCTCCTCCACCTACTTCAAGAACACAGTCGTCCCGTCGAGCTGGACCCAGCAGGAGTCTCCGTTCGAATCGAAGGCCACGGACATCCTCGAGGAGCTCGTCAACTTCCTCGACGAGAACGGCAGGGGCTCCATGGTCGTCGTGGACTCGCTGACGGACCTGATCGAGACGGAGACGGTCGAGATGAAGGACCTCGTCGCCGCGTTGAAGGGGATGCAGAGGGCGGCGAAGACATGGGACGGGATAATCTACCTGATACTCGCGCGGGGCATTCTGGACAAGAAGTACGAGCAGATGATCATGGACTCGGTGGACGGCTGCCTGGTATTCGAGTGGAAGCACTACCTCACCAGCAGCAAGCGGCAGAGGTACATGTACGTGGAGAAGTTCACGAGCGTCCTGCCGCGTCTCCCCGAGGGCAAGATCGCCAGGTTCCCCACCATGGTCACGTACAATGGAGGACTTGAGGTCTTCAACTTCGAGAGGATTGTCTGAGGTGATCGCATGGAACTCGTGAGTACGGGCGTGGACGGTCTGGACGAGATGCTTGGCGGCGGCCTGCCGAAGGGGCACGTGGTCACGGTGCTGGGCTCCTTCGGGACAGGCAAGTCGACTCTCGGCCTCATGTTCCTGTTGAAGGGGCTCATCAACAACGAGAAGGGCATCTTCATCACGCTGGAGGAGGAGCCGGAGTCGCTGAACGCGAACGCCGCCTCTTTCGGATGGGACCTGAGCCCCTACGTGAAGGACAAGAAGCTCGCGCTGATCAAGCTCGAACCCGCCGACGCCAAGTCGACAATCACCAAGGTCAAGGGCGAGCTGCCGGAGTTCATCAAGAAGTTCGGGGCACAGAGGATAGTGATAGACTCCGTGTCGCTGCTGGGGATGATGTTCGCGGACGATGTCGAGAGGAGAGCGAGGCTGTTCAGCCTCTGCAACCAGATAAGAAAGACCGATGCGACCTGCATCTTCACCGCCGAGACGAAGGACGACAACCCGTACTCGTCGAGGGACGGCATCGTCGAGTACGTGAGCGACGGGGTCATCAGCCTCAGGTTCATCTATGGAGAGAGCAGGTCGGTGCAGCTGGTCACGCAGATAATCAAGATGAGACGGCACAAGCACTCGCGGGACCCGAAGCCGTACAACATAACGGACAAGGGCATCGAGGTCCACAGCGAGGTAGAGGTCTTCTAGCCGCACGCGCAAAGCATTTTACCGCCGCCGCGAATCCCGAGGCGATGAAGCTCCTCCGCAAGGGCAAGGTCAAGGAGGTCTGGGAGGTCTCGGACACAGAGCTGGAGTTCGTCTTCACAGACCAGATAAGCGTCTTCGACAAGATCATCCCGTCACTCGTGCCGCGCAAGGGCGAGACGCTGTGCAGGACGAGCGCCCACTGGTTCAAGGTGTGCGAGGAGATGGGCATGTCCACGCACTTCAAGGAGGTGACGGCGCCGAACAAGATGCGCGTGACCAGGGTGGACATCATCCCGAACTACTCGCGCATCAGCACGAGCACGAGCAACTACCTCATCCCCTTGGAGCTCATCACGAGGTACTACGTCGCCGGGTCGCTCCACGACCGGATCAAGGCGGGGAAGATCGAGCCCCAGGACCTCGGCTTCCCCAAGGGCCACAAGCCGGAATACGGCGAGAAGCTGCCGGACCCGTTCTTCGAGCAGACTACGAAGCTGGAGAAGGTCGACAGGCCAGTCAACCGCGAGGAGGCGCTGCGCATCGCCGGGCTCACCCGCCGCGACTATGAGGAGGTCAGGGAGACCGCCATGAGGATAGACAAGAAGGTCCGCGAGGACGTGAGGGGGCGGGGCCTCATCCATGTCGACGGCAAGAAGGAGTTCGCCCTCGACGCGCGGCGGGAGCTGATGATCGTGGACACCTTCGGCACCGCCGACGAGGACAGGTTCTGGGACGCGAAGGAGTACGAGAACGGGAAGTGCGTCGAGCTGAGCAAGGAGTTCGTGAGGCAGTACTACCGGTCGACCGGATACTACGCGAAGCTCATGGCGGCGCGCGAGAAGAAGAGGGTCGAGCCGCCGATCCCCGCCCTGCCACCGGATGTCCTGACGCAGGTCAGCTCGTTGTACGCGAATCTCTACGAGCGTCTCACCGGCGAAATGCTCGTATAGTGAATCCCCACGGTAAACTCTTTATCCGCTCCCACAATCAGCTAATCGGAAGGAGAATTTGCCATGGAGAACTTGTTCTACGTCAAGGGCGACTGGGTCCCGCAGAGCCAAGCGAAAGTATCGATCCTCGACCACGGCTTCCTCTATGGCGACGGCGTGTTCGAGGGCATAAGGGCCTACAACGGACGCGTCTTCAAGCTCGAGAAGCACGTGGACAGGCTCTTCCTGTCTGCCAAGGCGATAGACCTGCAGATGCCGATGAGCAAGGCCGAGATGACGGAGCTCATCCTCGAAGCATGCAGGCGGAACAACATCGAGACGGGCTACATCAGGCCGCTTGTGACCCGGGGAGAGGGCGACCTCGGGCTCGACCCGAGGAAGTGCAAGAAGGGAGCGAGCGTGATCATCATCGCGGTGCCGCAGCTGTCTCTCTACGGCGACGCCTACGAGAGGGGGCTCTCCGTTATCACCGCATCGCACAGGAGAGTCCCGCCGCAGAGCCTCAGCCCGAGCATCAAGTCGCTCAACTACCTCAACAACGTCCTCGCGCGCATCGAGGCGAACGCGACGAACGCGGACGAGGCGCTGATGCTGGACCTGCAGGGCTTCGTGTCGGAGGCATCGGCGGACAACCTGTTCATCGTCAACAAGAAGGCGCTGACCACGCCGCCGACTTCGACCAACCTCCCCGGCATCACGAGGGAGACGGTCATCGAGCTCGCGACGCAACGGGGGTATCAGGTCCGCGAGCAGTTCTTCTCCCTGTTCGACGTCTGGACCGCGGACGAGTGCTTCATCACAGGCACCGCCGCCGAGGTCGGCCCTGTCGCGAAGGTGGACGGAAGGCCAATCGGCGAAGGGAAGCCGGGCCCGATCACCAAGGAACTCATGAAGGCGTACAGGGACCTCGTGATGTCCACGGGCACGCCAATCCGCAAGAAGTGAGCCCGCTCCCGCCACTCCATCGACCGCCGGATGACCCGGGCAGCGCACCTCCGCAATTGATATATCCGTCCAGGGCATCGAGCCGCTCCGGGGTCGGAGCATGAAGCTGTTCGAGTTCGAGGCAAAGAACGTCTTCTCGAAGTACGGCATCCCGGTGCCAAAAGGCGCGGTAGTCTCATCGGCCGCTGACGTCAAGGAGATCGCCTCACCTGTGGCGGTGAAGGCGCAGGTGCTTGTCGGCGGGAGGGGGAAGGCCGGCGGCATCAAGTTCGCCGCGAACCCCGCCGAGGCTAAGAAGGCGGTCGGGGACATAATCGGGATGAGCATCAAGGGCTACAAGGTCAGGCAGGCTCTCATCGAGGAGAAGCTGGACGTCGGAAAGGAGCTCTACATCAGCTTCATGATAGACAGGGGGGCAAGGGCCCCGCTGCTCATGGCGAGCAAGATGGGCGGCGTCGACATCGAGTCGGTGCCTGACAAGGACATCCTGAAGATTCACGTCCCGCCGCTGATCGGCATGCAGCCCTTCATCATCAGGGAGCTGCGGAGGAAGCTCGGGCTGGAGAAGGCTTTGGCGGATCAGATCGCTGACATCGCTCAGAGGATGTTCAAGCTGTTCAAGGCCGAGGACGCCGAGCTCGTCGAGATCAATCCGCTGGTCATCACGAAGGACGGGAGGGTCGTTGCGGGTGATGCGAAGGTCACGATCGACGACAACGCGATGTACCGCCACAAGGAGTACGCGAGGGTCGAGCAGGACCTGACGCCGCTGGAGAAGGAGGCGAAGGACAAGGGCATCGCGTTCATCCAGCTCGACGGGGACATAGGCGTGATCGCGAACGGGGCGGGGCTGACCATGGCCACGCTCGACAC
>JAFNFQ010000036.1 GCA_017885655.1 Methanobacteriota archaeon | reverse complement strand
CGAACAGGCCGCGCAGCGGGTCGGGCTCTTTCTTGCCCGGCTTGTGAATCTTCTTGATGACCGGGGGCACGGTCTCGTCGCGCTCGCCACTCTCCTTGAGTGCCTTGATCTCTTCCGGCGTGTAGGGGCGCTCCGAGTCGATACCCTTGATCCGCAGCGGCCGCTCGACCGTGACCTTCCAGTAGCCGAAGGAGGCGTTGGGGAAGACCTTCGACTGCTCCGTCTCCTCAAACGCGAGGAACGGGTCGCAGATACGGACGATGTCCTCCTCGGACAGCTCGCAGTTCTTCTTGCCNNTGCGCAGCGGCTTGAACCACTGCGTGGCGTCGATGAGCTGCACCTTGCCGCGCCGATGCTCGGGCTTGCGGTTAGTGAGCACCCAGATGTAGGTCGCGATGCCGGTGTTGTAGAACATGTTGAGAGGCAGTGCGATGATCGCTTCCAGCCAATCGTTCTCGATGATCCACCTGCGAATGTTGCTCTCACCTTGGCCAGCGTCGCCTGTGAAGAGCGAAGAGCCGTTGTGCACCTCGGCGATACGGCTGCCGTGCGCTGTGTTGTTTTTCATCTTGGCCAGCATGTTCACAAGGAACATGAGCTGGCCGTCGCTGGAGCGGGTGATGAGGCTGAATTCGGGATCTCCGGCATGGTCGATGACGAAGCGCGGATCCCTTATGTCGCCTTTGCCGCCCATTCGCTCCAGGTCGGTCTTCCAGCTCTTGCCATAGGGCGGGTTCGAGAGCATGAAGTCGAACTCTCTGGCGGGGAATCCGTCCTGTGACAGCGTTGAGGCGAACCGGAAGTTCTCCGCCTCGTCGCCTTCACCCTTGAGCAGCAGGTCCGCCTTGGTTATCGCATAGGTCTCGGGATTCACCTCCTGCCCGTAGAGGTGAATGGATACTTCCTTGCCGTGCTGGCGGGCAAGCTCGATCAGGCGCTTTTCCGCGACAGTGAGCATGCCGCCGGTCCCGCAGGCTCCATCGTAGACAAGGTATGTGCCCGAAACGATCTGGTCAGCGATTGGAAGGAGAACCAGGTCGGCCATGAGCCTTACTACGTCTCGCGGGGTGAAGTGCTCGCCCGCCTCCTCATTGTTCTCCTCGTTGAAGCGACGAATCAACTCCTCGAAAATCGTACCCATCCCATGGTTGTCTAGGGCAGGTAGCCGGACTACTCCCTCTTGACCATAGACGGGCTCTGGGCTGAGGTTGATGAAGCTGTCGAGAAACTTCTCGATGAGGGCGCCAAGGATATCCGCTTCGACCAGCGTCGGAATTTGATTGCGGAACTTGAACTTGTCCAAGATCTCCTGGACGTTTGGCGAGAAGCCATCAAGATAGGCCTCAAAGTCGGCCTTGAGCTGCGCTGCCTTGGCGCGGGCCCTGAGGTCGCGCAAGGTGAAGGGCGAAGTGTTATAGAAAGCCTGGCCAGAGGCTTTGCGCAGCGCGGCTTCCTGATTGGCAATCCTTGCCTTGTCCAGCCGTTTCTTCATCTCCAGCACGGCAGGCTTGGTGGGCTCCAGCACGGCATCTAGGCGGCGGATGACGATCATTGGCAGGATTACATCACGGTATTTCCCGCGCACGTAGACATCGCGCAAAACGTCATCCGCGATGCCCCAAATGAAGTTGGCAATCCATGTTATATCGCCATCGGTCAAACGATTCGCCCCCGTTCTGGCTGTGAGATCTCCCATACGGGAAGCCCGAAGACCCCTAAACGTGGACAGCCTTTTCGGTATCTCGTCAAGAAAGTGTCCTCCTTACGTCCGAACCCCTTGCCGCGCTCCACTGTGTGCGCCTCTCTGAAGTCTGATGGATATGGCCTGTGACAATACATAACCCTTGCCTTCCGAAGAGACCGCAAGGTTTTGGCGGGCAGACTTCTTCGAGTATTCTGTCTAGACTACGCACCACTCTCCAATTGGACGGAAGAACAGGTGGGAGCGACAACGCTGGAAGAGATGACACATTTCCACAAGAACGCAGATAACAAGTAAGCCCTATTCACTCGACTGGAGCGGGAGTTGGACCGGCTGGTCTTCGCTGACCGCTCCGTCGTGGTCAGAACGAGAAGTAGGACGCCATTTGAGATAGGCTGAGGACCAACGTGCCTGAAACGGCATCGCTAGAGAAGGATCCTGATGCGCGGTTCAGCCCCCGTCAGTCGCATCAATAGTCGTCACTGCACCCTCCGAGACCGAGAATGTTGACTGGTGGGGAACCAAGTATCAACTCGTTCCACGAAGGTCTCGGATCTTGTCCCTCAGAATCCGAAGTGCGGTTCTAATTTCGCCGGTACGTTCAAGCTTCTCCAGATCCCTGGCTGCATTCTGATAGTGTAAGAGAGCGGATGCACGCGCTCCCGTCTGTTCGAGTGCCGCAGCCAAGTTCCAGTGACCGAAACCTCTCGCTTTTCGATCGCCGAGGATGTTCGCCAATTCGACTCCCCGCTTTCCTGCCCTTATCGCGGCCGCGGGCTGCCTATGTCTCAGGTGCAGGTCAGCAAGGTTTACGCATGTGATCATTTCTGAATGCAGCTCTCCAAGTTCTCGAGCGAGTTGCTGATGTCTGGTAAACAGTCTCGCAGCTTTGGGAAGATTGCCCTTAAGCAAGTAAGCTAGAGCAATGTTGCCATACACTTTCAACAGTCCGAATTCCCTCTGGCCGCGCTTCGCGGCTTGGAACATCTCCCGAGCCTTGTTGAGTGGCTCAAGAATCTCTGCGATTTCGTCTTCGGAAACCTGTTGTCCGCTTCCCGCTCGATCATTCGCCTCCCGAGCTCGGACGGCGCCAAGGAGTGAAAATGCATCAGCGCGGAGCCGGCCCCGCGAGGTTTTGATGATGAGGTCGCAGACTGCTTCGGCGTCGTGATACTTGGACAACTCCGAGAGAATTCGCGCTTTTCGGTAACGATACTCGCCGCCCCCTCGATCCGTGATTCCGTCCAGAGCGGACAACGCTGCATCTTTCGCCCCGACGAACCAAAGAACATCGGAAGCGAGGAGGGACTGATGCAGTCGGGGGATGGACCTCACCACTTCGTTTATTTGATTGGCGACATAAGTTCTCTGGTCAGCCGCGAGCGGTTCGTCCTCAAAATCGCCTTCGCAGCCAAGTCGATTCGAAACCATGCGAAAAAAATCGTTGGAATTCGCCGATATCCAGAGTCCGCCGTGCAATGCTACAGTTCTTCTGAAGACCGCGAGGTCCGGACTAGGATACGGATTGGGCGCCGAGAGCTCTGCCTGCCGCCCTTTGACGCTGTGGCTGACGACGATGAAAGGCTTCGCGCGTCTAAAGAGAGTTGGCGTGATGTCCAGATCGTCGTCTCTCCATCCTACGAAGAGTAGGCTGTATGCCCGCATATCATTCAAGAGAACATTCTGGCTATTCCTGGGCAATCCCTTGCCCACCTGCAACAAAGTCGCCAAAGCGTCCGACTCGGACACCGTCCCATGGAGGTGGATGACCTTGTGACGAATGGCTGGATCCGCCTTCTCAAGGAGACTGTCGAAGTTCGTGGTAATGATCCGTTTACAATACCCCTCGGAAACAAGCCAAGTGAAGAACCGATGATACGAATTGGGTCGCCCAAGTCTGAAGATCGATAGCAGCCGCCTCACAACGGACTTACCGCATACGTTCTGCGTTAGCTGCAGCAGGGGCTCCATTCCAATCGTGGAAGCAGCGAGTCTCATGGGTTCCTCAAGTTGATGTCCTACATTCATTGACCTCAATAGCAGCCAGTTCAGCGAGGGGATTTCTTTCCCGCTCCCTGTGCCCACGGGCAAGCCGGAATTCACTGATATCCCTGCCCCCAAGAAGGGTACTACGCTATTCGATTCGATAGCCTGGGCCACGTGTTCGACCGAATAGCGGAATGAAATAGACGTCATCCGTCTCCCCCCGTCACTCAACCAAACGTCGATTACGGATATCAAAGCTTGTACGGATGCCCCGGCTATTCCTCAGTTGATGCCGGGCACTGTCGAGATGACAAGCGGGAGACCGCCGAGGGACGCCAATCCTTTGTGCAATCGGATCGCTGACGCCTCCCTCTCCCCGCGCGTGACCGTACTCCTGGGTCCCCATCGACACGCGTCCGTCAAACTGCACATAGCGGTCAGCGCTGCTTCATCGACATGAAAGCATCCCGCTTCGCAGAATCAACGGTTTTCCGAATCTATCCGGTTGAATGTCTCTGAACCGAACGATACCACTTCCAAAGGGATGCAGATTCACCCTCCTGCGAACGCTTCGCGATGCGCGCCATGGGGTCCAGCCACTCGACCGACTTCAAGCCGACTATCCTTGGCGACGGCAACTCGTCTGACAGCTCCCACCTCCCGTCGAGATTCCTGCGGACTACTTCCCCTAAATATGCACCGAGCATAGTTATGATAGCCTCCTCGCTTTCTTCGTCAAGCTCCGCCTCTTCGAAGTACTCGCGTGAGCCAAGGGCTTCATCAAGGGCTTTCAGACTGGCGGGTGAGTAATCAAAGTCAATGTTGAAGTTCTCTTTCGCCAACCGTACCGCCGCGACAGCAATCTCTGCGAGCTGCTCGACATGTTCCACATCCCAGTGGCGGGGCGGCGGTTCCTGCGGAATTGAAGAGAGGCTCAATCCGCGTGTCGAAGAGACCGACGAGCATGCCGAGGAAGAAGCCGAAGACGGCGCCTCCGATGGCGGGGCCGAGGAGACAATTGAGTCCCCGTAGTTTGAGATTTCACACATTATTTACTTCGAAGTACGTGATTCAACTGCTCACATCTCACGCTAGCTTGGATGGCTCGCAGATCCCATAGTCCTCATTCGCTGTCTCCGCGATACTTGTCTGAGACAATCGCGGTTATGAGAAGCTCGTGGATGTGGTCGTTTGGGCGTCATCAATGAAGTTTTCTCATGAATTCCAAATCGCTTTCCATCTGTTTGAACTCCGCGTGAGATTCGATCGCCTCGTTTAAGGCTCGAAGGTCTTTCAGGAGATTGGCGAGACTCGAACGTGTTCCCCGCACGACATCACTGAACGGGATGTGCTCTCTAGTGATCCTATTCACTAAGTGCGGTTGCAGGTAGTGATGTACTCTTCCTGTTTGACGACGCAGAGTTATGTCCATGATTTCCCCAGAACGAAGGAATTCGAAAAAAAAGCCGTGTTCAGCAAGCACCAACTCGAGAGGTCCTTCGCTGTCAACGCTTTTCCTAATCACTTCGCAGATTCCGAGGAAGAAATCGACGAGGCAAGCAGAATTGAGACCAAGTCTGGAACATGTCGAGTCAAACCCCAATCGTGAATCAGCAAGTAGAGCTTGAAAGCCCTCGGGAGACACCTCGAATACATGTTTATTGTTGATGATGATGTCTAGTATCCCCACAACGCCGTCTAGCCCATCCGATAACAGCACCTCATTGTTGAGGATAGCCTCCCGCGGGAGCTTCCGGAGCCGGGGTCGCGACCACCCGTCAATCTCGCACGCCATCTCGAATCCTCTCATATGATTGCACCTCTGAATCGGTTCGCGGCTGCTGGATCGGATGTCCGTCTATTATCCCTATCGCTCCAACCTTCGCCCTAATCAAGATGCCATCGATGGTCTTCTCATAGATTTCCGCGCCGCCTCTGATTCCCTTATAGACTCCTGTATCTGCGACCTGTTCGACGGCATCGAGGATTTTCTCATGACTCCATGAAGAGGGGGAACAAGTGCCTTTGCGCATCCCCTTCGGCATTGGAAAATCATCAGCATGCTTTTGATGATTGTAGATTTGCCTTTTTTCCGCGAATTCCTTCAATCCCTTTTCTATCCGTCTGGCAGCTCGCGAAACCATTTTTTCGAAGCTATCGACGTCAAAGCCACAGAAGCTGCATCCATGTTTTGCAGCCCATCTCCAGGCTCTATCAAGACCGTTCTTGGGCTTTCTGAACTGCCTCCGCCGTCCCTCGCAAGGCAGTCTTGATGCTCTTCCCCACGTCCTTGACCTTGTCCACCGCCTTCCCCAGTGCCTTCCCCGCCTCTGTGAACTTCTTCCCAAGGCTCGCGAACTTACCAGCGTCCTTCAGCTTCCCGAGAACCTTCGCGATCCCCGTCCCGATGATGAACTGCTGGACCAGGTAGCCGACGATCGACCCGACAGTGCACGCCACGCCGAAGACGAGGACGTTGGTCCCGCCGGGCTCCTCCCCGAAGAATCTCTTCGCGATTCGATGTTGTCAGAGGGGAGAGGCTCCTCATCATGAATGATTGAGGCGACTATGTCGCCAAGCAACAACAACTCATGGATGAATTCCTATTGCTGTTCGGAGACCAGCGCAATCATTCGAGCAGACAGGGATTGATAGTCTCTCATTTACGTCTGCATCTGATGCAATCTGGATTCCAGCCTGCGGAGCGCTTGTTCAGTGGTTATATATGGCGGTGCCTCGGCAAGCTTCGGATTGATACCGTTCACGACGTTCAGAAGCGTTTCGCAGATGGAAACCGTCTCTTCAGCAAACCTCCTGATACTTGCAGGTTCTGAATGGATGTCATCTCTGAACATACGAAGTTGCTCCAGCCCGTACTCGCCCGGCGATGGGACACAGAGTAGCGTTATGTTCACGTTCTCGCCGGAGGGTTCTATCTGAATCCGGAAGATGTCGCCCTCTAGATCTATCAAGCTCGACGCATGTTCATCGAGAAGCCTGAGGCACGCATCTGCAAGATCCCACACGAAATTCCACACAAATGCATCCTCCATCCAAACAGGAGAGTCCCTGGACATAGGTAGATTCTTCTCCGCTCCTACCCATTCGTCGTTGATTCTAATCGCTAGGTCGCCCTCTACCTCGTATCCGGAAAAATCCTTTGCCTGCAGCTTTCGAAGTGTCGCCTCCGTATCTTTCGGCAATCTGAATAACACTTGGAAGGGCTTCGATGATTTCACTTTGTTGACCATCTGAAACGCCTCATCTACACTCTACCCCAAGGAATAGAATCTGGATATGCGGTCCAAATGCCTCCCTGGTTGATGACTACCTTGATTTCCACCCCGTCATATATACCATATGCTATGGATCCCGCTCGACCCCCGGTGTTTTCGATGACTAGCAGAGGGTCATCGGCCACAGCTTCAGCGGCGTCGAGTATCTTCTGATTGCTCCACGTGGGATCGAATTTGCTCTTCCGTGCAGGTCCTGATCCGAATCGATGATCTGTGAGGATGTGATGTTGACGCTCCACGGGGAAATCCGCTTTACCCGCCGCGAGCCGTCGAGGGGAACGACTAAACATATCCTCGACCTGCTCCTTGCCGTATTTCTCGGACAATTCTTTGATTAGCCTCTCGCACCCTCCGGCACAGCCAAATTTACTTGCAAGCCGTGAGAACTCACCTGCCAAATCATCGCTGGCTTTCAGCCCCGTCTTCTCGAGCGCCTCCGTCGCCGCCTCGGACGTCCCCCTCATCATACCCTTCTCCGTCGCCTTCGCGGCCTTCTGCGTCGCCGTCGTCGTCTTCTTGAGCGCCTTGGTCTGTATCCCGAGCTTCCCCGCCAGCTCCGCGAACTTCCCCGAGTCCTTCAGCTTCCCGAGCGCCTTGCCTATCCCGGTGCCTATGATGAACTGCTGGACCAGGTAGCCGACGATCGACCCGACAGTGCACGCCACGCCGAATATGACGACCGGCGCGCCGCCAGGCTCCTCGCCGAAGAACCTCTTGACGACCCAGCCCGCCCACTGGTCCGGCGTGCCGGAGGGCGTGCCGAACGGGTTCACGAGCATGCAGCGGGTCAGGTGCGCGGTGATCATGTCGACGAACATCGCCATGAGCATGGACGGGTTGCCGACCAGGTCGCCTATCAGCTTCGGGAGCTGAGTTATGGCGCCGAATATCTCGTGGATGTGGAGGAAGATGGAGAGGTCCTCGAAGAGGCCGACGAGCATGCCGAGGAAGAAGCCGAAGACGGCGCCGCCGATGGCGGGGCCGAGGAGGAAGGAGAGGAAGCCCGCCACGAGCTTGCCGATGAGGTAGGTGAGGCCGCCTCCGGCAGTCTTCTTCATGACGTTGCCGGCGAGGTCGTAGGCTCCCGCCTCGACCTCGTAGCCCCACATGTAGTCCCCCCAGAAGTCTATCTCGAAGGTGGTGGAGTAGCGTTCGTTGCCCCGGAAGAAACCGTCGTGCGTCGCCCCGGAGTCCTTGAAGACGAACTCTACCGCCGCCACGCCGGAGTTGTCCCTTGTGGTGATCTCCAGGTCGAGCCACGTGTGCACGACGAAGATGCCGGACCATTCGAGGTGGGCGTTCTGCATTATGTCCGACATCTCAGGTGGGATGTCTTCGGGCTCGACTGGGTTGTTGTCTTCGCCAGGGCCCGGTTTTTCGCTTGCCGGATTCGAGGTCAACCAGTCGGTAAGGCCGTCACCGTCTGTGTCAGCAGACCTCGGATCTGATTTGAGATATTCGACGCCATCGGGTAGATCATCCGAATCACTATTCACGAGCGCAGGATCAGAATCGACATGGATCTCCATCCACTCACCTGCCTCACGGTCCACAAGAACCCAGATGTACCAACCATCTACCTCATCTCCATCTGAAATGCCATCCCCATCAACATCATAGGTGGTGACGCAGGTGGCCCAGCCATCGAGCATGCACGAGGGCGGTGGACTATATGCTTCCCAGAACGATTTTTCGGCTCCGTCCTCGAGACCGTCGCCATCCGTGTCAGGCTCGCTGTAATCCAGTCGCGGATTTGCTATATATTCGTCCCAATTGCTGATTCCATCTCCATCCAGGTCAGTAGTGATATCGTTCACATATGGGTCGCTGCCATAGAAAAGCTCCTCTTTCGTGTCGATGCCATCGTCATCGTCGTCGACATAGTTCAGGATGAAGTCGTCATCATCCTCATCGCCATTGACGTCGTAGGTGCATGCAATCTCCGAGATTCCGCGGGCCGCACACCAGGAGGTCCCCATGATATACTCATCGAGGTTAGACAGCCCGTCCTCGTCGTGGTCATCGCCAGCGTCTCCCGGTGCATTCGGATTGAGCGTCACCCCTCTCTTCCCGTTGAACTTCACCTCCCACCCATCCGGCATCCCGTCGCCGTCGGAGTCACGCTTTAGTGGGCAAGTGTAGACATCCCCCACTTCATATCCATCCTTGAGCCAATCACCGTCCGTGTCTGGGCTGAGAGGATCGGTCGTCCACCCGGACTCCCCGAGATATCGGCGTGTTGTGTTGTCGACCTGAACGAACTTGATGCCTCTGGTCTCCCAATCGGAATAATACTGTGACCCCATCGTCTGGGTGATATTGCGTCCGTCCAGCAAACCGTCGGCGTCCGTGTCGGGATTCGTGGGATCGGTTCCGATTACTGACTCCGCGCCGTCCAAAATGCCGTCACCGTCGCCATCTGCGCTCCATGGGTCTGAATCTGGACCGTCGGGCAGAGCATCCGCTTCGGTATCCATCGACGTCGGATCCGTACCTTTGTCTGTCTTGGGTTCGGGCTCGCATGTCGTGTCGCCAGGGTAGACCTCTCGATAGTCCGTGCAGTCCCAGAGCTCGAACACGTCCGGGTCCCAATGCACCTGTATACTCCTCTGGTCGAGATCAGAATTGGCGAGCATTGGGCTGGTACCGTTCAACCATTCCTCGAAGTCCTGCAGACCTTCCCTATCGTTGTCCTTGGAAATCGGACTTGAGGCAAATGGTTCCAGTACGATGTTCACCGCCGTTACCGTGATGGATGTCACATCATCTTCGATGCCTGGATCGAAACAATTAGAGAAGGCGATGAACGAGATCGGGACCTTGATGTCGCTAGAGCCGTCCCATCGAGAGCGTGTGAGGAACTTGTTGAACTCACCGGCATAGTCAATCCATGCGCCGGACGGATAGCCAGGCATGTTATCCCAATCAGGATTGAAGCAGAGTGACCTGCCCCCTATGATCGCCCTGATTGGCAATCCCCTAGATCCAACCACATCGACATCGAACTGTGCGCGCGTCACGTATCTCGGCACACCGTCGTTGAGTGCTGGAATCTTGGCATAGACTGTCTTGACGAGGCTCGTGCCAACATCCCCGGTGAAATCAACCACGCAATCGCCCTGACCATTCTCACATGGATTCCCATCTCCCAGGGTCAATTGGCTAATGACGACGTTTGATGCCTTTGCGAGCATCGCCCTGTCAATCCTCAGAAGCGGCGGATTCAATGAATACACTCTGAAATCGATCGCATCTCCCGCATCGGCTTGGAAGTAATCCGTGGAGAACCATCGATATCTGCTCTGGAGGACGCCACCAGCTGTCTCGTAGTATAGCGGGAAGTGCTTATTGCTGAACGCCCCACCTCCGACGCTCAGATCCAACCTGATGTTTAGCCGGGTCGATGGCGCACCGTCCCTGGCCAACACGGAGAAACGATAGGTCGCCGTGGCCTTGGCGTAGGCCAGAATCGAGATGCAGGTGGCTGTCTCCTCGACACCGTCCCCGTCGTCGTCATATTTGCTACCTGAACATGACTGATAGTTGTACTCTGCCTCAAACCATTGCACTCCCAGTCCGAGTTCCTCCCCATCAAACAGACCGTCATCGTCTGTGTCTGGGTCGAGGGGGTTCGTCTCGCCCGGGTTGTTCGGCGCCCCAGAACCGATATGCTCCCCTCTCTCCAGCTGTGGATCGTAGGCCCCATTTCCGTTCAGGTCCTCATAACCGTCCCAAAGCCCGTCGCCATCGGTATCCTGTAGATCAGGGCGGGTCCCCCATCCGATTTCGCTTGCATCCCGCAGGTTGTCCGAATCAGTATCGAAAAGAAGCGCTTGTGCCATGTATGTCAACAATGCGTCTCCGTCATTAATTCCGTCAAGATTCGAATCCTGCTGAGATGGATCAGAGAATATCGGGATGGCGGACCGCTCATCGACCGTGACTTTGATCGTCCCCGCGCTTCCCGAGCTCACTCGGATGAGAACCGGAATCAGATTGCTGGCCAAGGCATCGGCGGCGTGCGACACAGGGTTTGCCATCTGGCCGACGACCGCCCAAGAGTCTGTCCAAATGTCATAGCAGGCAATCTCGCCCAAGACTCCACCATTGGCCCCGACCTTGTCCGTGCCGCCGAAGGCGTACAGCCTCCCGCCAACCGATGCTGCGGAGAAATACGCCTTCGGCGTCGGCATGTCAGTGAGGTTTATCCAGTCGGATGAACCAGGATATAGGACTTGGATCTTCGGGGAATAAGCTTCTTCAGGCGTTCCCTGATTGCTCCGCTGCCCGCCAAACACGAAGACGGCACCTTCGTTTTCAGCCGCCTTCAAGCCAGCCCGGGCTTCCCAGAGCCGCGGCCCCATCGTCCAAGCATCATCATGCGTATGATATATCTGCACGATGTCAAGGTAGGTGACAGATGAACCCTGCACCTGCCTACCGCCCATGATATAGATGTCATCGCCCATGACCAAAGCTGCATGGTCCTGCACAGGATACGGCATGTCTGCAAGTTGCCTCCATTCTTGTGTGCGGATGTTGAACGCATATGCCCATGGACGCGTGATGTCGAACTCCGCGCCTCCAATCGCATAGAGCTCTCCTTCGACAGTACTCAGCGTGAAAGAATGGCGGGCCGAGGGCTGCAAGGCCACGTACGGGCTCCATTCCTTCTCGACTAGGTCGAAGGAATAGATGAGGTTGTTCATGGAACCATCCTGGAATAGACCACCTCCCACATACAGCCGCCCGCCCCAGACTGCCGCAGCAGATCTGGATAAACTCATGAGTTGCTGGAGCGACGACCATTCCAAGATACCCGGATATACACTGTTCGTTAAGGAGACTGTGTTCGAATTCTGGTCCATTCCGCCGAAAATCATCAGCTTCCCGGTATCTGCCACGTGATTGCGTCTTGAATAGGCCGCGACGGCGCCAGAGAATTCAATCTCAGCTGTGTCGGAGGGGGCCGTCCTCGGCCAGGTCCATTCTACGCTGCCATCGCCGCCGGAGTCGACGGTGACGTGCGAAGGCAGCGACACGGCGTTGACCTGGGCTGTGCTCGTCACATGGGCTTGGGAATCGGTTCCGGCTGTGAGGAACACCGTGCCGTTCACTTCAGCGGCGCCGAGGAACGCCCGTGCATAGGGCAGAGGTTGTGTGGCGAAAGTCCATGTGTTCGCATCCGGGTTGTAAATCTCAACCGATGACAGCTCTGACCCGTAGTAAGTCCCCCTGCCGCCGAAAACCCAAATCTTGCCTTCCACCACGGCCGCCGCATGCCCCCATCGGGGAGTATTCATCTGGCCCATCCATGTCCAGTAGAGGTCTCCAGGCTTGCATCTCCACACGTCTCCATAGACCGTAGCGTCGTAGAGGCCGCCGATTGCATAGATATATCCATCCAAAGCGACAGCCGCCAAGTACCTTCTCGTTTGAGTCAACGAAGGAATGATGTCATCCGTCGATTCGGGTGTTCTTCGTATATCGATTTCCTCGTGGCTATTGGAGGCCCCTCCGACAATATAGACTCTACCATCGAGTTCGACCGCGGCGTGCTCAACCGCCTCATCGATGAGACTCACCTTCGATGAGAAGATGCCTGTCGACGGATCGTAGGTGAGCACCTCACGGCTATGGCCATAGCCGCCGGTGATTACTAGGATTCCGTGTGAAACTGCCATTGCCAGGCCATCCCGCTCTCGACCTGAAGGTGCACTCAACAGCTCCCACGTGTCCGATGCCTGGTCGTAGCTCTCCAAGTGCGACAACATCGTGCCTTGATCATCGCGACCACCGAAAACGTAAACCCGTCCGTTCACTTGGGCAGTCCCATGACGAGCTCGCGCGACATTCATTGAGGCAACCACATCCACCGAGGCACCTTGTGCGTTCTCGATCTTGAGTTTTAGACCGGTCTGATGCACGCTCGCGGGAACCTCATAGCAGAAGACTCCAGAGCCGCCCGCCGCATCTGTGTAGTTCAATGTGATAGATGATGAGGCGCCGCATGCTTGTCCAACGTGGTAGCTTTCCATGCGCGCCAACACAAGTCGGTCAAGGTAGAAAGTCGGGCTGCCGCCACTCCCGCCGTCATAGACGGCCAGAGTCACGGAGTCGGCAAGCTCGGATTCGAGCGCCGGGGAGGAATACCAGCCATATTCGCCAAACACATCCACCGAGAAGCTCTCGAGCTGCCCCGAGTCCAAGCGCTTGACATACATTATCCCGTCTTGACCATAAGTATAGGTAGAGGCTCTTACGAAAAGCTTGTAACGAGTAGTCGTTGCGGAGAGGATTTTCGTCTGTTCGTAGAGCTTACCCTGCGGCGCACTATCCTGATATGTCGCGAAATTACCGACCGCCATATAGGTGAAGTGTTGCTGCACGCCTTGCCCTTCGTAATCCTCCGCCTCCAGCCAGTAGTCTCCCAGCCGCCTTTCCTCCGAATCTGGCAGGCCATCATCGTCCGTATCGACCATGGCGGGATCCGTTTCCAAGAGATCCTTGACCCCGTCGGCGTCCACGTCTTCTCCTACCTCCAGCCACTCTTGGAAGACGCCGTCCCCATTCTTATCCTCCCAGCCGTCCCAGAGCCCGTCTCCATCAGTGTCCGGCAGATTCATATCCGATTCCCCGGAGTCAAGGATCCCGTCATGATCCAGGTCCTCGAACTTGTCGAGCAGGTTGTCCCCGTCGTTGTCCGGGTCAATCATGTTGGCCAAGCCGTCGCCATCGATGTCCTGATTCCACAGCGGTTCCAGGCCATCGGGAGTTCCTTCATTCTTCGCGGAATCAGAGTCGGAATCAAGCATATTCTCCAAGCGATCACATTCGGAGGGATTCTGGTCACATATTGAGGGATCGTAATCGGAATCGATCCCCCAATCTATCTCATCCCCATCCCAGATTCCGTCGCCATCCGAATCGGGATCGGCGGCGTTGATTCTTCCATCATTGTCATTGTCCTGATACCACCAGGATTCATCTCCGTCCTCGATGCCGTCTTCGTCTGTATCGTTGTCATGCGGGTCACTCCCAACATAAATTTCCTTGTGCCAATAGCCGGGCATCGGGATATTCAGATTCTCGTCTTCCCGCCCAAGATAATTGAAACGATGGTACGTACCTTCGAGGATTCCGTCTCCGGTACCATTGAAATCCGAATCGTTATGGTCTGCGCCAGGCATCCAGAGGAAGATGCAGTCGTCCGGCGTGAGGTCATGATAATAGAATCGAGCGCCATCGTCTAGCGCGGTCAGGAATATATTCGCCGGGTTGTCCGTGTTGGCCGGGGAGAGGGCAGCCGACTCATTCGTGACCGAGAATACGTAATGGTATCGGAGCCCGCCGATGCCATATGTAGCAGGATTGTCGTAGGCCACCCAATCAGATGGGAATCCGTAATTTTCGCTGCTGAGGGCACCGCTCTCCACATTCGTCCGGATCAGAACATATCTGATTTCAAGCCCGTCCACGGCGTTGTCGCCGTCCGTGTCCGCGCTGTGTGGATCGGTGTCGATGAGGAACTCCATCTGGGTGAAATAACCGTCATTGTCGGGATCGTCGAACGCATCGTAGTAGTTCAATGGATTGTAGCCTTCCTTCAATTCCCAATCATCGTTCACCAGATCGTTGTCGGTATCCATGAGAACGGGATTCGTCCTAAATGCGCCCGATCCCCGGACGTCGCCAACTTCGCCGAAAGCTTCGCCATTATCCCAGAGCCGATCCCCGTCCCTGTCGTCCCATCCGTCGAGCAAGCTATCTCCATCGGTGTCGTTCGACGAAGGGAGCGCCCCGAAGTCCAACTCGCCTCTGCACATTTGAATGCCGTGACCATCGCATAGTCCATCTCCGTCGCTGTCAACGTCGGTCGGGTCCGTCCCCCATCCTCCTGCACCGTCCTGCTCGGAATCACCTACTTCGCCAATTGTTTCCCCAGGCTGCCAGACGCCATCCCTGTTGGCGTCATTCCATCCATCCAGCAAGCCGTCCATGTCTGAATCTGGTTCCCAGGCCTTCGAGTTCCATTTCGCCTCATCTCCGTCTCCCAGACCGTCTCCATCCGTGTCACGGATTGCAGGATTCGTGGATCGGCGGTGTACCTCGAATCTCTTGATGTGCATGGTCACCTCCTGATCGACGCTGCCTTCCTTGAGTTCTAGCGAAGCCGTGTGCTGCCCTGCACCGTCCATGACATCGGTCCTCAACGAGCACACAAACCTCGTCTCCTCGATGGTGATGAACGGTAGATCCAGCCGAGTGGATATGACCTCGCCACGGCTCGCGCTGGGGACGATTTCACCGTCCTTGCGCATGACAAGGCGTCCCTCGATCAATGCATCATCCTGCGGTCCAAGCCAATTCAATTCATTCGGCAGGTCCCAGGGCTGTGTTTGTCTGCGGATGGTGACATCCACGATGAATTTATACATGTAATAGCCTGGCGCTGGAAGCGAGTATGAGACGCCCGTCAGCCCGCTTTGTTCCAAGGTCGCGTCCATGGCTATTGCCTCATTGAAGTAATACTGTTCGACCTCATCGAGGTCCGATAGGTCATCGCCATCGGAATCAACGAGAAACGGGTTCGTCCCGTAGGTGACAAGCTCGGCGTAGTCGTCGAGCCCGTCCCCCTCTGTGTCGACCGCGACCGGCAGCGATTTGATCTCGACAATCTCGTTAGGTTCCTTCAAGCCATCGCCGTCGAGGTCCTGGACAATTATTTCCTCACCATCCTTGAGACCGTCGCCATCGGTGTCCGCAACCAGCGGATCAGTCCTTTCCGCTATGCTCAGAACCATGTTCTCGAGCTTCCCCTGGACACCGCTGACCCAATCACGGACGATGATGCGCCATTTCGCATGATTGGCGAAATCGTAGGCGGTGAAGTTGGGCGCCAGAAGGGAGGCGCCTTGCTCGTCCTCGGTGAGATTCATGATGTACTGACTGATCTCCACCGCCACGATCTGGTCGTTTCCTACCGTCACCCAACCGGTCCACGGTTCCTCGTCATCCTTCACATCGACGTCACGGGTCGTCCACGCGTATTTCAGCACATCCCGCAGATCTGCTGTCCCAGTCACCCCTTCCATTGAGGTCTCCGATTCCGATTCTCCGGTAAGAGGATCCATGCCAACAGCGCTGGCTGGATCTCCTCCAAGTGCGATCTCGCCTCTGTCTTCCCGTCCCTCGCCTCCCTGTGGAACGCAGGTATTAATGCAGACAGAGACGCTTGTCTCGCTCCATAGGCTCGTGTTGTCCACGGCTTTCACGACAATGGTGTACGGTCCGTCGGGAACCTTCGAAGCCTGCCAATCGAACTTGTAAGGGGCGTGTTCTCTGATCGATTTTATCCCTGGCGGGAGCAATGCCTCCACGTAGGCGAGCCCCTCATCGTCTGCGGAATTCACATCGACATTCACTATGCATGACGTCTGCGTCTCTCTGTAGCAATTGAATATTTGGCCCGGTTGGGGCGAGGTGATTCCGACCATCGGAGGATAGCTGTTGTTCAAGGTCACATCGAAGTCCACCCTGTTCACGTTTCCCGCTTTGTCCAAGGCTGAAATCGAAAGCGTGTGTGGCCCGTCGGTTTCGTTCCAGTATGTGTCCCATTTGAACTTGTACTCGTCTCCCTCGAATGGCTCTGTCATTTCGTCCCTGAAGTTGTCATCGACGTAGAATTGCACTTTGGACATCGAGACATCAATCACTGTCGCGCGCACTGCGACTGTTCCTTCTGCTTCGCTCATGAACCGCAATTGAGCGCCGTCAGTCGGCTCGATGATGGTCACCGATGGCTCGGTGTTGTCCACCCTTGTGAGGATTTGATGGCTTTTCGGTCCTCCAGAGTACAGCGTCGCCACAGCTTTCACATTATACCAGCCGTCACCGTACAGTGTGGTGTCCCACGCCCAAACGAATTCGTCTCCCTCCGGTTCCGTGTCTGTGTATTTCAGCTCATTGTCTATGAAGAAATCAACGCGCTCGACGTTCGAAGGATTGTAGACATGAGCCACGACGTTCCTCACCGCCCGGACTCCTTCTCCGTCCTCGGGCGAGCGAATCGCGATTTCCAGCGGATTGCTGACCGTGACCGAGATCGTGGAAGTGGCGAAGTTGCCTGCCGCGTCAACAGCGCGTGACGTCACCGTGTGGACGCCGTCTTCGAAGGGTTTCGTGTCCCAGTTCCATAGGTAGTAATGACCGCCGACAGGCGTCGACACCGTCGCCCGTAGCTCCCCATCGATCAGGAATTCGACCTTCCCCATCATCAGGGCGTCAATGGCTGACGCATTCACCGTCACTGTCCCCGAGACCGTCTGCTGATCGACCGGATAAAGGATTGATGTCGTCGGGTCCGTGTTGTCCACGGTCACGGTAGAGCTACCATATCCCGCATTCCCCTTGGCGTCAAGAGCCACGACGCCGATGGTGTGGGTGCCCTCAGTCTCGCCGTAGGTGTCCCACGACCAATCGAATGTCGGATACAGGGCAATGAAGCCCTGCTCCCTTGCGTCGAAATCACCGAGAGTATACCTAAGCTCATCGTCCACATAGAACCGAGCTTCTGCGGCGCCGATTGGTGTGAGCCTCGTGAGCAGGCCTCCGCCTCCAGACCCCGAATCGTCCGCTGCAGCCTGAACGTTCACAGTGCAGCAGACCGGACCGCTCGGGCTGACCGCGAACTCAGGGAGAATTGCCCTGTCGCCAGGATCCCAAACGTACCTGTCAATCCATTTTCTCAGATTCTCATCATAGTATCCGAATTGAACCGTAAGCTGCGAGGGATTGGCATGCTCAATAGTCATGTTGACAACCGCGGAGACAAGTTTACCTTTCCAAGGGAGTATGCTTATCTCGCCGATTGTCTCTCCATCTGGTCCATCCTCCAACTCAAGAGGTGGATTGGGGTACGACGCGTTCTGGACGTACTGCTTCTGCATCTCGAAACCGTTGAACAATCCGTCAGAATCAATATCCCGAAGGAATACTTCGAGCTCACGCATGGCCGCGTTCTGTGCACCGGGACGCATCAGAACGAATGCGACCCGCACGCCCTTGGCGTTCTTCTGGGAGAGCGGGATTACTACATCCGAGTTAGTATTCGCGGTCATCTGGTGGATGATCTCATTTCCGTTGTAAGTCCCGTCTCCGTTTAAATCCGCCAGAATATTCGCCGATGCAGCTATCGCGAAAGTCGGCATATGCAGGTCTACTTCGTCAAACGCGGTGAATCCAGGGAACGTCACCTGAAGCCAACAGTTCTTCGAATTCTTGCACTGCCAGTAGGTGGAGAAGCTGCCGTCATTCGAATGCGAGGCCGGATGGCCATTCGCAGACGTTGACGCCGAGGCAACCGCGCCTTCGGAGGCTAACGCGAAGTTCGTGTCTCCGCCGAAGTCGTTCGCCTCGACGACCATCGCATAGAGTGTAGTTGTCAGAAGGAGGACTGTGGCGGTAATAGCGAATACCCAATGTTGTTTCTTCATGCTCGCCATCCTCCAAACCCGCTTCCACTTCGGCATCCGGTGTCGCACACAAGCGCACAGCACACACAATAGACTTTCTCGAATCCAAGCACGATCCTCGGGTGAACCATACCTCCTCACCGCGGTTGCGCGAAGGGCACGTCATTATAAATATGCTTCGACGGGCTATCGTGTTCCAACGTTCTGAATGGGATATAATCATGGATATTGGGGATTCCGTGCCACGCGGCTTCGGGACAATTGACCTACCGCCGGTCAACGACGAGGGGCATAGCGAAGACTTATTTTGATCAGTCACCGTCATGGGGCATCCATGAAACAGCTAACCAGAGAACACCTATCCAATCGGGTCGATCTTCTCAAACAGAAGGGGGTTCATTTCCCCGCTGACTACGTGCCCAGTAGTCTACCCGAAGACTCAGTCCACTTCCGAGCGCGCAGTTCTGAGATTCTCGCCGTTGATCTATTGGCAGGAGTGTTTCCTCCCCATCTGATCGAGGTGGACCTTCCGGACCTGAACGGCGATACCGACATCCTCATCAGCATCCGTCCGCCTCACCGGTTTCAGGTGAAGAGCCCTGTGGTTAACGAAATCGGTGGCGAACAGACCTTGGACGAAATCGTGCGTTCCGCACGAGCAACCGCATGGGATGTCTTCACAGGTCATAGACGAGACCGTCCCGCATTTTCGCTTCTGAAGGTCAAACTCAACAACGCAAGAGAACCCGTCTTGAACGGAAACACATGGAGTGTTTCTCATCCTGTGCCGGTCCATGCGGTCGTCGTAGAAGTGGACCGCAAGCTCTTAGAGCCTATGCTGAAGCGGAACATCGGCCGTTGGCTGAACAAAGCCATGGATCAACTCGCGAAGTACGAGGACTCGATTCTAGTGCCTACGATCGACCTCTCTTGGTACCCAGCAGATCAAAGACTTGTCTACACTTACACGAGAGAACTCTTCAAGAACAATCCTTCTTGGACGAAAGCTTCAGGAGTCCTATACATCATGCGAGGTTATTCTAACGTTGAAGTCGACGATGGATTTGCCGAATCTCATCCGAGGCTCATCGGCGTAGAGAACCCCAACGCCCCGTCATCCCGTCGCTTGGATGCTTCCCGGCTCAACCCGAACCTCCTCGACGAGGATGTGTTCGCGGAGACGATGGTAATCATCAGCGTCGAGCCATTCCTCGAGTCCGCGGAGATCAGGAACCGCATACTCTACGTCGGCACAACTCCGTTCGGGGCGATTCCAAAGGGCCTCGCCGGACCGTTCATCATGAACCTGCGATAGCTCGGGAATGTTAATGAGCGCGTCCGCATTCTTCCGAAGACGATGATTCGAATGCTAGGAGTGTGCGACTTCTGCGATAGGGGCAAGGCACGGGACCTTCTCGTTCTCGAGGGCGATAACTGGTATACAATCGTCCCGAACGAGCCGGAGATCTTTGGTCATCTGATCCTCGCCACTGACCGAGAGCACATTCAGAATATTGAAGACGCTGATACGGCCATTCTGAACGGCCTTCAGGAAGGGGTGCTTCAGACCGCGCGGCTTCTTCGGCGTCTAAAGAACGTGAAGAGAGCATATATTGCTGTCTTGGGAGAGTCAAGACAAGTCCATTTTCACTACCACTTCTTTCCTCGCTACGAGTTCAAGAACAGGGGGGAACGGGCCGCGTGGTCGACAACGTACGCGCCGGGAGTCTCGGAGCCATGGAAGTCATTCTACAGCAATCCAACTGCGAATTTCATGCACAAGGAGGGATTTCAGTACCTCGGCGAAGTCGAACGGACTTACGGGGATGCGAAGAAGAGGAACAAGAACAACCCACCCGATTTCCTGGTAGTTCGCGAGCTGGCTCGGAGGTTGCAGGAAATCCGGTAGCCGCCAGTGAGTCCAAATCGCTACGAGCTCTCGATATTGCCTCTTCTCCGGCGGTCCCCAGATTGTTGCAGGGCGGTTCGCCGAGAGTCAGCGTCAGGTCTCATGGTGATAGGTCCTGATTCCCGCTGTAATCTTGGCTCAAGTTGTACTGAAGGGGAGGTTTAAGCCCCTTCTTTGCCGCTTCCGCTATTAGTTTCTGTCGAGCTTCTGGCCACCCCGCGAGCAGCAAGTCTATGACTGCCGCCTCCACGCGCTCCAGTATCTTAGGCTTCGCTTCAATAATTTTGTCAATGGCCTCCTTCACTTCCTTTTTCTTCATGGCAGACTCAAGGTCAGGTTTCTTTCCAAACAGAACTCCCCTCGTTGTGAAGCCTATTCCAATCAGCCTGTTAGCCTCCCTCACTAGATTCGACATCTCATCGATAGCGGAATATGCGGTCTCTACCTTGTCCTGCACTTCCTGAGGAAGCACATAGAACCGGCCCGTTATCCTTCCATAGATGAGAGGAAGACCCCAGGTATTCAGCTCCAAGGTTCGCTCGACGTTTGCGAGTTCAGCTGCCCGATTTCCAAGATCCACCGCAAGCGCTCTAAAGAGTGATGCTTGATCGGGCGCGACTGGCTGCAGTGTCACCGCGTTTCGGAGCGAGACCAAATATCGGACAATCCTCGGAGCCACCTCGGACAATTTCTCGCGATTCCACCATTCATACTGGGTCACGAGTGGCACAAGGCCAGAGATATCGACGTCTTCTTCGGCGAAAATCGCCATGAATTTACCAGCTTCGTAGGCCATGCCAATCTCGTTCTGAACCCACTCTGGAGGACGCCAAGCTTCACGTCCCTCAATCTTGTCGCGCCGGGTGAGCACGGCAACAATCACGTCACTGCCGCGTATCATCTCTCTCACCTTGTCCGCAGGCGGACGAGGCTGCGGGACATCACCAGAGAGAACCTCGAAATCGAGCGCGTACAATAGATCGTTGAACCATGTCATTACTGACCGATCCGCTTCATCAAGACTGCAGCTCAGAAAGCACTTGGGAAATCTAACCCCTGCCATTCAATTCGGGGAGCGCTGAGGCGGGTCTTAACATTTGCCTTATGGAGGATGAACAAACTACCGTGTTGCAGACGTCATTCCCGACGGACAAAGTCCTTTTCCCCAGAAGCTAATTGCCTGGCCATGTCAGACGAAATCGAAAAAACCGTCAAGTTCGGCCCAATCATTGGAGGCAAGACGCTTCACTTCGAGCTCAAGTTCCGTAGAATTGCCTCGCCTTTGGCCCTCCCTAAGCCATCGAAATTATCCTACGACTTCTCAGCCGCGATTGCAGAGGTTCTTGGACTTCAAGAGCGGTCTTGGCGTATCGAAGGACTTGGCATCTGCCGGTATGTACCTATGCGTGTCCTGCATGAGTTCTACGACGCGGCACTTCTCTATGGAGCAATACAACGTGGAATACTACCGGACGCTCTCGGGGCATTGGCTGCAGAGAGGATTCTTGTCAAGAGCCTCTCCGGATTACCAGAGTTGATGGTCAAGTATCGCTTCTATCTGGGAATCGCCAACGATGACGGGGAGTACAAGATAGTCAGTGGGAAGGGTGATAATCTTGAACTCATCGGCATACAAGATCCCTATGACCGCTTGTTCTGGCTCCCGGCATATTCTACAGGCATGAAGATTATTCAGAAATATGGCAAGACTTCAATAGTGGTTGAGGGTCGAGAACATCTGCAGGTCTACGATGACCATGGTCGGGTTCTTCCAGTCCTGGGGTTCAGATACTGTCTCTCTCAGTTGATTCCCAATAAGCAAGACCAAGCCAGAGCCTTTCTGGAGGCAGTGTACACGAAGGTTCGGATTCCCGAGTTCCACTCTTGCAGACTAAGCGATAATGTGCTCTTTCAGATCGATGAACTGATGGCGGGTCTTATCAAAGTCATGAACTATCTTTTCGATGAGAAGCTTGCCAAAGCTTGGAGGAAACGCGAACGAAGTCCATTTAAGATTCGGCTGTTCCGAATGGCTGGCGCACATCCCTTGCCTGGTGAAAAAATGCTGGTGCATCATGAAGATGTGCTGCTCCCGTTAGAATCCTCAGGCAAATATTGGTAGCGTTCGTTGTCGACATAAGTAGCTTGGCATTGACGACTCCAACGGATTGGCGGTACTCCAATCGTCCCCAGTTTCGTGAGGGCATCATCAAGCCACAAACAAAAGGAGAGGGCAAGCAAAACGCGTCAGACTTCGACGGATTTCATGGACCATGGCCTCGAATGCACGCCAGCAGCTCATCGGCATACAGCCTCAGTTTCGCACGCTGGTGCTCGGTAATCTCTCTCGAGTGTGCCAAGTCGTTGCGGATCGGTTCTAGCTCACGTAGCTTCGTCCTCAGAATTTCCGAATCCCCGAATGTTTGCTCGAACGCATCGCGCCAGTTGTCTCGCCGTGTGATGATTTTGGAATAGTCTGGGAAGTCGATGTAGGAAACCAGCTCCTCGCCACCTCCTTCAAGCCATGGCCACGGACTCTCTCGGTGAACCTTGCGTTCTTCCGCCAGCTGTCGTACATCCTCAGGGATACGCTCGCTCCACCATCGAGGAGTTACCGCACACAGTCTCGTCACGAGATGCGTCCGCAATGCTTCCTCCAGTTTCCGGACGATTTGATTGTCGTCTTCTTTCTTCGTTCTTACCTCACCACTCTGAATGGACATTTCTGCCTGGTGTTCCGCTTCGATTCTCCTTGCTGTCTCGAGGAACCAAGCGTCGTTCTCCTCCTTCTCCTTCCTGTGCTCCTGCAGTACTTGATCGGCCAACAGGAGGCTGGGCAAGTTTGGGATTGGCGTGGGTATTCTATCGATTACTCCAGTGTAGACCTCTTCTAGGTGAGCGAGGAAATTCAAGTAACCCTGCTTCCCCAAATACTCCCAGTCAAGCTGAGCCTCGCCACCATTGGCTACGAGGAGGCTATCAATCGGCCTCTGGTAGTAGGTCCGTAATACGTCGAATTCAGGCTCGGCCAAGAAGTCTTCGACCTCCGTACCGAGTTTCAGATACGCTGCATTCAGTGCAAGATCTGAAACGATGATGTATCCGCTGAAGAAAGCTTCCAGGATTTCGAGAACCTTGTAACACCGAATTCGCAGCTCGGGGAGGCGCGTAAGAAACTTCTCGCTCGGCACATCCACACTGTTGGTCACACCCTGTTTATCGCCTCTCAACAACTTAATCCTAACCGGAGACTAGTCGGACGGGGACTCAGAGATTGACAGGCGCAAGAGAACAGCCTACGGTGGAGAAAGATGTGGAACAAGGCGCCGCCTCTGCTCGAGACCACTCAGCGACTCTCCCAAGGGACTCCTGGCTATGGTCAATGATCTCGTTTGGTGAAGTCTTTGACTTAACTTCGGGCCCGCATCCTTTTGTGCATCTAGTGGACAGCGCCAACGACTTCGCCCTTTCCGCACAGCTCAATTTCACCACATGCAGGGCCATACAATCCCGGTATGATTCCAGGACAATCAGGCATGCTCCGCAATATCAACCTTGATCATCCTCTCTGACGGCGGGGCAGGGGAGAAACAAGAGGGAGAGGAAGCAGAGTTGGTTCAACACAGTTGCCCAACGCCAACCTTAATGGTTAGCTCCATCATTCGTGGCCCTCGTTGACACCACGAGTCGGCAGGCCTCCCAAAATCGACTACCTGCGCGCTTCCTTTCATCAATCGATCTACGGGGCAACCTTTCTTGTGAACAGTGTTCAAGGTCTCGGCTCGGTAAAGCAAAGACCGGGACAGGCTAGTCTCCATCCTAAGCACGTTCGACGTGTCATTGAACTCGCCTTCCTAGGCGTGACCGCGTCTTGGGGAGAGTTTCTGGAGCTAACACTGGTTCGCTACATAGCCGGAGCAAAATGCGATGGTGGATTTGCGCCGAGTCTCCGGGTTGGCCCTTCGGTAGGTCTCAGACACGCTTATCAACTGCTTTCGGGCGATCCACACTACGAACCTGCTAGACGCTTCCTAGTATGGACAGACCGCAAAGGAGTCGTCGATGTAGCTCGTGTCTTCTTTGAACGAGGCGAACCGTATGTCGGCGCCATGAATCAGTTCTCGCGGGAGCTAGACGTGGCTGCGGATATACGCAATCGCATCGCCCATGTCTCGCGGAAGGCGAAAGGGGAATTCCGGGCCGCAGCCCTTTACTTTCTTAATGTCCAAGCGCTCACGCAAGGATACGCTGCAGGAGACCTGCTCGGGGCAGTCCCCCTCCGGGGCTTCGCTTCCTTACCTACTCAGCAAATCGGAGTCCAACGCACTGTCTTTTCAGCGTATATGGACATGTACAGGATTCTAGCCAACAAGATTGCGCCGCCGCCCCAGAGACTCTCCGGGTCTAGCGACGCGCCTCCAGACGACGGGGATTGATAGGATCTGCCTTCGCGGATCCTTATACCTGCAATGACCCCTTTGCCTGAGGGAGTTGGAAGTTGTTAAGGCTGTTGTAGGCGGCGTCNNGTCATCTTTGCCTTCTCCACCAAGGCAGGCAACATCGTCGAATCGCGTATGACCTTGTCCGTCACCTTCACCGCCTTAGGCCCGCCGTTCACAAAAGTACTAGAGAACCCGGCATTTTATTACCAACCTCTCCCTTTTCTTCTTCATGAGCGTAGGACTGTCCGAAGAGCAGGCGAAGCTCATAGAGGAACGAAATAAGGAGATAGCATTCGGGGTTCATCGGCTTGGCTCCGACATTGACCGAGATTCATTGGCCGACGACCTGCTCTGGTTAGTGGGAAAGACTGCGCTCCAGCCTGTTGTCTTTGGAAAGTCTGAGGACGAGAAACGCACTGTCCTCCTGCTGCCGTTGCGAGAGTTCAGAATGCAACAGAAAGCTACAAAGGAGAGTCAAATGACGGCGGCTTGGTTTGGGATGACGAGAATACGGAGTTACGTATCTTACTCTTGCCAAAAGCCGATACCCATGTCGTTCCGCGCAGTGAGCATGACTCTCCTGTTTCCCTGGGTAGCACATCGTTCTTCGGTGGAGGATGCCGTGGGATCTTTTGCGGCTGATGCCCTGTACCATGGTCTCGGTGTCGAGGAGATCAAAAGAAGACTCAATGAGTCATATGATCGGGCAACAATCTTGCTTAGTCTTGTTAGGTCTGGTACGTTTCTTGATAGAGCGATCACGCACTTTGGGGAAGCATATTGGGGTCGTGATCTCACAGATCGGTTCTTCCAACTGTGGAAAGCGGTGGAGGCTGTTGCTGACATGGACTTTCACAACACCCGAAATGCTTTCGAGGAATCGCTTCAGAAGACCATGTCAGGTTACATGACTCCGGAGGAGCTTGATAAGCTAAAGATTAGGTCCGCGTCGGTAAAGAAGATACAGCGTATAAACGCGACCGCAAGGCAACGCGCAGCCGACGTATCAGAGGAATCGATAGAGGGGCTCGAATCCTTGCGTAATGCGATAGCCCACGGAGAGGTTACTGAGGAGAAATTTCAGGCAATCACTGATCGCCTAGACGATATGACGAGCATCGCGACAAAAGTCGTTGGCTCTGCTCTTGGCGAGCTCGTCGCGACTCCTTCAAGTCCGAGCTCAGCAAATAGCACTGATTCGAATAGGCAGCAGGAATCTTCGAAGCACAAAGAGGGGTAGGTGTAGGGTGCTAAGGAGATCCCAAGGCGCATTGGTCTTCTTAAGCCTCGGAAGACGGCGAATGAATCAATCTCATGCGAAAAGTCCCAGGTCTATGGGCCAGTGCACGAGATGACAGTGTACTCAGGAACGAGTGTCTCCATCCTTTCCAGCATCGTCTCGTTTTCGCCTCCATGCTAGGAAACCTTCAGCATGTTGCAGCTATCTTTATGTTTCCACAGCACCATTGAGCCATTGGGCAGTCTATGGGACGCAAGCGTGACCCCAAATGGGACGGAAAACTTTTCGAGGAATACGCGTGGCCAACTGTCCGACGTAACTATCCGCGGTGGCAAGGATGGGTCCGCATGGAACAGCTGCGCCTACCCAGCGGAATGCAGCCAGACAATGTGCTTTGGAACGAAGAATCTCATGATGCAGTCGTAGTCGAGATGAAAGATGTCCTCGAGCTAACAGAGGCCCATGTTCGCAAGGTGCGGGAATACATGGATGAAGTGGAGGACACAGTGGACGTCACTGCTGTCAAGGGATTCGTCCCTATCGCATGGGACACGGAGGTTCGCACGCGAGTCCGTCGGCATGCCAGGCGCCTGGGGATTACGATTCGACGGCTCGGTTAGCGTCGCTAGGCCGGGTTTTGATGGTCGACCTACGAAAAGGCGGGACAATCGGCTGTGCGCCAGTCCCTGTGTACGACGTGCAGCTAGTCTCGTGTCATCTTCCCGGACGGAGGTCGTTCAAGGTTGATGTTGCCACAATCAACCCTCAAGGGCGTCGATGATGATTGCAGCTTCCTCCTTCGAGTAACCTTGTAGAACCAAGAGATCCACGAGCAGGAGTCTCCACTTTGGCGACCGTCTAGACCCGCCAAAGGTGCGGTTAGTCATCTCCTCCGAAACCAGCAAGGCTGCAGGCGGCATGTCACCTTCCATCCTCTTTCCCGCCGACTTCATTGCCGCCTCGCCAAATGCCTCGCGCGCTAGCAGCTGTGCCTCGCTCGGACGGTTTGACGGCTTTGCCCTGAACACGAGTCTGCCCCGATACCAATAGACTTGGATAGTCTCCTCATCATCCTTCATTGCGCCGCCACCTCTTTGTTTCCCGTTTCCTCCGAACTTGAGCGAGCCTTGAGTTCAGTTATCATCCTGTCCTTCTCCGCCAGCTCTCTGCGATGATCATCTAGGGGGATGCACGGCTTGCCGAGGTGCTCGACGAATTGATTCAAACAGTTCTCGTAGTCCTCTAAGTCTCTGAGCGCAGTCGGAATCGGAATAGAGCCTAAGTTCTTCATCGTCTCAACAACGATTTGCGCTGAGACAACTAAACCCTTCACTTTTCTTTCCCTAACTGCGCGTAGGATTGCCTCCCCGACGACGAACGAGGCATCAAGCCTCGAGACCCTCCCAGACTGCTCTTCGAAGCGAGCTTGAGCCTGAAGTACTTGCTTCTCAGTCTCCGCGACCCTCGCTTCGTTCCTGATGATTTCGTCCGCCAATGCCTGAAGGCGTTGCTCCCCCTTCGCCATTTTGGCTTCATGCGCCGCCCGCCCCTCTTCCCATCGAATCCGCTCTTGAGCCCTGGCCTGTACATCAGCAGTATGTTGTTCGGCCCACGCCTTTTCCTGTGCCGCTCTTTTTTCTCGACTTTCCTGAAGGCGTCGTGTCTCCTCTGATAATGACTTCTTGTGGTCTTCGGTCGCAGCATAGAGGTCATCATGAGCCCGCACCAAGTCGAATACGTGGCACACCGCGCCGTGGGGATCCAGAGTGCGCCTAACAGCTTCCTCTGCCAGCCGCCGCAATAGCAAACGGCCATCCTTGGGGGACAGACCATAGGGTTCCAATTCCTGACGCTGCAAGAGAGCTTCGTGGACATCGCCCCACGAACCGCCATTCCGAGCGAGGAACTTCTCCTGCTCAGCGAGGGTTTCTTCCCACTTCTCGAACGTTCCGAAGCGCTCGACGATCGCCTCGACCTCGATAGAGAACCGTTCCGGGTCGCCAGTTTTCCTCCAGACTGGGTAGAGGGCTTCTAGAACCGGAAATGGGTAACCAGCTTCATCCCACTTTAGAAGTCCTCTTACTTGTCTTAGGGTGGCGTTGACATCGAGCCCACGCTCGCGGAGAAGCACATCCAGTTCAGTGAGTCGTTCGTGGTGGTCGAGTCCCCGCTCCAGTACCTGCCCTTCACGCTCCAGAACAATCAAGGTCTGTTCCCGCAATGACATGTCCCTGGACACCCGCGGCGTCTGGCTCTGCATGAGATCGGTTCCACCGCGGACTGCTGCGAGTCTAGTCCGCCAAGCAGAATCTGCAAACCCGACCGTTTCGTAACATGTGAGGATGTCATGCAAGGCGAACCCGATTGGGTCCTCATCCGTGAAAACAGCCATGGCCTCTGCGAGCATGGCTATCGTTTCAAAGTCGACAACGCCGTCGGCCTCGCGCGTCAGATTGGGTCGGAGTATTCCTACTACGTCTTCCGCGCGTATGACTGTGCCGGTCGGCGCAGGCATCGCCAACGGACCCGCCTTGCGAGCAGCGTTCACCAACTCATCCCCGTGGAGCTTCGCGTGCTCTGGCACATCCGCTGCAGTCACGCGGCAAGGCATCGCCCGCCGAAGCTCTGCCGTGTCGAAGCCAGTCTGCTCCGATACCGTGCGCCCCTTGAGGGGGTTCATGGCGACGAGGGTGACTGGCCTCACATCGAGTACGTCGTTCTCAACGGGCACCTTCAAGGTCCCCATCAGGTAGGGTGACACCACCCGCTTCATCATCCGGTCCGCCCGGTGGTATTCGTCAAGACAGACGAACAACTGACCGAGAGCTGCTCTGATGCTGGCAAGCTTCCCCCCGTAGGTCTTCCTGAATGCCATGCTCCTCCCGCTTTCTGTCGGCGTCATGATGACAGACTTCGAAGGATCTTCGCCTAGGGCGTAGGCAATGAACCATGCCAACAGGGTCTTGAAAGTCATCGTCTCTCCATAGATGAGCCCAAACGGATGGTGGTCTTCCCTGAGTTTGTGTTTGCGGGCGTACGCGGCGAGGATGAGAAGATGGGCGAGGGCGCGATGGACTGGAGGAAGCAGCCTCAGGGGCGGGTAAAGGATATCGAGCGGGTTCAGCCTCGACCCTAGTGACTGAGCCTCCTCCAGCGTCTTCTTCCCCGAGGGCGTCGTCTGCCACAGCCCACGCCGAAGCTTTCTCAGGAATCCGGCTTCCACGAGGTCACGTGCATGTCGGTACAGAGCTGCATGAGTTGCGAGGCGCCCCTCAAGGGAACGCAGCGAAGTGGGAGCGATGCAGAGAGCGAGGATTCCTGAGTGAACCTCGTCAAGCTTGCGAAGGCTCATTAGATCCCCTCCAAGGCGATAGTATCGGTATTTGGGACGACGGCTATGGAGAGAATAGGTGTGACAGTAGTGTAGATGTAGAGCATGTCACTGTGTTTCTCTTCCTGCCTTTCTCCCTCCTTTACGGATTGCTGCAAGTCGCTCCATCTGACTAAGCGGCTTCGTGCAGGAATCATGGTTTCCCGCCATCCTCTTTGCCTTTCACCTCATCCATCTCTGGTGTCTCGTCTCCGAGGATGTATGTGTCTCGGGCGAGAGCCCCAACAAGGGACTTCTGAAGCATGACAGCTCCCTTCGGAAGATTGAATCTCACATAGGCCCCGAGGTCGTCCAACCTGCCAACCGGGACTCGCCCATGCACAAGCATCGCCGCGAGGTCGAGTGGTACCGTGTCTATCTCGTCAAGGCCATTGATGTACACGATGCCCCCTTCCGACGCGAGAAAGATTCGCCACCGACGCGCCTCCGGCGTGAGTGCTACGATGGCCTTGTGAATCTCGCCGACGACGGAACCGAGCTCCTCTACTCCCTCCTGGAGTTCGTCAAACCCACTGGGCAATGGATTGTCGTCTGCTTGTAGCTCTGCAGCCATGTCATCGAGCCGTTCATCGACTCGGTCGAGAATCGTCCCGGCCTTCGCCAGATCATCTCTAATGTTCTTCATTCTCTTATCATACTCCTTTGTTTTTTCCAGGTGACCGGACTGATACTACCCGATTGCGGGTCCGGCACCCAGTCCAACATATGTGTTGTTGGGATATTTATAGACAACTACAGATAAAAGTTGACAGTCGGTGACGGTCGGCTCCTCTCAGGACCGATGGACGGAGGATAGATCGCCGTGCCTCTCTAGCCGGAAGACTAGCGAAGACCCTTGGCGGTCGATGTGCGTCGGGAAGATGGCCCCTTCGTACGGGTGGTGATTACCCCCGGTTCTCTCCCGGGGCGACGAATCCGCCGAATCTTCCGAACGACTTCGCCAGCTTCGGTCTTAGTTTTGGTATGGGAAATCCATAACGTCTCCCCTCGCCCAATCTTGCTTACGAAGGGTACAACGAGGATTGCCATGGGCTTTGCCGGAAGGAGATTCACAGTCTGCATGAGGATGGCCATGGCCTTGCCTTCCTCCGCGTCTGCCTGCCGAAGGAGGTCAAGTGCTTCTTCTAGCTTTCCCCGAGCTCCAAGGACACTTTCGCCTGCGGACGAGAGGATTCCCAAGGCTTCGTTGATGGAGTCGACCAGTTCCTCCGGAACAGCTTCGCCGTAAATGTACATCTCGCCCGTGGGACCGAGGCGGATTGGCGGATGAACCATGCTGTACGAGCGCTCCCTGACCCCCTCGAACAAGGCGTGGTGTACCGCTTCGAACTTCAATGCCCCAGCCAGTCTTCGCCAGAAAGGTCCCCGTCCGTGTCCGTGAAGTCTCTCGCGACGAATTATGAACCACTCTTCCTCCATTCGGTTCAGCGTTCGACATAGGCGCTGGCGGCCAGCCGCCCCATGGGGAAGCAGTCCCGCAGATAGTCCACATGTCAGCTCCCCTTGACTCATCCAGCCGTCCGCGGGAACGATGCTGCGGATCGCATCTCGGAGCTTCGAGTCGTCAAAGCGTGGTCTTGCCATTTTGTCACCGTGACGTAGCTCCCCAAGTAATTCCGACGTTTGAACTCTTCCCCGTGGCAGAGACGTCGCGGACAATCGGTGACAAGGCGTCCCGAAGTCGGCCGACAAACCGCAGCGTAATGAAGCGCGCGGCCATCTATGTGCGAGTCTCCACTGAGGATCAAGCGAGGGAGGGCTACTCCATCGCAGCTCAGCTGAAGAGACTTCACGCCCACTGCCAGGTGCAGGGCTGGATGGTTGCGGATGAATACGTAGATGACGGTGAGTCCGGAAGAACGGTGAAGCGCCCTGAATACGAACGGATGATGGAAGAGCGAGACCAGTGGGACGCGATTCTTGTCCTCAAAATGGACCGGATACACCGCAACTCCCGGAATTTCATGGCGATGATGGACGACCTCCGGATGTCTGGCAAGGATTTCGTCTCCGCGACAGACTCTTTTGACACATCTACGGCGACTGGCCGGTTCGTCATGGACATGCTCCAACGGATAGCTCAACTCGAAAGCGAGCAGATCGGCGAGCGTGTTCACATGGGGATGCGTCAGGCAGCCGAGGAGGGGAAATTCCTCGGCATGTCCGACCCTTACGGCTACCGATTCGACCGCGAGTCTGGCAATCTTGTGATCGTGCCAAGTGAGGCTCAAGTCGTGAAGGAAATCCACAGTCTGTACTTCGGCGAAGGATGGTCGATGCAGGTCATCGCCGATCACCTCAACGCACAGAACATTCCAACGAAGCTTCGCCGACTTTGGTCCAAGCGCCAGGTTTTCAGAGTTGTTCACAACCCGTTGTATGAGGGGTCGCGACACTGGGAAGACGTTGTCACTCCCAATGCGCACGAAGCGATCGTGGAGCAACGACCGAAACGGCGAAGAAGGAGACGGCGAAGGCGCCGCAAGTGCGGCAAGGGCCAAGAAAGCCGCAGGCTGGGCGAGTCATGACCACGAGCGTCAAGAGCGGCAAGGTCGAACCGTGGTCGGACTACAAGGGAACGGGCCAGTCTGCTCGGATAGCACTTTATGCCAGGGTCTCGACTTTGGAGCAGGCGGCAGGTCACAGCCTCGACGAACAGGTGTCACGGCTTAGGGCGTTGTGCGCTGAGCGTGGAGGGCGTTGCGTCAGGTTGTTCCGGGAGGTGGAGAGCGGAGGTTCAATCGAAAGGCCGAAACTGGAAAGGATGCTGCGTCTGGCAGAGGCGGGAGCCTTTGACATCGTCCTTGTGTGGAAAGTCGATAGGCTCGGCAGGAGCAATGTCGACCTGCAGAACATATGGGCTTTCCTGAAGGCAATCGATATGGATGTTGTCAGCGCCACAGAGGCGTTCGACTCAACCACGGTTCAGGGAAAGGCTCTGTTCGACATGCTTGCGTTGTTCTCGGAGTGGGAGAGGGGAACCATAAAAGAGAGGGCGGCGCTTGGCGCGCTTGGCAGGGCGAAGCAGGGTAAATGGCATGGAGGGCCGACGCCCCACGGATACTGTTACGAACCATCCACGAACCGATTACACATCATCAAGGAGGAGGCTGACCTCGTCCGGCACATGGGGGAACTCGCCCTGGAGAAGCGAGACCTCTCTGCGGTGGTACGGACGTTGCGCAAGGAAGACAGGTTGACGCGAAACGGAAAGCCGTGGTCGAAGCCGACCGTCTCACGACTGCTGAGTAACCCGATCTATGTGGGACTTCTCAGGTTCAGAGACATCGTTACGAAGGACGAGTCTCTTCGCATATTGGACGACAGAACGTTTGCCCAACTACAGACTCTTCGAGCAGAGTGGCGTCGGCATCGGATCGCTCATTATCACCGGCCGCGTGGCTCAATAGTCAGCGTCCAGGAGTGGTGCTTCAGGTGTGGCTGCGTTCTCACCGGAGCCCGAGCGTACTGCAGCAATTGTGGTGCTGCCCAATGGCTTCCCCACGTCCCTGAGGATGACGCGGAATCTGTTGCCGCAGGCGCGGCATCCGAACACCCTGAAGTCGATCCCGTTTGCTGAGGTCCACTGCCGGAAGTACTGTATGTTCGCTCTGTTCCTGCAGTCTGGGCAGGGAGGGAATTCTATCAGGGCGGTCATGTCGTCGAACTCCGCTTGACAGACGCGGCAGAAGTATCTTTGCCGCATCGATCCGTCCACCAGCGAGCGAATGCCCTTGCGGCATACGGCCTGATGGGAGTCGCACCTGGGACACGCTGGCAACCCAGACTTGTTGAGATGGCCGTGCTTCAGCGAGGTGCCGTCGACTTCAGCACAGCCGTTCTTCTCGCTCTCTTCCTGCAAGAGCCGCTGGCAAGTCTCGAATGTTTTATCGTCCACGAGGCGCAGTGATGAGTCTGCCATGACTACATCGCCCCACTTGACTATGCCACGGTACGAGTCTCTTCTCAGCACCAAGCGAAGCTGAGTGACCGTCCACTTCTTCCCGCTCCGTCCAGCTATGCCCCGGGAAGCCAGCTCAGCTCTCAATGCGTGCAGGTTCCCTAGCTCGGAGTAGCGAAGGAAGATCAGCGATACCGTTGTCGCAGCTTCTGGGTCTGTGACTAAACGACCGGAGGCGGGGTCGTACCGGTATCCATACGCTGGAGTGCCACCGTGCCAGAGTCCCTTCTTGGCGCGAGCCCTCATCCCAAGCTTCACACGTACAGCGTTGGTTCTCCGTTCAAGCGTGGCGAGGAGCCCAAGGAGGCCGACGACGAACTCCCCATGCGGGGAACCATCATCTGCGCTTGGTTCTGTTGCCGAGACAACGTGGACGTTGCTCTTCTTCAGCAAGTGCAGCAGGAGAGGGAAGTCGAGGTTGTCGCGACTTAGACGGTCGTATCGCCAGACCACGACAATATCCAGATCGCCCCTCTGGGCGCACTCAAGGAGGTTCCGTATCCCCGGTCTGTCAAGGTTTGCCGCCGTGTAGCCGGGATCCTTGAACGCCCTGACGACCTTCCATTCTTCGTGGGAGTCGCAGAACTTCCTCAGTTCCGCGTACTGCGCGTCGATGCTCCAGCCCTTGTCTGCTTGTTCCTGCGTGCTCACTCTTATGTACAGCCCAACTCTCTGCATCCTGCATTTCCTGGCGCCCTCCTTATCAAGACTCCCGAAGGCTCAAGTACATGGGTCCAGTTACGTTGGCCGAGCCCATTCATCTTGGTTCCTTCGCCTCAGGCATCTGTTCTCTTTGACCCGCCTTCAGGATTCGCCTTGCCCTGAGGAAAGGGTAGCCTGTAGCCAAGGCCACGACAGCCGCGATGGCAACGACAGTCACAGCGATAAGCCCCGCCAAAGTATCGGACATTCGATCCATCGGTGCCAGGGGAATCACGGTTGATGTCCCCGAGAGCGCGTCCAAGCGTAGAATCGCGGGAGCCTTGGCGATGGCGGGTCCTTCACCACGCCAATCGAAGATGCCGCGATCCTCGTAGAAGGCTTGCCCCGCGAGTACCGCGATTCCCGGAGCCACTCCATTTCCGAGACAGAGGAAGCCGCTAATGGATCGAAGCATGCATTCATAGAAGAACATAGCTTCGGTGATATCCAAGGTTATTTCCGCCTCCTGAACCGCGTGGGAGGGCTGAATTACTGTGAAGGTCCTGACTCTCATCACTCCGCTTGACGAAGAGGATGGGAGGTCTGGGATGAAGACTGAAGGCGACCCCTCGTAAATAGAAATCATCGTGCCGAAGAAGAACCATTGGCTTCCTGCGGGAATGTCGAAGAGTGAGACGGAGAAGTCGAGAGACCCGTCGGCAGTTAATCGCGAGACCGTCAAATTCCCTGAAGTGGCATGGTGCTCCCATCTTCCGTAAGGATCCAGAATCAGCGAACCTTGCTCCAGGACCGACACCACAGCAATCGAGTCGACATCCGCCTCTGTGGCTTGGGCAAAGAAATACCATGGATCACCCTCTGAGGACTGTACTTCCATTTCTCTGAGATAGGGAAGCGTGAGACGATGGAGTTCATACATCGTGGACGAACCGTCGATCGCGTCAATCTTGAACGCCCACGCGCGCAGAAGCGCGGTGCCATTCACCGCCTTCTGACTATGGCCCACGACCCAGAATGCCCCTCCCACATAGTGCGCGCCGTCAATGGAGCCTGAGGTGCTGTTGAGTCTATCATCGATTCCGTTCAACGCGACCTGCTCATTAATGAGCGACACATTGGCAATCTCGACTCCGTTCTCATCGAAAAGGTAACTTCGAGCAGCGGAGCGCGATGAGGTGGAATTCCCATCGACAAGAGAAACGGTGGCTAGGGTTCGGTTTTCTCCAACAGTGATCTGTGAACCATACGACCATGGCGTCTGAATCTGAGGAGCAGCCACCGTTTTCTCCCATGTCACTTGATCCGTGATATTCGGAAGGGTCAACGAGGCGGAGCGCACGGTCATCGTGCCCGTGGTCGAATCGTAATGGAGCCGGGACACTGCGAGATGTCCGCCGTCTATCCTGCCGTCAAAATTCCATGAACCGCCATGCGAGCCAAGACTGCCCTCTGCATTCATTGCACCCCAAGTGGCATATCCTTCCGAATAGAGCGCCACCCATGAATCGCTGACGCGATCCAATGCGATCGGCCAGCCGTAATCGCCTTTGACGGGGACAGTCTCGGAGGATATGATCAGTCCGCTCTGGTCCAGCCGGGTCACAACGGATTCATCCCGCGTGGCGTCGTATGGTATGCCCAAGGGGGAATCCTCTCCGGAATAGCTCCAACCGGTCCAATACACATCAAGGTTGCCGCCAGGCCCAGAATGAACAAAATCGATGGAATATGACCTCCTCGGGGTGTTCTCAACGACGCCACCCGTTGGAATGACACCAAACACGGCTGCGATGATTAATGCGGCGGTCAGAGCGAAGATGGCGGTGGGCGGTGTCACATCCGGCCAGTGCATGGGCGCACGTCTCACGTGAAGCAGACCCGCGAGCGCAGCGATGCTCACGATGAAAAGTCCCGTGGATCCCACTATTCCGAGGAAAGTCATGCTCTGCTCGGAAATCGCAAACGTCTCGGCTCTCAGCCCCAAGAACAGGACATCAGCTCCCACGATGATTCCAATCATCGTCGGTATGAAGAGCGCATTCGAAATCCACCTCTGGTTCTTGGATAGCTCCGCGGAAGCCTCTCTCAAGTATCCCGACGCTATCTCGTTCGGGTGTCCGAGCACCTCGACGATTCTTGCATACCTTTCCTTATATCCCAACTTCACCAAATCGACGCCCGAGGAGGCGACATGGTTCCGGAGCTCCGCCAATATCGCACCACGTTTCGCGCGGTCGAGATCCCTGAGGTACCATCCGAGTATCCTGAAGTAATCCCGCCCTTTCTTATCCGGGAGTTCGCCAAGCAGCAGCCGAGGCAGTTGGCCGTGGGCATAGGCGATGCTGTAGACGCCTCCAAAGAATGTGACGATCGGTACGAAGACGCCGACAATCAGGGGCCAATTGAGGTTGACCGCCGCAATCGTCCCCAGAATTGCGTCGAAGACCATGGAAACGACGATGGCGGGAAGTACGGCATATCGCCACCTCGCCGCCCTCTTGGGACGGATGAGAGCGAGACCGTAAACTGCCACTCCGAACAGGCCTGAAGCGATTAGCAGAATGATGAATGAAGCTGGCAGTGCTCTGGATCCTGGATACGAAGGAACGGACGGCATCAGCCAAATACCCGCGGCAAAGGAACCCAGGGAGAGAAGCAGGTTGAAGGCGAGAGAGAGCCTCGTCATTAAATACGGAGGTTTCGCGCTTGCGAGATATGTCTGCGCGACCTCATGGGGTGACGGCATCGATCTGCTTGCGGTGTCAAGCTTCTTCTTGTCCAGCGCGGAGGGGTGCCCGTCCATCGCCAGGTCCGTGATGTCAGCGCGGATTTCTGACAGAGCTTTGTGGCGCTCGAATGGACCGAGATCTCTCAGTTCCCGCCCTATCTGCCTGAGGAACTTCCGAACCGCTGGGGGATCCATCTTAGCTCGCCTCCCTACTGCCGAGAACTTCCTCGGAATTGTCCACGAGGGCCCGCCAGAGCGCCACACCTTCCTCGAAAGCCCTCTTCCCATCCTCCGTGAGGCGGTAGTACTTCCGGGGCGGCCCGTTCTCCGAGACGCCCCATCTGGTTCTGACAAGGCCATAGCCGTGCAGCGCGTGGAGTATCGGATATATTGTGCCCTCTGGAACAGCCAACGCTCCGCCAGTTGACTCCTTGAGCTGCTCGATTATCTGATAGCCATACTGGTCTGAACCGCCCTTCTGCAGGACAGACAGCACCAGCACGGACAGCAGCCCGGTCTTGAGTTCTCTCTCCAACTTGCGCAGGTATTCCTCCAGGGGTCCCATGGCTGACCACTACCTAGCACCGCTATGTAGTGTAAGGTTCTATGTAGTATTAATAAATTGCCCTCATCGTAACGGATGCCCATGAAGAATGGACCGAAGTTTGCCGGTGATGGTCCTGACTTCGGTCGCTGAGAGAATCTGGTCTACTTGGTCTCTGTCAGTCTCTTCTCGATTTCAACGTAGTCCGGCTCCTTCCCCGGATCGTCAGAGACCCACCTGTAGCGGATTGTCCCCGTCTTGTCGATGATGAAGACGGAGCGCTTTGCGGCGGTGTACCCTTTCATCCCCGCGAAGTCGTCCAGCGCGATGCCGTACTTCCTCACGACCTCGCGGTTGTAGTCGCTCAGGAGTGGGAAGCTCAATCCGTTCTTCTCCGCGAATGCCTTATTGGAGAACGGGTCGTTCACGCTTACCGCAACGACGCTCGCGTTGAGCGAGTTCATCTTCGCGAGGGAATCTCTGAGGGTGCACATCTCCTTCGTGCAGACCGAGGTGAAGGCGCCAGGGTAGAACGCAAGGACGACGTTGCCCTTGTTGAACTCCTTGAGCTCCCTCATCTTCCTGTCCGTGTCCAGAAGCGCGATGCTCGGTGCCTTTGATCCTTCCTTGATTGAAATTGCCATGTTATCACCTTTGACCAACCAGCCCTTGCTTGTTGATAATACTTGCCGATTGCGTTTCGTCGTCAGAGGCGGAGGGACCTTGTGGATGGGTCGCACATGATGTTTGTGGATAAGTATCCACAACTGGCGTGAGCCCATACCCTGGCGGCATGGTCCCCTGTCTGGGAGGTATTCCAGACATTGATAACAGCCCCAACACCACTAAATAGAACACTCGACAAAGCAAGCCCCAGAGTTTAGAGGACAAGAGGATGCGGCATCCGGTGACCATGAAGGCAAAGATGGCCCTCGTCGGCGATTCCGGAGTGGGCAAAACGAGCCTCATCCGCAGGTTCGTCCTCAACGAGTTCTCGGACGCATACATCAACACGCTCGGCACGAAAGTCAGCAAGATAGAACTCGTCATTGCCTATGGCGAGGATGTCGAGGTGAGGATGGACCTCAGCGTCTTCGACATCGTCGGCCAGCTCGGCTTCGGCGACCTCGTGAAGGAATGTTTCTTCCACGGGTGCCAGGGGCTGATGGCGGTCTGCGATGTGACGAGGAAGCAGACGCTCGAGTCTCTCCACAAGTGGATTTCCATCGCCACGGAAATCGCCGGAGAGATGCCAATCATCATCCTCGTGAACAAGAAAGACCTCATGGGCCTGGGTTCATTGCGGCAGGACGAGGTCGAGAAGGTCGTGCAGATGTACGATGTCACGTACGCCTACACGTCCGCCAAGACGGGCGAGTTCGTGGAGGACGCGTTCAATATCATTGCGGGCGAGATAGTGGAAAGGGCGTTCAAGCATTACGAGGCGAGGCGGGTGGATCAGAGTCTGAAGGAGCGCCTGCTCGCCTTCCTTGCGAAGAAGGGCCGCCTCGGAGTCAACAAGACAGACTTATTCCAGATGTTCAAGGGAGTGGGGTACGACGAGCTGCAGAGGGAGCTGGAGGAGCTCGAGAAGGAAGGCTTGATCCAGCTGCTATGGCGCGGACCCGACGATTTCACAGCGATGGTGACCTCGCTTGGGGAACAAGCCGTCAAGACTTGGCGGGAGATGCCGAGCTCCCTGTGAAAGCCCCGTGAGACCAAAGCCTCTATTAGTCCGGAATCGTTCCGAACTCCTATGAAGCAGAAGGAGCTGGAGATGCTCCTACAGAAGATCGGTCCGCATCCGGACCCAAGCCCCCGACTGGAGCAATACTCGACTCCCGCCACGATTGCGGCGGATGCCCTGTACTTCGCGTACGGTCACGGGGACATCCACGGGAAGAAGATTGTCGNNCCCCGGATGCGGCACGGGCGTCCTGGCGATCGGCGCGAAACTTCTCGGGGCAGGCGACGTTGTCGCGCTCGACGTGGACGAGGTGGCGGTGGAGGCGGCGATGAAGAACGCGGACGCGCTCGGAGTGGACATCGGCTTCCTCACCATGGACTTCGACGAGTTCCCGGAGAGATGCGACACGGTGATAATGAACCCGCCATTCGGTGCGCAGAAGGAGAACATCCACGCGGACGCGGCATTCCTGGACAAGGCCGCTGAGGTCGGCGACGTCGTCTACTCGTTCCACAAGGCGGAGACCGAGGAGTTCGTCAGGAAGAAGCTGGGCGAGCTCGGAAGGAAGCCGACCCACAGCCTCAGTTACAAGTTTCCCATACCGCACATGTTCGACTTCCACAAGAGCGAGGCGGAGGAAATCAAGGTGGTCTTCCTCAGAATAACGAGGTAGAGTCCGACATCAGTCCTTTTCGAGATCCCTCGACATCTCCCTGACCAGCACTTTGGGGGAGCTGCACTTGGGGCAGCGGTCAATCTTGACTGCGGAAACGAAGGTGCCGCACTTGTCCTTGCCGCGGCAGAGTATCTCGAAGAACGTCTCCTCGCTCAACACCGGGCCTGAAGCCGACGTGGGTTAATGAGGTTTTGGCGGGGATTGCGGGATACCCGGGCGGCATTACTGCTGGGTGTCCGGCAAATGGCTGAAATTGCCGCCTTTAAGATGGCGTCACTTCTCAACTTCTGGAATCACCGGCGATAGCCGGGTCATAACCGGCTTAAGTCCACAACTCGTAGAGTATCTCAATAGTAACTCTAGCAGGCCTGGAGTATCCCCCTCATGAAACGTGCTGAATTCCTTGAAACAGCAAGGACGCTGTCCAGCGATCACTGCCTGCCGATCTTGGACTGCCTGCGCAGGAGAGGCTGGCTAATCGCCAGCGACCTCGCCGCGGACCTGGGGATACATGTCAGCACCGCGACGAAGGACCTCAACAGCCTCTACGAGTGCGGGCTGATCGAGCGGCGCAAGGGGCAGAGGAAGACCCGCCCCGCGTACGAGTACAGGCTCAAGGGCGACAGGATCGTCCTGGAGCTTGACTTGGACACCTCCCCGTCCGACGAGCGCGACTCGGTCGTGACCTTCTATCTGGAATTCCTCGAGAGGCTCTTCGCCAAGGCGAAGAAGATGGGGTGGCAATCCATCGAGAGAGACGTCGTCAGGGAGCTGGGGAATCGTGATGCATCGTTCAGCGACTTGGTCATTCGCGAGTTGAGTGCTGCAAAGGACTCTTCCTCGGAATCGGACCTCAGGTCGGTCTTCATCCATTTCATGGAGAAGATCAAGCGCGCATTTCTGTCGAACTTCGGCGGGGTCGCGACAGCGAGGATCTTCGAGGGCGCGGCCAGAGAGACGATGCTTGCCCATCCGACCGCCGCTTGCGGGCAACACATCTTGGTCGACCTGGGGGTGACCGGCGATTCCTGACCGCCTGTCGACCGGGGTCGAAGGCCTCGACAAGATCATCCAGGGCGGGTTCCCAAAGGGAACCGTGAACCTGGTCTCGGGTCCGGCGGGCAGCGGCAAGACGCTGCTCGGGCTCCACTTCTTCCACGGCGGGGCGACGGTCCACGGGGACAATTCGATGTACCTGTCGCTCGAGGAGCCTAGGGCCAACCTCGACAAGGTCCTCGGTATCTTCGGAATGGAGATGGCCCCCTTCGAGTCGATGGGCAAGCTGATCCTCCTCGACCTGGGGGAGCTAAGGGTCGCGGACAAGGAAACCGGGACGATGCTCGGTTTCGGCGAGCTCCAGGACTTCCTCAGGAGTTCGCTCAAGAAGAACAGCGTCGAGCGCCTCGTGATCGATTCGCTCTCCGCCATAGGGCTGCACTACAGGTCGATGAGGGACCTCCGGGAGGAGCTGTTCCTGTTCGCCCGCTTCCTCCGTGAGACAAACGTGACAGCACTGTTGATCACCGAGTCGCTGGAGAACGCCGGGCTCACCAGATGGGGGTTCGAGCAGTTCGTGGCGGACTCGTTCATCCACCTCGGCATGGAGGAGACAAAGGGTGAGCTGAGGAGGACGATCACGATCCGCAAGATGCGGTTCACCAAGCACGACACGGTGAAGCACCCCCTGAGGATCACTCAGAATGGCATAGTCGTCGAGGCCGACGAGAGGGTGGTCTAGGGTGCGCGTCAAGACCGGCATCAAGGGTTTCGACGAGCTGATACAGGGCGGGCTCCCGGAAGGTTCGACGGTCGTCCTGGAAGGCCCCTCGGGGGTCGAGAAGGACTACTTCGCCAGCACATTCATCGCGGAGGGTCTGAAGGATGGAGGGGCGATCCTGGTCGTCCTCTCATCGAAGCCGCCAGCCACCTTCTTCGAGGAACTCAGGGCGAAGGGCTACGACCCGGACAAGCTCTTCGAGGAGGGCCGCCTGAGGGTGGTGGACTGGTACAGTCAACGAGAGGAATCAGTCGTCGAGCTGGAGGAGGCCGGGGCGGTCATCAAGGTCTCGCTGGACCTGCTCAACGTGGGCATCGCGATCACGAGGGCGATAGCCTCCCTCGCGAAGGACAAGCCGAGGAGGGCAGTTGTCGAGATCCTTTCTCCGGCTCTCAGCGTCTACGATCTCTCGCAGGTTCACACGTTCGCCCAAGCGACGAAGGCGAAGTTGAGCAGGCAGAACCTCACGTCGATTTTCCTCGTCGAGAAGGAGATGCACGATTCGACGACTCTCTCGACGCTTCTCCAGCCGTTCGACGGCGTGATCGAGATGGACAGGGTCAGGGAAGGGGACAAGATAGTCCGCAAGCTGGCGGTCCTCTCGCTCAAGGGGACAGCGGCCCAGAGCGACTATGTCCCGTTCGAGGTCACGAACGAGGGAGAACTCGCGGTCGGGAGGGCCACCGGCACCGAGCGGGAGGGTGAGAAGCAGGGGCTTGCGCCGGAGAGGTCCCGCGATTCCTATCTATGGTTCAGCCTTGGCAGGGCCCTGTACCAGTCCGGCAGGCACGAGAAGGCGCTCGTCGCCCTCGAGTCCTGCGTGAAGATTGATCCCAGGAACGCGGACGCGCTGAACCTGATCGCCGAGTCGCTCGAGAAACTGGGGAGGAAGACGGAGGCGGAAAAGGCCCGGCTCGATGCAATCGCTGCCAAGTCGGCTGCGGCGCAACGGGCAGAGTCAGGACCCAAGCCTCTCCAGAGGCCGTCGAGAGTCTTCAGGATACTGGAGACGAGCGAGTCTCGCCTCAAGGAGAACGCGAACGACGTCGACGCCCTCTTCGCCAAGGCAACGGCGCTCGCCGCGCTCGAGCGCTACGACGACTCGATGAAAGCGCTGAACGAACTCACGAAGATCAACCACAAGTACCCCGGCCTTTGGCTTCTCAAGGCGAAAATATACGCCAATATGGGAGACGAGCAGAAGGCGAAGCTCTGCCGCGATAGGTCGCAGCAGATTGAGGATGAAATCGCGGCGGAAGAGGAAGTCGTCAAAGAGGTTTCGCAGCTGGCCTGCCCCCTGTGCAACACGCCGGTGAAGGAGGGAGCAACCGCCTGTCCATCCTGCGGAATACCTTTCAAGACCGAGGAGGTGGCGCAGAGGCCCGCACCGGCGCCGCCGGCCAGACCGGCCACGCGCCCCGAGCCAAAGCCGGAGATTTCCAAGGTCGCCCCCTCGCCTCCGCAGAAGAGGAAGGTTTCGAAGGAGGTTGTCGTCAGCACACCGAAAGGGAGGACGAATGGCCTGACGAACGGGCTGGGGAAAGGAAAGGGCCTCACCAACGGATTGCGGGGCCGGACCAACGGTCTCACCAACGGCCTCAGGGGAAGGACCAACGGTCTAACCAACGGGCTCCGCGGTCGAACTAACGGCCTGACGAACGGCTTGAGAGGACGGACGAACGGGCGCACGAACGGCCTCCGAGGACGCACGAACGGCCTCACGAACGGAATGCGCGGCCGTACGAATGGCCTGACCAATGGAATGAGGGGACGCACTAACGGCCTCACGAACGGCCTGAAAGGCAGGACCAACGGCCTCGTGAACGGGGTGCGTCAGGGGAAGGTCAACGGTCTCACGACCCAGGGCAGGGCGGAAGGGGTCACGAATGGCCTGGTGAACGGCCTGAGAAACCTAAGAAGCGGCATGACCAACGGCCTCACGAACGGCAACGGCTTCACGAACGGCCTGGGGTCGAACAGGTTCAGGAGGCAGGCCAAGTTCTACAGATGGAAGCTCTACATCGTCCCCATCATGGCGGTGGTGCTGCTGATGATCCCGGTTCTCATCCCCGGCAACATCCGCATCACGGCGTACGCTATCGCAATCGACGGCAGCTTCGGCGATTGGTCCAGCCAGAGAGTCATATCCCTGCGGACAGACTCGGGCGTCAGCCCCAATGTCCGGATAAACCGCGCGGGCGTGGTCGACAACCTCGACTATCTCGCATTCTACGTCGAGGTCGAGGGCTCAATGCTCCAAGGCGGACCAGATCCGCAGCGGTTGATGGACGCGGTGAGGATATTCCTTGACACGGACGGGGACGCCTCGACAGGCTATCTGGTGAAAGGTCTCGGAGCGGAATTCATGGTTGAGATCTGGGGATGGGGCGGGACATCGCAGTTGGCGAGATTATCATCCTATGCGCTCGGCGCGAGCAGCCAGGACAATTGGGGCAGCTGGGAGCTGGCCGCCGGCCTCTACGCCGCCGCGTCCGCGAACCGGCTCGAGACGGAGGTTCCCTGGCAGGCATTGATGGAGCACGAGAGCATACCCGTTGCGGTGCTCTTCCAGGCGATGAGCTGGGACGGCCAGCAGCAGTTCAGCGAGAACGTGCTGAGCAACAGGCCAGGCCTGCTGAAGATCAGCGAGAAGAGCCTCGCTACCGCGACTGTCTCCGGTACCAGCATACCCCTGCTCGTGGTCGAGCTTACGTCGATCGAGGGGGACTTCTCGCTCACGGACCTGCGAGTGCTCATCGTGGGCACCGCTCCGTTGAGTGACGTCACCATGCTGAAGCTACTCGACAGCACGATGACCGTGCTGGACTCGAGAGTGCCCGCGAGCAGGCTTGTTTCTTTCCACCCGCTTCAGCCCATCCGCGTCACGAACGGCAACTTGGTGACCCTCACCGTCGCTGCGGACACATCGCTCTCAGACGGGATGACGTTGGGTTTGAACTTGCCCACGGACAGTGTTGTGTCGCCGACATGTGCAAGCGGCGGACCTTGGGCGATTACACGGCTCAATCTCACGGCGACATACCCGCTAGGTTACCTGGGTTTCGTACCGGCAGGTCGGGTCATCGATGGCGGGTTCGAGGATTGGGCCAACCCCGAGACTGACTCCATCGGGGAATCGAGCACGCAGGGCATAGACGCTCTCGACATCGCCTCATTCGACGCCAACATCTCCGGCTCAGCTTACTTCTACCTCAGGCTCGAGGGACGGGCTCTTGAAGGCGTCGCGACTCCACAGCCGAGCATCCCCGCACCGAACACAACGACCCCCACCGTCGCGGACACCGACAGGGACACGGTCCCGGACACGGTCGACCTGTTCCCGTTCGACTTCAACAACGACGGGATTCCCGACGTGGACACCAACCACGACATCGACGGTGACTCGTTGATTGACTATCCGTTTGGACCTGACCAGTGGCTGAACACCACTATTCCCGCCAACTTCACGGTCCCCTATGCAGGACGCTTTGTGAGTCTCTACATCGGCCCGACCTTGAGGCCGCCCGTCAATGGCGAAGACTCCGCGAGGTTCTTCGTCGACGTCGACAACAGCACCGCCACCGGGTTCTCCGTGGGGGACATCGGCGCTGACTACATGGTCGAGCTGCGAGGCAGGGAAGGCAGGGTCCTGAGCTCCGGCGTCTTCCTGCACTCGGGGGCGACACAGGGTGCGTGGGGCTGGACGATGACGGGCCCCGCCACGTACGCCCTCGAACAAGACAGGATCGAGGTCTCCGGTTCGATCCCAAGCCTCAACTCCGAGTCAAGGGTTCTCTGGCTTACTTCGGACTGGCGCGGCGTGGCGGGCGACGCAGCAGAATCCTCGACGCGCGGCACACGCGGGATAATGGCCGACGGGATGATGGTGGGTCAGGCCGGCGGGATCGAGAGCTACATTGACGATGCCGGCAGACTCCAGACCGCTGACCTGAGGTTCATCGAGACGAAAGGCGCTTTCGCCTATTCCATCGAGAAGAACGGCCTGGCGTCGTACTTCAGCGCGGGGAGTGACGGGGACGAGTTCTCCCTCCTGTCTCGGGGAGATTTGCAGTTCTCCTGGAAGCCTCTGGAGATTGGCGCGATTGTGAACGGCAAGTTCGTGGCGACTCAATCTGCCAGCGCAGTGGACGCCATTGTCACCGGGAGCCAAGTCGAATACAGGGACATGTTCCCCTTCATCGACGACAGATACACTGTCCTCCTGAATAAAGTGAAACACGACATTGTTCTGCGGTCTGCTTCGGCCTTGCCGACGGCCGGAGAGGCGCTGTCGCTGGTGGGGAAGGCCAGATTGAGCAACGACACCACGTTCGCCGTCAACGGCGCGATTCAGCAAGGAGACTTCATCACATCAAGCGACATCCAGGTGATTTCCCCGAGCGGCATCACGCTGACTCTGCAGGTGCCCTTCGCCCACGAGGAGAACGACAAAGAAATCAGAGTAGATGGGTCGTTCAGGGTCCAGAAGGATAATGACGGTTGGCTTCTCTCGATGGAAGCACCGCTGAGATGGTTCCTGAGCGAAACGAGGTCATACCCGGTCATTCTCGACCCGACCGGCATGGTCGATACCTCCACGTCAACCTCTCCCACGATGTATCATAACGAGCGCAAGATATTCCACGACGGGACGTACTTCTGGATGTTCTACTACGATGGCGCGAACACCCAATACGAGTACAGCGCTGACGGGATGTCTTGGGTCAACACGAGGGTCCAGGCCTTCACCACAACGGTGGTCCAATACGCATCTGTGTGGTACTACGATTCTGGCACCTCCAAAGTCGTCTACATAACGGGCGACATTTCGGGTTCAGGAAAGGACGTCTACGTTCGAAAGGGAACGATTAGCGGGACATCAATCTCTTGGGGCACCGAAGTAAAACCAGTCGTGTCCACCAACACCATGGGCTCGAAAGCACCATTCATCATGCGCGCGTCGAATGGCTATATCTGGCTGTCCGCGCTCAACCAGACGGGTCCCGGCGCATACTCCTTCACGGTCATGCGCTCGCAAAACATTGATGATATTTCGTCTTGGTACATGGTGCCCACAAATATGTTCACCTCGATATCAACGACTTACATTGGGGGATCATTGGTGCCGCTGACCGGCGGGGACATCTACGCCGTCTGGTACGCGGACGGGAGCGTAGCCGGCAAGAAGTACACATCGGCTTCAAGCAGTTGGGGCAGCGCCGAGGCCATCGAGACCGTCTCGTCAACATCCTTCGCTTACACGCCTTCGGCAGTGTCCGACGGCTCCGGCTATGTCAACATCTTGTACATAGCCTCGAACGGCAACGCACTCTACCGTCAGAGGACGACATCATGGAGTGGCGCCACCACGCTCGACAGCAACTCCGGCAACATCTACCCGACGATATCCCGCGAGACCAGCTCCGGCAATCTCTACGCCTTCTGGAGACAATCCACGAATCAGGTCGCAGCGAAGAAGTACTCAAGCTCTGCGTGGACGAGCATCACCATCGAGACAAGCACCATTGCCAAGTCCTGGATCACATCGATATACGACGTCTCCGGCGAATCGAAGATCAGCTGGGCATGGACTGATGCCCCATTCACGACCAGAGATGTCCGCTTCAGCATGATGAGCACGACCACGGTGAGCGTCACTGTGGACACCTCGACTTCCTCTAGCTCGACGATGTACTCCCACCAGCGCCGGGTCTTCTACGATGGCACCTATTTCTGGGCTTTCCACGATGACGGCACGACGACCTATTACACGTACAGCTCCACCGGCGAGACGTGGATGAACGGCTACACGCAGCTCTTCACGACGGCCGGCGTGAAAGCCACATCTGTCTGGTTCTATTCGTTCGGCTCGACCAAGATCGTCTACGTCGTCGGAGACGACGCAGGCAGTGACAAGGAGGTAATCGTCAGGAGAGGGAGCATAAGCGGCTCCACGATAACTTGGGGTTCGGAGGCTCTCGTCACCATAAGCACGAAGACCATGGTGAGCAAAATCGCGTTCATAAGCAGGGACACATCAGGGTACATTTGGGTCGCCAGCAGCGAGCAGAAGTCCGACTACAACTTCGCGGCAATCCGCTCCACGAACACAGACAGCGTGTCCGCATGGGGCACGTTCACCCCGCTCATGGCTGCCGACATCGCCAACACCAACATCTATGGAGTGATCGTCCCCCTGGGGAGCGGGGACATGTACGCGCTCTGGTACGCCAGCGGGACCATATACGGCAGGAAATATACGGCCGGCAACACCACATGGTGGACCAGCATCACGACCATCAACACGACCTCGACTACATCCAGCAGCAAGGGTCCGTCAGTCGTCGTCGATTCCAACTATTACGTCAATCTCGTCTTCTCCGACTCCACTGGCAGGATTCAATACCGCCAGATGACGACGAGCTGGGGTGCCGCGACCGTGGTCACGACGACCACAAACAACGTATACCCCTCGATCTCCCTCCTATCCAGCGACTACTATGTCTTCTGGATCGACAGCAGCTACCAGATCACCGGGAAGAAATACTCCAGCGGGAGCTGGTCGTCGATTAGCCCTATAGACACCTCGACCATCACGAAGAACTACCTGACCACCATTTACTCGGCATCGAGCGTCGACACCATGTGTTGGGTGTGGGGCCAGGGCAGCGGCTCCGGCGCTTACGAAACGAAGTTCAGCGTGATCCCCGAGTTCGAAGACCTAGTCGTGCCGGTGGTGGGAATCGGCCTTATACTCCCAATCCTGGGCAGGTGGAGAAAAGAGCGTCGCAGGGTCGTCCAGAACTAGGATGTCCCTCGACAGTAACAGCGCGGTTCATCGTGAGCTTTGCTCTCTCCTCGCCCTGACCCTTGTCGAGGGATTGTTGGATACCGGGGTTGGCCTCCGTTCATTGACGCCCCGTCGCGGGGCTATCGCGGAGGGACCCATGTCGGTACCCTCTCCAGCTTGCATCGCAGATCACAATTCTCTGCGACCTTGTTGCTGGAGCACGCAATCATTGACCGCCTAGGTATTAAACATGCCGGGCTGGGAACCGCATCATTTATGCAGTTACCCGCCATGCTGCCAATCCGGCGGTGCACTCCATGGAAGAAGTGAAGAAGGCGATCGCGTTCCTCTTCAAGCGCAAGGGGCGGGAGACGATGTCGGAGAAGGACTTCGTCATGTCGGCCTCGATGGACCTCGGATGGTTCCCGCCGAAGGAAGCGCAGAGGCTGATGCAGCTCGGGCTCGACTCCAAGCTCCTCCTAATCGCCGAGGGCAGGCTCAAGCCGTCGTTCGACGCGGCGGGGATGGACATCCCCCTCGACTACAGGCCGCCACCGACCCTCCTCCAGGCAGGGGTGACGCCGCCGAGCGTCTTCGTCAGGGTGCTCGAGAGGATCACCGCCGCAACGAAGCTCGAGAGGAAGCAGGTTGTCTCCATGATCAACTCGACCCAGGACCTGATGGACGTGGAGGCCGAGGTCGCCGCCCTCATCGTCGGGCGGGACCTTGGGGTCGACGTGTCTGACCTGCTTGGCAGTGCTGAAAAGGAGATCATGTCGAGGTCAGGGTGAATCGGGCTTCTTCTCCCCGCCTTCCTCCGCCGACTCCGTGACTTCTTTCTTCTCGGGCTCTTCCACGGGTTTGCGCCTTGAGTAGAGTCCAGGCTTCGCGACCATCTCGTACCCTATCGTCGCGATGATGAGGAAGATTATCAGGCACATGCCGCCGACTGCGTTCTCGGGCAGCTGCCCCTGCATGGCCTGGAGGAAGATGGCGATGATGATCAGGCCGAGGACAATCGCCACCGCGCCGACGAGGGCGTAGAATGGCGCGTTCTTCATTCCTTCTCCACCCTGATCAGGTCTCCGAGCGTCAGCGGCTTGGACACGACGCTGCTCTTCTTCGCGGCGACCGCCTCGACCTTCTCCCTCAGCTTTATCTCGAGTGCCTTCTCCAGCTTCTTCACGACCGTGTCGGTGGGGATCATCTCGCCGGACTCCAGCTTGGCGATGATGCTCACGCGCTCGTTGACCTTCGTCCCCAGCTCCACCTGCTTCCAGCCCTTCTTCTCCCTGGCCTTCCGTATCCTCTCCGAGTAGTCGTCGACGAGTGTCTCCTCGCCCTCCCTGGAGTAGACGTCCCTGACGGTCATGCGCTTCTTCCTCGCCTCGAGGCGCCGCAGTATCTCCGCCGGGACGCCTGGCTGCTTCTTCAGAGGCACGCTCGTCTGATCGCCGAATTTGGCGCAGTTGGGGCAGACCGAGAGGGTCGTGCCTTCGATGGTCACCATCTTTGTTCGCGGTACGTCAGCGCCGCATAGTTCGCAGTGCATGGAAACGACCCCACAAACGCTAAATAGACCCTGCCCAATTTATAAGTAAGCTCACCGAGGACTCCTCGAGCACTTCTTTGAGGGTTAACCATGGAAGACGAACAAATCCGGGAGTTCCACGAGAAGCTCTCTGAACGCATCGCACTTCTGGAGGATAAGAACGACAAGCTCGTAGAGGCGTCTCGCCGGATAGAGGGCGAGAAGCGCTACGTGGAGAGCGAGCTGCTCCGCCTCCAGAAGGAGGTCAAGCGGCTCAGGGCCGAGCTGGAAAGGCTCAAGACCCCGCCGCTCATCATAGGGAACATACGCGACATCCTCGCTGACGGCCGCGTCGTCGTCAAGAGCTCGACCGGCCCGGACTTCATCGTCAACACGGCGGAGTACATCGCGAAGGAGAACATCCAGACCGGCGCGAGGGTCGCCCTGAACAAGCAGACCCTGGCGGTGATGGGCGTCCTCCCGCCGTCGCTGGACCCGATCGTCATAGGCGCGGAGATAATCGAGAAGCCGGACATGGCCTACGAGGACGTCGGCGGCCTGGACAAGGAGATAATCGAGATCAGGGAGGCGGTGGAGGACCCGCTGCTCAGGCCAGAGCTCTACAAGAAGGTCGGCATCGACCCGCCGAAGGGAGTGCTGCTCATCGGGCCCCCGGGGACCGGGAAGACCCTGCTGGCCAAGGCTGTCGCCCACCAGACCAATGCCACGTTCATCAGGCTCGTCGGCTCGGAGCTCGTGCAGAAGTACATAGGCGAGGGCGCGAGGCTGGTGAGGGAGCTCTTCCAGATGGCGAGGGAGAAGGCCCCCTCGATAGTGTTCATAGACGAGCTGGACAGCATAGGCGCGAAGAGGCTGGACATGGCCACCTCGGGCGACAGGGAGGTCCAGAGGACGCTGATGCAGTTCCTCGCCGAGCTCGACGGCTTCAACCCGATAGGCAACGTCAGGATCATCGGGGCCACGAACCGCCCGGACATCCTGGACGAGGCGCTGATGAGGCCGGGGAGGTTCGACAGGATAATCGCGATACCCGTGCCCAACTTCGAGGCGCGCTGCGAGATATTCAAGATACACACGCACAGGATGAACCTGGCCGAGGGCATCGACTTCGAGGCGATGGCCAAGGAGGCAGACGGCGCGACGGGCGCCGACATCAAGGCGATGGTCACCGAGGCAGGCATGTTCGCCATCCGCGACAACAGGGACTACGTGACGATGGCTGACTTCGAGAAGGCCGTCGACAAGGTCTTCGGCGAGAGCCTGACGAGGCAGAAAGAACCTGGCGTGATGTACGCCTAGGGTTCCGGCATGTCGCGCTCGATGATGAAGGAGCCGACGTAGTCGCACTTGTTGCAGTGGTACTTCTGCCCGGTGATCAGCCCGGCCTCGTAGTAGATGTCAGGCGAGCCGCACTGGGGGCATTGCAGGACCCTCATCGTTGCAGACAACGGCGGGCATCGATAAACGTCTTGCTGTCCGGGGCTCCAGCGGTTCGGGCGATCTTCACGGAACCTGACAGGCGGGAAGCATCGACGAACCATGCCTGATTCCGCGCTCGCTGGCGGACAGAAGCTATCCATTGAAAGGAAGGAAGCGTCGGTATCGAATGTGCTGCCCCGGATGGTTACTCGCGTGTCATCAGGTAGATCAGCGCGCCGAGGGCTCCGAGGATTGCGATTATTGCCACCATCGCGCCCGCGCCTTCCGCCCGTGCCCGTACTAGGTCTTCGTTGAGGATGGTTTCGAGCTCGCGCGCCTCTTGAAGCTTGATTGTGCCCGAGCGCATCTTGTCGAGCAACGCGTTCTTGTGCGCGGGGTCGTACGGATTCGATTTCGCCGGGCTGTACGCCTTCACCTTGTCCCAGAGGTTCGGTGTGCGGTCGACCTCGATTGCAAGAAGCGCGGACACTTTCCTGTCCAGATCGTCGACTCTCCCTGGCAATGCCTCGAGCCTGGCGTGGACGCGATCATGCGACCTTGCCCAGCGCCAAAGGTAAAGTAGACCGCCAACCAGCGTCACGAGTATGGCGAGAATGGCGGTGATTTGCGTCAAGAATGCGGGGTCCTGCCACCACTCCATTGGCACTCACAATGCCTCGCGAACCATATAAACCTAATCCGTCCGGTCAATTCGAGACCATGATACAACGGGGGCCATGCGGTCCCTCCAGGAAAGTGATTACGGGTCTTTACAGTGGAAACTCACACCATAACGTTTATCTAAGGCGCCCTCAATCGGCAGGAATACATGGCAGGACACCGGCTCAGGGAAGATGACAGAGGCGTGTCGCTGCTCATCAAGATCATCGCCCTGTTGATCGTGTTCGCCATCGTGCTCGGGGTGTACTTCAACTACTTCGCCTACAAGCGTCCCGCCGCCGGCGCCGCGCCGCGGATCGTCGAGATGAAGGACACGGTGAGGATCTCCTACATCGGCTCCTTCGAGGGCGGCCAGGTGTTCGACACGTCAATCAAGGCCGTGGCGGACGACAACGCGACATACCCGAAGGCCCTCTCGTTCAGTTCGCGCGCGTCGTACTCCGACTTCTCCTTCACCATCGGCAAGACTGACTGCTCCGATGGAAGTTCCGATTGCGCCATCATCGGGATGTCCGACGCGGTCCTTGGCCTGCAGCAGGACATGTCGACCACCGCGACGATTCCGCCTGACGAGGGATACGGCGCGAAGGACCAGAGCCTCATCACGGTGAAGAGCGTGGCGGAGCAGCTGCCAGTCAGGGAGGTCATGAACGTCACGACCTTCCAGGCGAGGTTCAACAGCGTGCCGGTCGACGGGTCGGTCATAGAGGACCCGGTCTGGGGCTGGATGTCGCGGATCCACCTGTCTGGAGGCCTCGTGGTCGTCGAGAACTCGCCCGACATCGCCAGGAGCTACCCGCTCTACGCCGGCAAGACGCGAGGCGGGACCTGGTCGGTCGTCGTGCAGAGCATAGACGACGGGGCGAACAACGGGACCGGAGTGATAACGATCCTGGACAAGTTCACGTTCCTTGGAGGGAACAAGCTGATGGTCAGCGAGACCGCGGGCGATTTCTTCGTGACGGAGAACGACGACGGGACATACACCGTCGACCGCAACAGGGAAGTGGTCGGGGTGAACCTCGTGTTCCGCATAACGATACTCCAGATCACCAAGGCTAGCTAGGCTGAACATGCCGTCCCTCGGCGACATCCTGAGCGCCGCCCTCGCCCAGCTGGGATGGCCAGGTCTTCTCATCGCGATCTTCCTGATTTTCGTGGTGGATTCGATGGTGATACCCACCCTCCCCGAGATCTTCACAATCGCGTTNNTCGATCACCGAGATCTTCACAATCGCGTTCTACCTGCAGTACCGCTCGCTCGGCCTCGAACCGGTGACGTGGGCGGTGGCGATCCTGGTGATGGCGGTGCTCGGCGAGATTGCGGGAAACGGGAGCATCTACCTCATAGTGAGCCGCCTGCTGGTCCAGAAGAAGCGCATGCCCAGGCTGATCGATAGGGCAGTGAAGGCGTGGTCACAGTTCCTCTTCGTCCGGGGCGAGAGGGTGATTCTCGTCAACAGGTTCGCACCGGCGGTCCCGTTCCTCGGAGTGTTCATCGCCGTGTGCAATTGGCGGGTGAAGAGGTCGTTCCTCTACATCGTCGTCGGTTCCCTGGTGAAGTACTCGCTGCTGCTCGCGCTCGTCGCCTGGCTCAGCGTCGAGTACGACCCACAGCTGGCGCAATGGCTGACCCTGGCGGCAGTCATCGTGATTGTCGCGTTGAGCGTCGGAGCCGCGATAATTCGAAGGAAGCGGATATTGGGCAAGGCTCCTCCCGCGAGGTTGTCAAGAAGTCAGAGATAATCCACCGCTGAACATTCCAGCCGTGGACCGCGTTCTCCATTAGCCAAATGCTGAGGGCTTTCCCCTGGGGCGTTTCTACCCTGAGGATTTGACAAGACCGGCGGACTCGAGATTGTCAAGAAGCCAGGGATATCCCGCTGCGGAGCGGGTCTGTCGTATCCTGCCTCCCCCATAAGCTGGGTGTCATGAGCCTTCTTTCCGGGCATTCATCCCTAAAGAGCCTTCCGACCGAACTCGCGAACTCATCTCTTGCACGATCAACTTGTACTGAGCGAAGCCCAGGCTGCTAACTGACATGGGGTTAAAGAGGCCACCGTCGGAGTTAATTTGCACATCAGACCAGTTGTGCATCGACGATGGAGGCCACCACGCATGTGCGTTCAATGTGAATTCCCCCGCATAGACCCCTGATACGTTCAGGGCGAATGTAATCCCGAGCGATGCGTTTCTCCCGGTGAGATTCCACACGCTTGGCAGCCCCCAAGGGTCATCTCCCGGGTCGGGCGTGTTCACGTGTACCCCGTGGGTGACGCCCAGCGAAAGGAAAGTCAGGCCCCGAGTGACCTCAGAACCGTTCACCCAGGGTTTCGCAGTAACCGTCGTCAGTATCGTGAAGTTTCCCCCTACTATTGGTGCTCCTTCGACTGCGATAGAGATAGTGAAGGGGACGGTGGCAGCAGGGCTCTCAGTATTCCTAATTCCCAGCATGGTCAGGCCAGAGATGACTATCGCAACTCCCACAGCTAACGCTAGAATCGCAATCCCTTTTCTTGTCACGTAACACCACCAGAGCGGTAGGAACGCGTTTCATATAAGAGGATTTCGAGGTTGTCAAAAGCGGGGGACACTTCATCGTGAAACAGGTCCACCACGTCTTGTTTTCTCCATAAGACGAGAGTTGCGAGTTTGCTTCCAAGGCTTGCCATCCCTAAAGATTTGACAACGCCTCCTCCCGCCCAAAAGAATTAACTCCGCCGGCCGATGTCGCAGCCGAGTTGCCGCAAGCAGCCAGTCTGAGCCTCCACATGATGCGACCCCTCGGGCAAGGTGCGTGACATGAAGGTCTGCATGCTCGATCCCCTCTTCTACCCCTATTTCGGCGGGACCGAGAAGGTCGTGCTGGAGGTGGGGAGCAGGCTGGTCAGGGACCACGGCTATGAGATCGAGGTCCTGACGTCGATGATTCCCCAGGCGAGGGGAGTCAAGCGCGAGGACATCAGGGGCTTGCACGTCCACAGGACTCCCTCGATATACCTGGAGAGGCTGCCCTCTTTCCTCCCGCCGCCGTTCACCATCTCGCCGGTGCTCAACTGGCATCTGGTCCTCTCTCACGGCCGCGCGGACGTCTATCACATCCACAACAGGTTCTGGTACCAGTGGGGCACGCTTGCTTCCGTCAAGATGCTGCTCCGCAAGAAGCTCATGCTCACGATCCACAACGCGAGGCCGACGGGCATCGCGCGCGACGTGGACTTCTGGGGCGGGTTCTACGACGACACCTTCGGCCGGCTGATGTTCGACGCGTGCGACCGCATCAACTGCGTGAGCCGCGCGGCACTCGAGGCTACCGTCCCCGAGGACCTGCGCGCGAAATGTGCGGTGGTGTACAACGGCGTCGACACGGATCTCTTCTCCCCCGAAAGAGGTTCGGCGGGAGTCAGAGAGAGCCTAGGCATCCGCGATTCCGGTCCGATCATCATGTCGAACGGGCGGCTCATCACCCAGAAAGCCTTCTCGCACCTCCTCGAGGCGTTCGCGGGCGTGAAGAGGGAGTTCAAGGATGCCCATCTGGTGATCGTTGGCAAGGGACCGCTCAAGGAGGAGCTGACCAGGCAGGCGTCCGACCTGGGGATCCTTGACTCTTTCGTGATCACGACAGGCATACCAGAGGACCGCCTGCCTCTCTTCTATAATGCCGCAGATATCTTCGCCCTCCCTTCGCTCTACGAGGCCTTCGGGGTGGTGCTCTGTGAGGCGCTCGCATGCGGCAAGCCGATAGTCGCGACGGCGGTTGGCGGCATCCGGGAGATAGTCTCCGAGGAGTGCGGGATGCTCGTTGAACCTAGGGATCCCGCGGCATTGGAGAAGACGCTGCTGCTCTTGTTGGGCGATGACGCTCTCAGGAAGGCTCTTGGGGCGGCTTCGAGAAAAAGGGCGGTCGAGAAGTTCGACTGGAGCATCATCGCGAAGGACTGGGATAAGTCGTACAAGGCTCTGTCTTGAGGGAAATCCTCAGGAGGTGTGCGGGAGCAGGATGGCCCTTCATGCCTTTGCGGCATGGGCGTCGATCACGTTTTTGTAGACCGACACGAGTTGTCTTGTGCACTTCTCGATAGAATACTTCTCCGCAGTAGCCCTGGCACCGTACCGCAGGTTCTGCGCGTTCTCAAGGCAGCCGACAATCGCCTCGGCGCATTCCGCCTTGTCATCGGGATCGAACAGGTAGCCGTTCTGGTCATCGTGCACGAACTCGGGAATCGCGCGGAAGTTCGCTCCCGCCACGGGCTTCCCGCAAGCCATGGCCTCCAGCACCACGATCGCCTGCGTCTCGAACTTGGACGCTATCGCGAACGCGTCGCAGGCCGCGTAGTACTTCGGGAGATCGAAGTCGCTGACGAAGCCGGCGAACAAGACGTCCTTGGCCAGCCCCCTCTTCCTCGACAGCCTGTAGATGTGCTGCAGGTACGGCCCGCGGCCGACCACGAGCAGCTTCGCGCCCGGCCTCTCCTTCATGACAGACGGGAATGCGTCGAGGATGAGCTTGAGGTTCTTCTCGGCGGCTACTCTCCCCACATGCAGCACGACGTCGTGCGCGTCCAGCCCCCATTTCTCCCTCACCCCGCTACCATCCAATTCAGGGTGGAATCTGGAGAGGTCGATGCCCGTCGGCACAACGCCGGATATCCTCGCCCTGGGCGCCAAAGCCCTTATCTCGGCCATGACGGCCTTCGTCGGAACGATGACGTTCTTGCACTTCTGCAGGAACACCCTCAGGTAGAGCCGCAGCCCCCGCCTGAGGAGGTGCGGGTTGAGGCTTATCGGCGAATAATACGCGAGGGCGTCCTCGACCATCGTGTGGACGGACTGGACCATCGGGATCTTCGCCTGCCAGGAGGCCCAGAGGCCCTTGACGCCCATGAACATAAGGCCGTGCCCGTGGATGATGTCCACCCCATGCTGCTTCACGAGGTCGACTTCCCTGGAGGGGAACATCGCCATGTAGTAGCCGGGGTAGGACCTGAAGGCCCTGGCGCGCAGGTAGATGACCCCTTCTTCCCTCGACCCGCCGTTCTTGCCCGGACCGGGAGCGAATACCAACACGTCGTGGCCCATCGCTTCCAGCTGCCGCCTTGTGGCTATGAGGGAAGTCACCACGCCGTCCACGGTCGGGAGGTAGGTGTCTGTGAACAGGGCTACCTTCATCGGCCACCTCTGACGACGAGGCGAATCTTCCTGAGCACTTCGCGTGGGTTCCTGCCGATTATCCTGATCATCGCCTCCTTGCCCACGTCGCCCAGGTCGTAGATGGCGTCGGGAATCTTGCCGAGGTCTTCTATCGCGCGCGCCGTCCCCCACTCCATCGTGGACGTGCCCTCGGGCTGCTCGCCGCGGTCGAACGTTCCGACCAGCAAGCCCGCCGCTTTCGCCCTGCGGAGATTCTTCTCCCTGTATTTCAGATTCGCCGCAGAACGCATCCGGGGATCGGAGGCCATGGCGGCCAGGATGACGCGCGCGACGTGCCTCGACGCGCCGAAGTCGGCATGCCCGCCAACCCTCAAGCCGTCCCCGAGGCGGTATATCCTGCCTGTGAGGGCGCAGACATCGCCCGCACTGACCGCACCCTCGATGGCGTAGCCGATGTTCACCCCGACCTCGGGTACGAAATCGAGCGGCAGCAAGCCGGCCAGCTCGCCCGCTGCGAGTGAGACCTCCCGCCAGACCTCGAACCTGTCTGGCCTGAAGTGCGAGTTGATGACCTCGACGCCCTTCCCCGCCTTGTACGAGGTCTGGAACCCTGCCGCAACTCGAGCCCTCCCGGCTTCAACAGCCTCGCGGAGCGAGAGTCCGGTTGCGAGGTACGCGGTGATTGATGCGGCCAGGGTGCATCCGCTGCCGTGGAGCTCCTTGGGGTACCTGAACCCGGTCATCTCGGTGCATCTCCCGCCATCGAAGAGGAGGTCGACGAGCTTCCCCTTGAGGTGGCCGCCCTTGACGAGCACAGCCCTCGCGCCGAGTTGGTGTATCTTCTTGGCGGCGGCTCTCATGCCCTCGACCGATTTCACATCCATCCCCGCCAGCTGACCCGCCTCGTACAGGTTCGGCGTCACGAGTCTGGCCTCTGGGAGCATATGCTTGATGATTGCGTCCTTGAACCCCCGACCCTCGAGCTTGTCGCCGACAGTCGCGATCATCACGGGGTCGACGACTATCGGGAAATCGCACTTGCCGAGCCGCCCCGAGACCGACTTGACGATGTCGGCCGAGAAGAGCATCCCCGTCTTCGCCGCTCCGATGTCGAAGTCCGTGAGCACGGCGTGGAGCTGCTTCTCGATCTCCGCGACCGGCAGAGGGTATATCGATTCGACAGCCCTGGTGTTCTGGGCGGTTATGGCGGTCAGGACGGAGCAACCGTGCACTCCCACCGCCGCGAAGGACTTGAGGTCGGCCTGTATGCCGGCTCCCCCGCCCGAATCGCTGCCCGCCACGGTCAGAGCGCTTCGCACGCTGTCGCCCACGTAGTATCCCCTAATAACTCTAACCCAGCGCCCGCGAGCGGCCACAAGCAGCTATATAAGGGGATTGCCTGATTCGCGCCGCGTCTCATGAAAGCCCGAAGCGGCCACTTCATCTTCGACAAGCAGGTCCGCTACAAGGACCTCGCGCCGGTGTTCCGCGCCTTGTTCATCAAGTTCCTCGAGGAGACCAACCAGATGCCCGAGGAGAAGGAGAACGCGGAGGTCTTCATCGAGGAGAACTTGAGGGACCTGAAGAGAAACAGGAAGCCGGAGGGCCACAACCGCGAGGGATTCATGCGCATGATCTTCCCGATAGTGCCCAAGGGGGTGCAGTTCTACATCTACACGAGGGCGAAGACGATCGAGACCGTGAGTGCGGCGGAGACCATCAGCAGGACCCTCACCAAGCACAGGCTCAAGCACACGGTCGAATGGGACAAGATGATCCTGTACGCTGACAAGAAATGACTAGATGCGGACTTCCTCCACCGTGGAGTAGTCCGGGCCTTCGGGCATGAGCACGCTCTTCTTGAGCCTTATGCCGCCCACCTGCTGCTCGCCGAAGACCTCCGTCTTGTGCTCGTTGAGTATCGCCTTCAGCTTCTCCTTCCCCTGCGACCCCTTCACCCTCGCGATCGTCACGTGCGGGGAGAACTCCCTCTCCTCCCTCTCGAAGCCGAACTTGCTGAGGCTCACGTCGAGGTTCCTCGCGATAGGTCCAAGGATCCCGCCGTCGTCCAGGCCGACCCAGATGACCCGCATGTAGTCCAGGTTGGGGAACGCGCCTGTGCCTACGAGGCGGATCTTGAACGGCTCGACTCCCTGGACGCTGTCCTTCATTATCGAGACGATGCTGGGTACGAGGTTCTCCGCGGTGTCCCCGAGGAACTTCAGGGTGAGGTGCATCTGGTCCGTGTTCACGGCGTTGAGAGCGGAGCTGGCGGCGGAGACATCCTGGACGAGCGACCTGAGCGAGCTGAACCGCTCCAGGTCGACCGATATGAACGCCCTGAAAGGCATGCGTGGCGATAACCGCGCTGCACATTAAGCTTTCAGGAGGGCTGCGCCTCCTCCGGCGGCTCCTCCGAGATGAAGGTCTTCTCCTTCGCGTCGATACGCCCCCGCACGTAGCCGCGGCCGATGCAGGCCGCCACGAGGAACTCGGCGTCCTCCTTGCTGCAATCGATCTTGCCCGCAAGCTCCTCCATGGAGATCTGGCGGTAGCCCTTCAGCACGTCCGCGAGGATCCTGAGCCGCTTGTCCAGGCCGGTCCTGCGCGACCAGTAGTCCAGGAAAAGGAAGGCGGGCAGGAGGAAGACCATGAAGCAGATGCCTCCCGCCAACAGCGAGTCGGGCGTGCCGACCGCGGTGCCAAAGAGCCCGAGCGCGAGGAAGACTATCGCGAGCGCGAGGCTGAGCACTCCGAGGTAGAAGTAGAGGCGTTCCATCTTCATTCTATACTTCCTGGACTGTCGTTCCGTGGAACCGCTTGCCCTCGATGGAGCTGCGCAGGGCCTCGAGGTCCCTTCCGTTCACGACTAGCAGGGGGATTCCGGCCTTCGCAACCAAGCGGGCCGCCTGAGGATCGAAGACAACCGAGGGGCCGGCCTTCCGGTGTCCGGACCCGGAGAGCGCGATCAACTCATCATAGGTCATCTTCGAGAGCATCTTCGCTTTCCTGTCCTTCTTGGGGTCGGCAGTGTAGACGCCGTCGACCGACGTGGCGTTCACGAGCCTTTCCGCCTTGACGCTCTCGGCGAGGGAAGCGGCCACGAAATCGGTCGTCCATCCAGGCGATGTCCCGCCCATCACGACTATGCGGTGCTTCGACTCGATCGACGCGGCGCCTTCGACCGTCTCAGGCGGAATCGCATTCGAGAGTCCGTGCAGCGCGCCGCAGAGCAGCCTGGCGTTCATCCTCGTCGCGATTATGCCCAGCTCGTCCAGTTGAGGCTCTGTCATGCCGAGCTCCCGCCCGTTCTCGATGTAGTACCTAGCGACCTTCCCCCCTCCCGTGACGACGAACAGCTTGTGGCGGGAGCTGAGCTTCCCCAGCAGCGCCGCCAGGTCGGCGATGTACTCGGCGTCCTTGTCGCCAGGCACGAGGACAGAGCCGCCGATCGACAGCACAATTCGAGCCAATCCAGAATCCTACCGTCAGAAAATGTATTTAGCATAAAAAGGATGCGGTGGGGAATGCCAGAGAGCACCGCGCTCAACAGGTACAAGTTCCTCAGAGAGCTCGAGGAGATAGAAAAGGCCTCGGGAAGAGGCACCGAGCTCGTCTCCCTCTACATACCGCCGGAGAAGCAGGTCTTCGATGTGGCGAACTACGTCCGAGGAGAGCACGCGCAGTCATCGAACATCAAGAGCGCGTCGACGAGGAAGCACGTGACAGGCGCCCTTGAGAGCATACTCTCCCGCCTCAGGTACTACAGGCAGCCGCCGTCGAACGGCCTTGTGATGTTCGTCGGCCACAAGCAGATCGGCGCGGACCAGACGGAGATGGTGCAGTACGTCCTCGAGCCCCCGGAGCCGGTGCCCACGTTCATCTACAGGTGCGACTCGCATTTCTTCACACAGCCCCTGCACGACATGCTCGTGGAGCACGACGTCTACGGGCTCGTGGTCATCGACCGCTCCGAGGCGACGTTGGGCCTGTTGAAAGGGAAGCGGATCGAGGTCATCAAGAACGTGCACAGCCTCGTCCCCAGCAAGCACAGGATGGGCGGGCAGAGCGCCCGCCGCTTCGAGAGGCTCATCGAGCAGGCGGCCCACGAGTTCTACAAGAAGGTCGGGGACCTGATGACGGAGGCATTCCTCGACCGCAAGGAGATCAGGGGGGTTCTCGTCGGGGGCCCGGGCTACACGAAGGAGTACATCATCAAGGGGGATTACGTCCACCACGAGATCATGAAGAAGGTCCTGCCCACCTACATCGACGTCGGCGACACGGACGACTACGGCCTTAGGGAGATGGTCGAGAGGGCGAGGAGCGTCCTGACGGGCCTGGATCTCATGAGGGAGAAGGACCTCGTGCAGAAGCTCATGCTGGAGGTCTCGAAGATCGACAGCGGGCTGGCGGCGTACGGGGAAGCAAATGTCCGCCACGCGCTCGACGTCGGGGCCGTGGACATGCTCCTGCTCTCCGAAGGGATCAGGAAGTCGAGGGCGAAGCTGAAGTGCCCCTCCTGCTCATACGAGAATACCGAGACGATAGACTCGGCACATGGTCCTGGCCAGTGCCCCAAGTGCGGGGCACAGCTCAGCGTCATGGAGGCGCACGACCTGATAGAGGAGCTGACTGCGACCGCCGAGAAGACGGGCACGAGGGTGGAGATGATATCCAAGGAATCGGAGGAGGGAGAGCTCCTCGTTAGAGCGTTCGGCGGACTGGCGGCGATCCTCCGCTACAGGGTGACCTGATGACCGCGGACCCATGGGGCGCCGTGCTAGACGAGGCGGAGAAGCTGAGGAAGGAGGCGGAGGCCGCGGCGGGCGTCGCGCACTTCCCGGTCCCCTTGGAGACCCCGCCGGAGGGCTGGGGGGATTTGGCTTTCGCGACTTTCCCGTACGCGAAGCAGCTCAGGAAGGGCCCGGACCAGGTGGCGAAGGATCTCGTAGCGCTGATGCCGAAGGGTATGCTGATCGCGACGAGCGAGGCGGTCGGCGGCTACGTCAACATGAGGCTGGACACGGTCGCTTTCAGCCGCCTGGTGCTCGATTCTGGTTTGGCGGCTGGCGGTTCCTACGGCAGCCTCCCACCAAAGAAGGTGAGGGTCCTCCTGGAGCATACAAGCGTGAACCCGACCGGTCCTATACACATAGGGCGGGCGAGGAACCCGATAATCGGCGACGCCCTGGCGCGCATCATGAGGATGGCGGGGTACGAGGTCAGCACCGAGTACCTCGTGAACGACGTCGGCCGCCAGATGGTCCTGCTTTACTGGGGCGTCAAGAACATAGACCCCAAGGATGTCCCGCCGCCGGAGAAGGAGAAGGAGGACTTCCGCCTCGTCAAGTACTATCAGAAGGCGAACGAGCTGCTCGAGGGCAACGAGGAACTTGAGAGGAAGATCGGCGAGATGATACTGAGGTTCGAGAGCGGCGACATCGCCCTGACGAGGGAGATCAGGTCGGTGGCGGAGAGAGTCCTCAGAGGGATACTCGAGAGCCTCGACAGGATAGACGTCCACATCGACAGCTTCTACTGGGAGAGCGACCTGATCATGAGCGGGAGCGCGAGGCAGGTTGTGAATAGGCTGAGGGACAAGTTCCTGGACGAGGGCGGGGCCCTCTTCCTGGACCTCGCGCCGTACGGCATCAAGGGCGAGAACACGAGGTGGTTCCTCACGCGCAAGGACGGCACCACCCTCTACCCCACGAGGGACATCGCCTACCACTTGACGAAGTTCGACCGTTGCGACATCGCGATCAACGTCCTCGGCGAGGACCAGAAGCTCGGGCAGCAGCAGCTCAAGGTCGGCCTGCAGCTCATAGGCGCGCCGGGAGTCCCGGAGACGCTGTTCTACTCGTTCGTCGCCCTGCCCGAGGGCCGCATGTCCACGAGGTCGGGAAGGGTCGTCTCGCTGGACGACCTCGCGGACGAGTTGGTCGAGAGGGCCGCCGAGGAAGTGAGGAAGAGGAGGCCGGAGCTCCCGCCGGAGAGGGTCAAGGAGATCGCGGACATAGTCGGGCTGGGGGCCCTCAGGTACAACATCGTCCGCCTGCAGCCGGAGAAGAAGATAGTGTTCAAGTGGGAGGAGGCCCTGAACTTCGAGGGCAACAGCGCCCCGTTCCTGCAATACGCCCACGCCAGGACGTGCGGCATACTCTCGAAGGCGGGAGGGCGCGGGACTCCCGATCCGTCCGCCCTGACGCATCCGAGCGAGCTGAGGCTCGTGAAGACCCTAGGGCAGTTCCCGCATCTCATCTCCGTCGCCGCGGAGAGCCGGAGACCGCACTTCCTCGCCTCCTACGCCTACGAGGCCGCATCGCACTTCAACATCTTCTACCGCGACTGCCAGGTGCTCCAGGCCGAGGAACCGCTCAGGAGCACGAGGCTCGCCCTCGTCGAGATATCGAGGACCGTGCTCGGCAACGCCCTGCACTGCATCGGGCTTAGAGCTCCCGCTGAGATGTGAGAAAATAAAAGATAAGATGGAGAGGAAGCTAGAGGCGCTTCTTCTCCTTCTTCGCGACCTCTTCCTTCTTCGACTCCCCTTCCTCGCCCTTATGGCGCCTCGGCAGCTTCAGCTCGCCGGCCCTGACCCTCTTGATGACGTACCAGAGGATCGGTATGCCGATGATGACGAAGATGAACCCGAAGATGATCAGGGGCATCTTCCAGCCGGCTTCCTTGACGTTCACGGTGCCCTCGATGCTGTTGTCCGACGCCCAGGTGTAGGGCTCCTCCTGATCCGTCACCGTCACTTTCAGACTCCTCGAGCCTGTCGTGTCGGCCTTCCAGACGAATTGTATCTGCTTATCTTGCCCGGGTTCGAGGCTATTGTTGACCTCGACCGAGTTGTTGAGGAACTTCGGGCTTATCGAGACCTCGGAGTACGTCGAGCCTGTGCGCACCGAGAGCTTGACGCCGACGTTCGACGCGCGGCCGTGCGATTTGTCGTTGCTCACGGTCACGGTGATCGTGACGTCCTGGCCCTCCTCGGGGTCGTTCGGGCTTGCCGAGAACGAGCCTATCTTGATAGATATGCTCGGCCTCTTCGTGGTCGCGGCCTGCACGGTCAGATCCTTGATCAGCACGTCGTAGTTTGGCGTGTTCTGGTAGAAGCCGGTGTCGCTGACGTTCAGCTTGACCTTGTACGAGTTGTTGAAGACGGCGTAAGGGTGCGTCACGTTGTAGGTACCGTTTCGACCTAATCCCGTGATGTTGGCGGAGCCGTCGCCGAAGTCCCAGGTGAAGGTGAGATTGGCGAGGCTGTCGTAATTGTCCGTGGTCGATGTTGCATTGAAGAAGTAGTCGACGTTCTCTGTGAGCTGCGTGACCGGGGTCGTCGCCGTCGCGGAATCGTACACGACGAAGTTGATTTGCGGCGGGGTCGTGTCGTTGACGATTATCTGCATCGTCGCGTTGACCGACCTGTGGCCAACCGAGTCGAAGACCCACATCTTCAGGGTGAAGTTGCCCGGCGTCTCGAAGCTGTGGTTGACTATCTTGCCTGGCGACTGGACACCGTCCTCGATGCCGTCACCGTTGAAGTCCCAGTGCGCCCTCGCGATGCTGCCGTCATAACTGAGGTAAGTCTTGTCGATCGACCTGAGCGAGTCGAATCGTGTCATGATGCTCTCATTGACCCCCAGCGTCGTGCCGTTCGCGTTCGCGGTTGAACCACCAGCGGACCTGTTGGTCCACAGGCGGGCAATCGGCGGCGTGTCGTCCATGATTATATGGAAGGGCCTGGTCGTGATGTTGCCGCCGGCCTCCCGGACAGTGAGCAGGCAGTTGTCGTACCGCCCACCCGCCGTGTAGTTGTAGACGGCGTCCATGCCGTAGCGGTAGTCGCCCGCGATCCCGAAGAACCACGTGAAGTTCGCGTCGGAGATCTTGCCGATCGGGTCCGTGCTCTGGTCTGCGGAGTAGGTGATGTTGTAATTTGCCATGACGACCGCGGTGTAGTTGTCGAGGCTCGTGTTGAGCTCCTGGAAATTGCCCGCGGGACCCTTGACCCTCGCCCTGGCTGTGCCGTTCTCCGAAAGCTGGATTATCATGTTGGCGGTCGGGTTGCCTGTGCCTGTCTCAGGGTCGAGCTCGATTCTCGTGAAGTTCGTGAGTTTCAGGCCGGGGCTCTTGCTCGTGTCCGTCATCTCGTAGCGGTTCGGCAGATCGACGGTGTATGTGTTGTTGCGGTAGACGGTGGTGTTGGTGTCCCAGGCACCTGTGAAGTTCACATAGTACTGGGGCTTCATGTACGGGATGTAGGTAGTGTCCTTCACCGTGTAGCGCGTGGTCGTGTTGATCCATATCGGCTGCGACCTTGATTCAGATAGATCGATGTCGGGCGTGGCGGTGAACTCCGTGTCGGCGCTGCTGCTGTCGCTAATTTTATTGGAGAGGTACTTGTAGCCGTTGGTCGTCAAAAGACCGTCCGTGTTGATGTACCAACTGCCGTTCTGCTGCATTGATGCGCCGAACTTGTCCACCTCGTCACTCGTCAGTCTCCCGTCCTTGTTCCCCAGGGTGTAATCGATCTGCAGGAACGCGTCTCTGATGAACGACAGGTCGAGCCATGGTATCTGGCTGTCTCTGTTGAGGGTGTAGTTCTGGTAGATGCTCATGAGGCTCCAGTTGTCTTGCTTGAAGGCCATGACGGCGTCCACCTTCTCCTCCAGTGAGATGTCCAGGTAGATGGTCTGTACGGGAATTCCCTCAGTGCCGACGTCCAATTGAGTCACGCTTGCTTTGTGCCAGTCAGCATCGACGATGAGAAGGAACGTTCCTGGGTACGCTTTGAAAAGGAAGGAGCCCCTGGTGACCGTGGCCTTCACCACCTTTCTCGCAGGTGAAGTGAACGGGTTTATATTGTAGAGGTAGGCCACCGCGTGATACTTGGTTTGGTCGTCCAGAAAGCCGATGACTCTGTCGGAGATGGAACCTTCCACCCAGATGCCGGAAGGCATCGCGATTCTCACGGTCTGGTTATTCGGCGTGGGGAACTGCTGGAACTGCTTTACGGTCGTTTCGTAGTCCGCCTTGGAAGCCCAGACCTCCCAGTTCCCAATCCAGACGCTGAAGTTCGCCCAGCCCTGGCTGTTGCTGTTCCGGCCGTCGATGACCTGCTTCCTGACAGGTTCATATAGGGTGACTCTTGCACCCGAGAGCCCCTCTGTGCTGTCCCAGCTCATCGAGATGCTGTCAGTGCCCCAGATGAAGTTCCTGTTGATCGTCAGTGTGCCCAGGTTGATGTCCACGGCCCAGTCGCCGCTGGCATTATCCCAGACATTGCTGTTCTTGAAAACCATGTAGGGCATATCCGCGACTGGGGTGTGATTGAGCTGTCCGGAGGTGGACGTGTAGGTGTAATCGGCCTTCAGGGCATAGGGCGAGCCATGCTGCGCCAGCTTGGGATAGAGGCTGGTATTTGATATGTCAACCCGTCCGCTCCATTGGTTGGCCAGATTGTATTCAGTTCGGGGGAGGACATAGGTTGGACCGTTCTGGTCGGAGAATGTAAGGCGATTTATCCGCACGACCGGCGTGTCAGGAATAAATGCGTGATCCGTGTCGAAGCTCGCGATGATATCCTTGCCGGTGATGTCATACCGCTGGAAGTAGATGCTCTCGTTGTGAGGCGCGTGGAACGTATCAGTGATGAGCACATCTAGAGTCAGGTTCCTGTCAGGCCATTTCGTCAGGTTGAAGTCCATCTGAATCAAGGTGTCTCCGTCATACCTGAACGGCTGCTTCGTTCCGGTGTCGAAGTAGCCACTCGCGGTGACCTTGATGGAGTAGTAGCCAGGCGTGGCGTCGGTGAACTTGTACAGCTTCCCGTTTCCCCGGCCGGTCGTTGCGGTCAGGTTGACGAGAGAGTGAACGTTGATGAGCGTGACAGTCGCGTCAGGGACGATCGTTACGTTGCCGTCTTGGGCGATTACTCCCTGTATCGGCTTTCCCTGCTGCGCTTGCACACTCCATCCGGGGTGCATTACCCATGCTCCCATGAGGAACAGGAGCACTAGGAAAAGTGCCCCGAAGCTTCTTATTCCTCGGTTGTTCATTCCCTTTTTTCTCCTCCAGTCAATACTGGACTTCCTAGTCACTTGTGGCCTTTCTTCCTCTAGTAGAGAGGGCTGAATAGGCCAAAGTACAGCGGCCAAAGTTGGGGGGGTATATAAGTGTTCGCGAATCAGTCTCAGAGAGAAATCAATAAGCCGCTATGGAGTTCGCGGGAGCGTGTCGTACGCGCTGTACGCTGCCGCAATCATTTTCGTGCTGACCTACGTCCTGATTTCCGTCAGGCGGATCGGGAGGGTCTCCGTCGAGATGCCCGCCGTGGCGCTGTTCGGCGCCGCGCTCATGGTCGGGTTCGGCATCGTGAGCCCTTCGCAGGCACTGCAGTCGATCAATCTCAACGTCATCCTGCTGCTGCTCGGCATGATGCTCATGGTGGCGGGCCTGGAGGTGTGCGGCTTCTTCGACTACGTGTCGATCCGGGCGGCGGCGCGGGCTCGCAGCGGCCCTCACTTCCTCGCGATGCTCATGATCGCCACCGCGGTCCTGTCGGCCCTCGTGCTCAATGACACGATCGTGCTGTTGATGACGCCGATAGTGATCAAGAGCTGCAGGAGCCTCGGCCTCAAGCCCGTGCCGTTCCTGGTCGGCGAGGCGATCGCCGCCAACGTCGGAAGCGTGGCAACCGAGGTCGGCAATCCGCAGAACGCCTTCATCGGAATCTCGTCCGGAATCCCGTTCATGACCTACAGCGCCTACATGGTCCCGATCACCGCCATGTGCCTCGCGCTCGCGATCCCGATCACGTGGCTCGCATTCAGAAAGGACCTGGCGAACCCGATTTCCCGCACGGAGTCGGCTGTCCCCCTCCGGAAACCGATGATACAGAAGACCGGGCTCGTTTTCGTGCTCGTCATCCTCTTCTGGGCGGTGGTCGCCTTCCTCACGACTGACCCGCAGTGGCTCCCGCTCATCGCATTCATCGGCGGGGCGGTTGTACTCCTCTTCCTACCCCTGTTCGCCAAGGCCACCTATGACGGGCTCACGAAGCGCGTCGACTGGTCGATCCTCCTCTTCTTCATCGGCCTGTTCATCCTGCTCAAGGGCGTGGAGGTCTCTGGCCTCCTCGACTCCATAATTGGTGCGTTCCAGTCCGTGACCGGCGGTGGCGGTGGGCTCTGGGGATTCTCCGGACTCAGCGCGCTGCTGTCGAACCTGATCAGCAACGTTCCGGCGGTGCTGCTACTCTCGCCGACGGTCGGCACGACCTTCGCGGGGCACACCACTGTCGCTTGGTTGACCCTCGCCGCATCGTCCACCCTGGCGGGGAATGCGACGATTCTCGGGGCCGCCGCGAACGTGATCGTCGCTCAGTCCGCGTCGAGCCAAGGGGTCCAGATCCGGATGAAGGATTTCGTGAGGGCGGGGCTGCTCGTGGCCGCCACCACGCTCGTAGCTGCGACGGCGGTCCTGTGGATCGTATCCTTGATGTAGATTCTAAATAGATGGCGGGAGATTGAATCGCCGCCATGGGCGGTCCTCCTGACTTCAAGACTCGCAGAGAGCGTCTCGTCGAATCTCTGAAGAGGGAGGGTTACATCAAGAGCGCCGAGGTCGAGAGGGCGTTCCTGGCGGTCCCGCGAGAGGAATTCGTGACAGAGGACAACCGAGGATATTCCTACGCCGACAACCCGCTGCCGATCCTCTGCGGCCAGACGATATCGGCACCGAGCATGATCGCGATAATGCTGGAGGAGGCGGGGATCCGGCGCGGCATGAAGACTCTCGAGATAGGCACCGGTTCGGGGTACAACGTGGCGCTCCTCGCGGAGCTTGTGGGGCAGGAGAACCTGCTGACCATCGAGAGGTACCCGGAGCTGGTCGAATGGGGTGGCGGGAACCTGGCGCGCACGGGATACGGCAAGGTGAAGGTCATCATGGGTGATGGGACGCGAGGCTACGAGCCGGAAGCTCCGTATGATTTGATCATGGCAACCGCGGGGGCACCGAGAATTCCCAAGTCATGGATAGCGCAGACGAAGGTTGGCGGGAAGATTGTCGCTCCGATAGGCAGCTCAACGTTCAATCAGACGCTGGCGGTGGCGACAAGAATGGAGAAGGAGGAGATCGACATACGATGGGGCACGCCCTGCGCATTCGTGCCGTTGGTAGGGGTCGAGGGTTGGAGACGATGATCGGTCTCATCAATATCCCAAAAGGCGATCGAAGCGGGAATGCGAGCCGATCCACAATATCCTGACCTGCGTGCCTTCCGAGGGGCTGCTCGCCACCGTGTAGAGCGCCCGCCATCCGTCGGGGAGTTCAAGACGGAACAGGTTGGGCAGGCCTTTGAATTCCCTCGGCATGAGGCGGCGGGGGATGCGGTCGCCGAGAAAGGGTTCTGATTTCAGGCGCCTTGCCAACTCGCGGAGCTTGCGTCGCTGCAGCTCCCCCGCTTTGAGGAATTCAGTCTCATCGACGACAACATCGATGTCCTGCAGTTGAGTCCCTCCTGAGGGTGACAGACAATCAGAGCTTGATCAGACCTTTCTTGCGCCAGAACTTTGGATCCTCGTGGAGGGTCCACATCACGCCTCTCCTCTCGTCCTCGGTCGCCAAGCGCAACCGCTTCAGCTCGTCGATGCAGGTGCGAACGGTGACGTGCCTCACACTCTTCGCCTGCATGCGCCTCTTAATCTCCGCAAGGCTCAACGGCCCCGCGTCCTTTGCGGCGGCGTCTCTGAGTATCAGCTCTATCTCATGGAGAGTCGTGAGAACGGGGGCTGGTCCGACGATTTGCTTCGGGATGGATATGGTGGACATCCTTGTCATATGACATATATGTACCGCGGTCTAGATAATCCTTGCGTTCCGAGTCATCATCCCACGACGATTCTGCAGCAGAGAACCCGCCGAGCTGGCATGGTGCGGCGCATCGTGTTATCGGTGAGAATCATCACGGATTTTGGCATGGTAAGAGCTTTGACCTCCCGCCGCCGGTCGGTCGTCGCATGACCGAGGTTCTCATTATTGGGGCAAGTGGGCTTCTGGGGCAGCACCTGCTGAACGAGGCGGAGGCGAGGCGGTACTCGGTGACGGGGACGTACTACTCGGAGGAGGTGGCGGGACTGGAGAGGCTGGATCTGACTGATTTTGATGCGGTGGAGACCATGATCGCGGGAAGGAGACCAGACATCGTCATCTTGCCCGCCGCAATGACCTCAATAGCGGAGTGCGAATCCAATCCCGTGAGGGCGATGCTCGTGAACTCCGAAGCCCCGCTGGTCGTCGCGAAGGCCTGCAAATCGATTGGCGCGAAGATGGCGCTATTCTCCACGGTTCATGTGTTCAGCTGCGAATCAGGTCCTTACGCAGAGGATTCGAAGACGAGCCCGGTCAACATCCTTGGAAGAACCAGGCTCGAAGGGGAGAACAGCGTCATGGAGACTCTCCCCGACTCGCTCGCGATCAGGACCTGTGAGGACTTCGGATGGAACAGGCTGAGGTCTAGGGAGAACGACGTCACATCGATCGTGCACAGGATCAGGTGCGGCGAAGAGGTGAACCTGCCAGTTGATCAGTGGGCGACTCCGTCCTATGCGCCCAAGGTCGCGGAACATGTATTCGATCTGCTGCGAAATGATGAATCAGGGATATTCCATGTCGCGACCAGTTCTGGATTGACCAGATACGAAATGGGGAAGCGAGTCTGCGAAGCCTTCGGTTTGGACGAAGAAAGGCTGGAACCGACATCTCTCGGGAATATGGGGCTCGGTGCCTCGCTCCCGCGCAGACTATGTTTGTCAACAACGAAGATCGAGGCCAAGCTCGGCGTCTCGATGAACAGCTTCGAGAGTTGTCTGGAGGAAATGAGGATCAGGCACTAGTCAATGAAGCATGCAGACGCCTGGCTAATGCCGGAGAAGGAACGCCCTCGTTCGTGAGTCCCCCTCACATGTCGACTTGGATCGAGAATCAGGAAAAGATGAAAATGGGAAAGGTGGGTTTTCGCCTTGAAACCCCTTCGAATACCGTCGTTTCGCCCTGGTATTCGCGGTGCCTAGACGACTCTCAGGTCGTCCCAACCGATTATGGGTATGCCGTCGTCGGTCTCACCTATCGAGCTCAGGCGGCACACATTGCCAGGCACGAGCCCTAATTCCTTGAGAAGTGTCTCAGCGCCCATCGTCGCCGCTTCGATGACTTGCGAAAAAGAGAATCCCACCTCTTCCTCAGTATGGTTCATCCTCGTCCGGCTCGTCCTCTTCCTTCTCAGGGTTCTCTTCAACCTCTTTTTCGATTTCCGATGCTTCCCCGGGCTCTGTCTTTCTCGATCTCCTCTTGACCAGGAAGGCAACGAGCACAAAGAAAAGCACCGCCAGAATCGCCCCGGCAGCAAGTGCAAGCGTCATGTCCGTTGCGTTCTCTCCGCCCCCGCCGCCCGATGGCACAGCCAGGGTCTTGGTCTCCTCTTCTTCACCATTGCTCACATTGTCGTCACTGAAGGACGTGATTGAGTAGTTTCCTGGTCCGAGGCTCACGGGTGTTGTGTAGCGCTGGAGTGCTCCTCCGTCAATCGAATAGTAGGTTCCATTCACCCCTGCCCCGCCATCAGTCGCATTGAACCAGAACGTCCCGCCGCTGGGCTCGACGCTGGACTCGAACCCGTCGCTTGCAAGTGTTCTTTTTTTCGAGGCGAGTTCCGCGAGAATCCCAGTCCGGTCGTTGGTCTTCGACTGGGAGCCTGTCGGCAGGTCACGCCGGTGTACAGCGTGGCGAATACATTGGGCACATCACGATTCCTCGAAACCTCCATCCCGAGGGAAAGCAGGACGGCTTCGGCTGCGTGTTCCGAGCACCTCTGGACGACACAGACCGCGTCGTCCCACCTTTCGTCCTTCAATGCCGCTTGAGTTCCACGTAGCCATCGTTCCCCCTTTCGAGCGTCTTCAAGGCGATGCCCAGGGTTTTCTCAGCTCAATCGCCAAGGGCGAGAAGGCGCAAGACGCAGACAACCACGTAGGATGGAAGAAACGCGGATGCGTAGGCGATGAATAGCACGAGACCGGTGTTCACCCGGAAGCTTCCCCGGACTAGTTCTGATGGGACCAGAAGCGCCGCGGCGGAGATGACGAACAGGGTCGCGGCAACAATCAGTGGACCGGAGACGACCTTCCACTGGGCGGCTGCAGGATGCCTCGTGCCATTCTCCAACGGCAGGTCTGGATCGTCCACTAAGGCGGCGTCCACAATCCGCCCGGGTTCGGTTTGGTTGGTTCTCGACGACCTCAGTGCCCCCGCCCTTGAACACGCAACGAGGGCGCCGACCAAGATCGCCGTGCATGCCACCACAATCCAGTAGGTCCATGTCGAGCTTTCTCCAGGGAACCAATCGCCGCCGATGCCGGACGCGGTGAGATACGACCCGATCGCGATGACGGAGAACAGGAATAGGAACAAGACGGAGAGAAACCAGTACCACAGCCTTCCACGTAGGAATCTTGAGACCGCATTGGCCTTCGTAGGCAAACGGTCTCGTTCGGGTTGCGTGTACGTCGCTTTCCTAGCTGCAGATAGCTTGAGGCCATATATCAAGGAAAGAGCGAGAGCAATCGGTGTGCACGCTGTGGTGAATGTCCATAGCGCATTGCCGAAGCGGGGCTGGAGTGTCACCAGCCAAATGGAGGCGGAGACGCCCCATGCGGCGATGTGGAGGATGACCGCGACAAGGAACGCGGGCAAGGCAACGGTCGCGAGTCTAGGCCTCGCCCGGTCCAGTCCCTTCCTGAAAGGCGCAACAAGCACGGCCGTCAGAAGGAGCGACAGGGCCACGGCAAGGAAGGCGTACCAGTGCATGTATTCCAAGGGTGTCGCTGCCGGTCGGCTACTCGAGATGTAAGTGTACGCGGCATAGGCGGCTATGGCGAACACAAATACCCATAGAATTGCCTCCGCCACGAGAATGGCGAGCAAGAAACGGCTCGAAGCACCTTCCCTCCGCCTCAAACTGGACCTCCACCTATCTCGTTTTGTCTGATGAACCGCAGGGACGACGTTTGCATGTTACTCTCTCAGGTGTGCCTCAGTTGGATGATGCTCGCTTCGCCGAGCGGGGAAGTGATGGAGTAGACGACATTGTTTTCCTCCATGAAATTCGCAAGCTTCGTGGAATCGACGACTACGTTCGGCAAGGGGTGCTCTTGTGCTCCAGTTGTAGTCCATGCCGCCTCGACCAGAGCGAAATCGTAGGTGCCTAAACCCGTCCCATGTATGATCTTGTAGGGGAGTCCCATGTCGCCATTCTGGAGGAAGTACCACGCCATCGTGTCGAACAGCCTTTGGTCTGAGCCTACGTATGCCGCTCCTATCTGGTTGAGGTGGGTCATCGCCTGGAACTCGTATTGGGCCGTTGCATTCTCGACGTCGTACAGGTCTGCGGATCTGTAGCCCAAGGGAAGTGTCAGCACGAGCAGGATGGAGAATCCGACGGCCAGCACCGCCTTGATCGATGTGCGCTTCGCGAGACGGAGCAGGAAGGCCATCCCGACCCCCGCGCATATCGCGATGCCCAGGTCCATGTAGTCGTATGTGCGGTACATGAGGGCGAAGGAAAAGGGATCGAGCCCCCTCAGGAACGCGAAGATCATGATGCTGAACGGGGCGAGGATGAGCGCCATGGCCAGCGGCCTGAACTTGTTCTCCGTGTGACGGATGAGATTGAAGCCGATGATGCACACAACGACGAGTACGAGGTACGGCGCGAGCGCCAGGAAGAAGACCGGCTTGGTCTGGATGGTGCCCGCGAACACGTTGGAGTACTGGTTCACGACCAGGAGGGCGAAAACAGCGACGGGGTAGAGGACCTTCTCGTCGAATATCCTGCCCCAGCGCCTCCTCTTCCTCTTGGCGATGAGCCAGGGCCCCAGCTTCGCGGGCATGGAAAGAGAGAGCTGCACAAGGGCGGCGACAAGGAGGACGGAGAGGAAGAGGACGACCTGTCTCGGGTCCTCCACCTGTTTCAGGTACATCAGGCTGACAAGTTGATAGTACACCAGCCCGGGGATTAAGAGGGCCGGCCCGAGACCCACCTCGACAGCCAGCCGCCTCAGGGTCAAAGTGCCCTGCCGCCACCACTGCACGATGTCCACGAAAAGCAGGAGCGAGATCATGGAGAACATGACCAGGGAGGACAGGTGATGCACCAGCGGCAGGGACACGAGCAGGAAGGCGGCCAGCGCCCTCCTGCGGTTGTCCTCCCTCTTCCAGTAGAGGAAGAGGATGATGGGCATCAGGGCGAAGGCGATCGAGGCCTTTATCGAGGTCGCCGTGAAGAAGACGTAGGTGCCCTCGAGGGCCAGGAAGAGGGCCGCGAAAGAGGACGCGGTGTCGTTCTTCGTCAGCTGTCGCACGAGCGCGAAGGCGGCGAGGATGGAGGTGGCTGTGATGATAGGAATGGTCAGTTGTATGAGGAGAAGTGGCGGCACGCCGAACGCGTCGGATAGAATCACGAGAAGAGTCGCGAAGGAGGGGACCTTGTAGTTGCCGAGGTTCGGATCGTTAAGGGCGGGGATCAGGTGGCCCGAGGACTGGGTCCTTTCAGCGATGTTCACCAGGGAGAAACCGTCGATGTTGTAGGGAAGGGAAGAGTACGTGAGGGGGAGCAGGCGCACCACGATGGCGACGAAGTAGATTGTGAATGCGAGGAGGTATGTTCGCCTCAAAGCTGCATCGCCTCCTCCGGGAGCTCCTCGCGCTTGGGCTCGACTTGTGCGATCAGGTCCCTCGGGTCTCTCTTCAGGCTCGCGTTGCCGCAGAGGATGCAGGAGAGGGCGGTGGTCGCGACAGCTATCGCGAGGATCTCGAGTGCGAGAAGCAGGTCGAACTGTGGCTGGATCGCGTGCGAGAAGACTATGAGAACCCCGTAGGTCCCGACGAGGGAGGCGACTATCTCACCGGCTATGAGGCCGCCCGAGATGGCCAGAAAGCCGGGACCGAGGACCTCCCTGAACAGGGACAGGAGCACCGCCGCCCTGCCTGCCCCCACCACCCGAAGGATGCCGATGTTCTTGCTCGCCTCGGAGGTCGCCCTCCACACGATCGAGTAGATCCCCGCCACCACGAGGACGGTGAGCAGCACGATGAAAGCGAGCACGACGACGCGCACTCCATTGGCGCCCTCCTGGGCGAAGCCGCTCACGAAGCTCCTGCTCAGCGTGGTCCCGAGCTCGGGGTACAGGAAGACGAGGCTGGAGAGCCGGTTCCCGCTACCGCCGGGGCTGTTCACATAGACGATCCCCTTATTGCTCGCGATGGCGAGGGCCAAGTGAGCGCCTTCGAGGAAGTCCATCATCGCGGGACTGTCGCTCGTCCTCAGCCGCAGGGCGCCCAGCTCTCGGGCATCGAGCGCAGCCATCTTCCTCGCGGTGACCAGGGGGACCAGGACCTCGTCGCTCGACGGGCCGGATGAGCTGAATATCCCCGTGACGGTGACGGGCTCTATCGCGTACGCCGTAGACCCGACGAGCACACCGGCACTTCCGACGCTCACGCCGTTTCTCCTGGCAAACTCGGAGCCGAGGAGCGCGAAGTTGCTGCCGCCCGAGGAGCCGTTCACGAGGCGGGCCCCCTCCAATTCGAGGAAGGCGGACGAATTGACGCCTCGGGCGATCACGGGCACGCCTCCCCACGATGTGAAGGCGTACACCTCCGGACTCACGGTCACCGCCCATGTCTGGTTCGCGACGGAGGAAGCGAACGTGTCGTTCAGGCTGGATGAATCTGAAGCGGGCGTTATCGAGTAGACGTCGGTCCCGTAGAAGACCTGGCGGGGATATGCCTCGATTCCGAGCAGAAGAGGATAGGCCGCCGCCATGACGGCTGTGCACAGCGCGAGCCCCAGCAGCGCGCGCCTTCTCGTCAGCGCGGTATCGCCCCCGGGACCGTTCTGATTCTCGCGGCGCCGGCCGCGGGGACCAGGCCCCCGACCACTCCCGCCACGATCGCCACCATGGCAGGCAGGGCGAGGGCAAAGACGGAGGGAGCGGGGAGGACGAAAGTCGACATCCCCGCGAGCGGCGAAAAGGAAGTGACGGCGTTCGTGACGATGCTCCCGAGGGCCAGGCCGAGGAGTGCGCCCAGGCTTGAGACGTACACGGAACGCAGGAGGACGAGGTTCACGACGAACCCTCGCGAGGCGCCGATTTGCCGCATCGTCTTGATTTCTCTGGCGCGGTAGCGGACATCGAGAGCCATGAGGGTGAACGTCAGCAGGCAGGCTATCGCGCCCACGGCCACCGCAAGGCCCCAGAGCGCAGGCTCCAGCGAGTCCACCCCTTGCCTGAAGAAGTCGACGGAAGCGAGCGTGGGGACGGNNCGTGAAACCTTTCGCCCTCAGGTACGGCAGGTCGTTGGAGTTCTCGCCGACGAGCAAGAAGGTCGCGTCCTGAGCGAGGGAGGGGGCGAGCAGCATGAGCGTGTGCTCGCTGACCAGGACCCAGTCGTCAGGGAGGAGCGTACTGGGATGGACTCTCTCGTAGGCAAGGGTCAGATTCGCGGACTGCGAAGCGACATTGAGGGATGCCCTGGAGGGAAGTGTGAGACCCTTCTGGCGAGCGGCGTCGAGGAGGGCGGCGCCAACCCAGATCTCCCCGTCGTCGAGACCTGTCAGGCTCGCTCGCAGGAAAGTGCCGTTGCTCGCGGATGCGCCGAAAGTCTCCTGGAGCAGAGCTCCGCCGTAGGAGATGTTGACACGGACGACGCGCACGGCACAGAAGGGATTCTCCATCGCGTGGAGCGTCGAGCTTTCGACCCTGCCGCTCTCCAGAGGGAGACTGGCGTAAGCGAGGATCGGCCCTTCGTCGAACCTTTCCGCGACCTTGGCGGTGGAGGACTGCAGCCCTCCGAGAAGCGACATGCTGCCGGAGAGGAACATGACGCACAGGGCTATCCCAAAGGCGGTAGCGATGACCTTGGACGAGGTGCGCGTGGCAAGGCGGATCAGCATGCCTCTCGTTATCCTCCCGAAACCCTTTTGGATGCTTGGACGGTTATCCCTTCCCAGCGACTTAGATGTTACGGAGGCGCAGACGATAACGCTCCTTGAACTGTCCGACGTGTGGAAGAGCTATGACGGGAAGAACGACGTCCTCCGCGGCGTGAACCTGGCGGTGGAGGAGGGCGAGGTCGTTTCCATCTTCGGGGGGAACGGGAGCGGCAAGACCACCCTGCTCTTCATCTCCGGATGCCTCGACTCACCGTCGAAGGGGCGCGTCTTGATTGGCGGGCGCGAGGTCGGCGGGATGAAGGAGAAGGAGCTGTCCGAGGTCCGGCTGAGGAAGATAGGGTTCGTGTTCCAGGATCACAACCTCATCGAGGAGCTGACGGTACTGCAGAACGTCATGCTGCCGCTGAGGCTGGCAAAGGCCGAGAAGCGAGAGGAGAGGGCAGGCGGGATCCTGGAGGTGTTCGGTCTGTCCCCGCTGTCGTCGAGGAGGCCGATGGAGATAAGCACGGGGCAGAGGCAACTGGTCGCAGTGGCGAGGGCCCTGGCCAACGGTCCGCCGATGCTTCTGGCCGACGAGCCGACCGCGTCGCTTGACGAGGAGAACGCCGCGCTCGTCCTTGACGCTCTCAGACGCGCGAATGCCGACATGGGCACTGCCATCGTGCTCACACGTCACCACACCGCGCCTGCGCTCGACGGCTCGAAGAGGTTTGAACTGAGGGATGGAAGACTCTTCTCCAGGTGATCGGCGGCTCGTACCCTGGTTTCGACCGCCAACGCGCTGATATCATGGATCATGGACCGGCGAGTTGCTTGCCATTCTGGCTGGCTTGACGTTCCCAGCCGACAGGAGTTGCAGTCGAGCGAGATGCTTATTAGGCAATAAGCTAATAACCTTTCATGTTCCGAAAACTGTTCAACGAGTCCCAGCGAAGGATTGTGGAGTATCTCGTATCCGAAGGCGAAAGGAGCCTCACCGAGATCACTCAACACATCGGCCTGAGCAAACCATCGGTGAGCGGGCACCTGAACGAGCTGGTCGGTCACGGAGTCGTGAAGAGGAGGGAGGAGAGGACGAGTTCGGGCAGGGCGGCTCTCTACTCCCCAAATCGGTTCGCCTTCGTGATGATATTCAACCCTGAAGGAAAAAGCCTCGTTAGCATTGAGACGCAATCAGGATTCTCGCCACAGTTCCTCCTGCTCGAGCAGTTGACGGAAGGAGAGTTCAAGGAGGACCTGAGAACGCTTCTGGAAGCGGTTGACCGGCTGGAAGAAGGCGGACGGCCAATCGCCATCATCCTGTTCGGCTCGGTGGTGGAAGGCAAGGGGACGTGGAAGAGCGACATCGACGTAGCTGTTCTCGGTCTTACATGGGACCAGAAGTCAAAAACGAGGATAGGGAGGTTGGTCTCGGATGTGAACATGGCGACGAAGCATCAGATCAAGCCCCACTTTCTCAAGAAGCTGGAGTTTGAGACAGGAGATTCGTTGCTCGTGGAAGAGATCAAGTCGTCTGGCATGGTCATTTACGGCGACATCTTCGGGAGAACGGTCCCATGGAGGGAAATGAGACGCTACAAGAGTACTATGATGCAAGCCTGAAGTTCCTACGGGCGGCTCTCAGCAACCTGTCCGACGAGCTGTACGAACCCGCGATGGCCAATGGGATTCACGCCCTGGAGCTGGCGATGAAGGCTGCGCTGCACTCGCAGTGAAAGGCCCCATAAAGACCCACAACGTGGGCGGGCTGTTTGGGAGGCACTTCGGCAGTCGCCTGGGAAAGGAACTGTGCAGGTCAGCCAACCTCATCCTCACAAAGTACAATCTTCCACGCTATCCGGGTCAAGGGTCTTTGGATCCGAACGAGGTCGGAGCGGATATCGCCTTCATAGAGGGCATGATCAAGAAGCACATTCGTGAGGTCGTCGAAGGCGGTGTTCCCGATGCTGAGTGAGCGGAACGCTCGTCTCCGCATGGGGGGCACACGGACACGAATCGCGGCCACTTCCCCTTCCCGTCGATTCTCAGCGAAAGCTTTTCAGCATGACTGGATTCAGGAATGCGGAAGAATGGAGAGGACAGGTTGTTCCTTCTCGCGCACTTCGGCGTTGCCGTCGGCCTCGCGTACGCAATCGAGCGCAGCGCGCTCAGTAAAGGCCGGTTGCACTTCGACTACCGCCTTGTCCTGGTCGGTGCCGTCCTCCCCGACATAATCGACAAACCGCTGAGTCTCACAGGTCTGGTCGGCGGGAGGTCTATCGCGCACACCGCGCTCTTTGCGCTAGCGCTCACCGCCCTCGTTTCGATACTCGTGATCAAAGCGGGAAAGCCAAAAGCGCTCTACGGCTTTCCCATGGCCGTATGGATTCACCTGCTGTTGGACAGCATGTGGAAAACACCCGGGATACTGCTGTGGCCCGCGTTCGGGTTCTCGTTCCCGGTGGACGGGATCTCGGTCGAGTCGCTGTGGCACACGCTCCTGACGAACCCCTATGTCTATGGCGGGGAGACCGTCGGCGCGATCGTTCTGGCAATCCTCATCATCAGGAACAGGCTGTACACCGGGAAAGCGATCAGGGGTTTCTTGAGGAACGGGGCGCTGGCGTAACGGTATCTGAGGGAACGGTTGCGCGGGTTCTCTGCTAGGTTATCTTCGCTTGTTCGGGTTCTTCTTTGGCAGCCACAGCTTCAGCGGCGGGGACAGCCTCCGCCCGCTTCTCCGCGGACTTGACGGGAGTCTCGCCTGCTTCCGCCCTGGAGAGGCTCAAGAGTTTCCATGAGAGGGACGCGTAGGCTATGNNCGCCGAATATCGGGACGGTCACGAGCTTGAGGAAGGCCGCGGTAGCGATGGTCGGGAAGGCCACCTCCCCGTTGGCCAGGGCGATGATGACGCTCGCGAGGAAGACCGTGGCGGCCGCGTTGAGGATGCAGAAGAACGGCCAGGCGGCGCTGCTCCTCTCCCCGCCAGAACGTCCCTTGAGGAAGAACGCGAAGAAGATTGACGCGAGGGCCAGGGCAATAGAGGCTACCATCCAGATGACCGTGACCGCCGTTATCTGAGTGAACATCGACGACATTGCGGCAGAGAGCTCCGGCGAGTCCGGCGACAGCGCGGCGGCGGCGTCCAGTGTGCCCCTGATAATTCCCATGCCGACGATCCTCCACGCCACGGNNCAGCACGACCCAGGCGAGGCAGAGAGCGCCGCTCATCGCTCCCAGGCGGGCGGGGGTCCAGAATGGGCGGGAGGCGCGCGGCTGGTGCATCGAATCTCCGAGGGTGAGCGAGAGGAGGCCGAACCCTATGAGGAAGATTCCGATCAGGTCCAGATAGAGGCCAAAAGAGAACATGTCGCCGCCTATCGGGCTGCCTTCGGTCAACAGGATGGCGAGGCCGGAGATCAGGAGGACGTTTTGAATCAGGACCAGGACGGAACCTGATGCGGCGACGCTCAGCCCCCAATGCTTCAGGATTGCGCTAATCCGGTTCAAGGTCTCCACATCACATCGTCCTCAAAGGCTTCAACCGCTCGCTTCATGCAAGTTCTACGTCCAGAATGTCGGCGTCGCAAACGCCTCTCTGCTCATTCGGCGGTCAGGAGGTCGTGCCGCCTCTGCCCTCACGGACGAGGGCCACGAGACTGTCTACGACCCGGGAAAGTTCCTCCCTGGTCCTGACGAATTCCCTTTGCATGACCTCCGAGTTCTGGTTCATTGATCTGAGGATTTCGGATATCGAGTGATACTTCTCGTCCAGAGACGCGAAGCTCGCGTCCGTGTGCTCCGTGAGAACGTCAACCTTCTGCCCAACGCCGTCTATCTNNACCTTCTGCCCAACGCCGTCTATCTTTCCTCCGAGCGTTTCGCCGAGCGTGTCCACCTTCTGCCCAACGCCGTCTATCTTTCCTCCGAGCGTTTCGCCGAGCGTGTCCACCTTCTGCCCGACGATATCGACCTTCTCCCCGACCGCCCTCACATCGCTGCCCAGACTTGAGAAATACTTCTCCGAGGTCGCACAGCCCTGAAACATCTCCGACGCGAGGTCTGTCACTTTCACCTTGAACCCCTTGAACTCCCCCGTGGCTCTCCCCTTCCTAGTTCTCATCCCCTCGACGTTGACATGCTCCCCGCGTATCTTCACCGCCTTCCTGAACTCCTCCAAGGCTCTCCTCTCGCCCTCCGCAACCATCCTGACGTCGCTGTCTTCCAGGTTCTCGACATACCCTGTGATCTTCATCTTCTTGGCGGTCCTCTGGACCGCGGCACGGTAGCCCGCGCCTCGTACGTCGCCTGAGACTGTGATGGTGTACCTGACCTTCATCTCAGCGTGTATCCTCCTCGGCGTATATATACAAGTTAGCATCGCCGCATCTGGAATATCGCGTCAAGAGCCGGGGTTGCTGGGGGCGGGGAGTATTCCAGATATCTTCCGCCGTCATCACCCGCCTTACGAATCTCTTCCTGATGAACCGGGGCTTCGTGAGGGGGACGTGGCGGGAGTTCAAGAGCCCGCTGTGCAGGAACGCGTTCTGCCTGATGGCGAACACCATGCTCGCTGCCGCCCTTGGTTTTGTCTTCTGGATCGGTCCTCACCCTGTTATTTCCGACGCGTCGAGAGATAGGCTCGACGCGAAGTGAATGTTGCCCTTGGGAGACGGGAGGGAGATCGTGACCGCTTCCAGCTCCGCCTACGACTGGATAGCCGGCTCGACGGGCGGGGCAGGCTCCTCTTTGAAGGACTTGCGGGCGACCGCATAGTAGTAGGGCGTCGCCGCCGCGCCTCCCAGCACGGAGGCGAGCGCGAGCCCTTCGATGCCGTTCGTCCTGAGGAGCATCACCCCGAGACCCAGGATGACCGCGGTCGTGATGGTGCTGGCCACGATCAGGGGTGCGCTCTTCTTCCTGATCCGGACGCGCGTCAGCAGGATGCTGTTCAGGAAGGCGGGTATGGACCCAAAGATGAGGATGCGGAGGGCACCCACCGCCCCCGCCGCATAGGCGGGATCCCCGAACCACGTGAGCATATCCCTGGAGAAGACCCAGAGGAAGGCGACCCAGGGGAGCAGGAGGTCGAACTCGAAGAAGTCGTAGCCGATTCCTCGGCGAGGGTTCGGCCGCCGGACAGGCCGTAGATTGAGCCCCACGGACGGAAGGCTTTTAGGGCAGCGGCGCACTCCCGGGCACGAAAGGGATCGAGTCGGGTCACAAGCCCGTGCGCGTCGCTTGAGACGCGCGGCGACGACAAGTGTGACTGTCTCCTTCCTCTTCATGCAGGCGGAAGGCAGACATGGGGCGCAAGCGGGAACGGTTCGCGGACGTGATCGGCCTCGTCCCGAGGAACGTCTTCGCATTCCTCTTCTTCGTCGTGATCGTGCTCGGCCTCTTCATGGTGACCCTCATCCTGCTCGCGTACGCGGACGTGAGGGCCGGGTTCCTGAGCGGCCTCTATGTGGCGTGGCCGGGGGACGACGCGAAGGTCGTCCTCGTCCTCCTCCTCTTCCTCCTCTTCATCTGGCTCCGGGTCTTCCGGAGGGCGAAGAAAAGGGAAGCTGAGGAAACGGAAGCCGCGGAAACGGAAGCTGAAGAAACGGAGTCCGAGGAAACGGAAGCCGCGGAAACGGAAGCTGAGGAGACGGAAACTGAGGAAACGGAGCTCGAGGAAACGAGCGTGTAGCCCGCGCCGTCGCGAGATTCTCATCGGAGGACGGGGAGCTGCGCCTCCATCCGAGGTTGCGGCCGTCTTTTGACGCTTGGGGCGCAAGCTACGGTGCGACGGCCGGCTCGACGGGCGGGGCAGGCTCCTCTCTGAAGGACTTGCGGGCGACCGCATAGTAGTAGGGCGTCGCCGCCGCGCCTCCCAGCACGGAGGCGAGCGCGAGCCCCTCGATGCCGTTCGTCTGGAGGAGCATGACCCCGAGACCCAGGATGACCG
>JAFNFQ010000035.1 GCA_017885655.1 Methanobacteriota archaeon | reverse complement strand
TCGGCAACGTCAACCAGTCCTACGATAACATGGGTCCGGAAAACTCCTGGGACGACGGCTATCCCAGTGGCGGGAACTACTGGTCAAACTACACAGGCGTTGATCAATTCGGCGGTCCAAACCAAGACCAGCCAGGGTCGGACGGGATCGGGGACACCGCGTATTCGATCGACACCGACAGCCAAGACAGATACCCGCTCGTGGCCCCTTGGAACACCCCGCCAAACATAGTGCATAGTCCTAAAGGCACCGTCCCCGTCGCCGTGGCCATCACGATCACCGCCAACGTTACAGACGATTCGGGCGTGAGGGACGTCTACCTGCACTACATGGCTGTCGGTGCGTCGACATTCGTGGACATCAGGATGATCAAGACAACAGGCGACACGTACGAGGCCACCATTCCCGCCCAATCAGAGCCGGGCACGGTCTACTACTACATCAATGCGACAGACCTCGGGGATAATGAGGCCCGCCATCCGCAGACGGGAGAACACTCCTTCTTAGTGAGGGCGCTGGGAAGACCGAATGGTCTTGACATCTCTGTCATTCTGGCCATCGTGATAGTGATCGCGGTCCTTGCGGCGGTCGTCATCTTGATCTCGATGAGAAGGAAGAGAGGGATACATGCGGAAGCTCCCGCCGAGGAGACAAAGGAGCAAGAGAAAGCGAGCGAGCCGCCGCCAAAGTCGTCGGGCTGATGCGCTTCCGCGCGTCCCGTTGATCTCGATCGCTTCTGGATTCCATAACTCCGCACAGAGCATTCATATACCGGAGAACCATTTTATCCTCGAAATACGCCCTGCTGTTCCCGAGGGAACTGCAGGTTCCTATATGCAATGAGCAGGGAGGGATGCAAATAGATGAACGATATGCGAGCAGCGGCATTCATAGACAATGGATACCTGGCGATGATACTCAAGCATGAATTCGATGAGGCGAGACTCGACTTCAGGAAATTCTCAGACCTCCTCGTCGGTCCCCCGCTTGTCACCGTTTCCCACGCACCCAATGTGACGCCAGTCCTTGCGTCAGGACAACAAGGTGAATGGCTAACCCAACGAGGCCGGTTTAGAAGCGAAGAACCTGTTGCCCATTCGCCTTGCCGCAATCGGCTTTGACACGCAACCCGTCCAGACGACCCCTTGGTCCCTCCTGAACTCGAGTTCCTTCTCGTCGGAGTCCTTGACCGTTGTCTTCGCGACTATGTCGTGGTCTCGTTAGCTTCTCGGAATACCTGACGATGTCCTCGGGCTTGGCGGTTTATCTTCTTCGCACAGGGTAGCCATGCTTCGACGGAACTTGTCAGGCGAAGTCCAGAGTATCAGATGCATAGTCCTTCCGGATATTGGTCTGATTCCCAGTCGACGACCATTGAGGTCCAGTGGGATCAGGATGTCAGTGCTGATTAATTGAGTGAAAGACGCGAATGGGGCGAAAAAAGACTGGATTATAATACCTTCGTCAACGACGAAAAGCTGGCATGCAAGCCCGATGAGTACAGCGTAGAGCCCGGTCGCCAGAAACGCGACTGATAGTATGGTGTACATGAAGTCGGCACTTGAGGGGTCAATCCCAGACGAAGCTGCAATGAAGTAGCATGGCAAACCGAGCAATATTATGATTAGGGCACTTACTAACGTGGCCGGGGCGAGGACGACGGCATCGGGCTTCTTCCCTCGTAGTAATGAAAGGCGTCTCCACGGCGGAAGATGCGCTCTGCGGTACATCAGGTGCGCGACCGGCACTGCGAGAATGACGAGGAACTGTCCAATGCGTGCTGGGAGACTGCGAGACAAGTTCAGGACATTGATGGCAATCTCAGAGCAGGTCCAAAGTGCAAACATGATGACGAGCATGATGACCAGCTCGATCTTCCCGAGACCTGTGTACCAGTAGGTATGCATCTTTTTATCCTGATTCTGGCGGACCATCGTTTCAGTATACGTGTCTAGGTGCATATCAGGTTTTTCACGGCACAACCGCCGTCGAGTCCGCCCCTCTCCACGTGGCTCCTGCCTCCGTCTCCTCCAAGTTCACCGCCATCGACGAGAAGGTCCCGACTTGCTGTCTCAATCTATGATTGTCGGCAGTCAGCAAGAAACGGTTCAGGCCTTCTCGACTATTCGCCGACCCGATATGCGCCGATAAACATCTGATGACTGCCTTAGCGCAATCCACCGTGTCATCGCTACCGGATAGGCACGTAGAGTCCTTGCTGACACTTGGGGCACTTGAGTGACCTTGCACCAAACGTCACGTGAAACACGGTCAATTACAAACTGACCCGTTCCCCATTGGACACAGCGGTCTGGGATGCCCATGGCCGCTTCATGCAAAGCGACGGTTCTTAGAATTGCCAAGTACTTAATGTGACCCGGATACTTCTTCAGCTGTAGGAGGCCGAGTGAATATCTTTGAAATCCTTAGAGGGCGCGGATCGTGAATCGCTACTCGTGAGGAATTCTCAATCTCAACCAGAATCATCGTCACATCGTCGACGGAATTGCTCTCAATAGAGGAGATCACGACAAGCAAGTCAGGGCGCCGCCCTTCGCGTCCGCGAACCTTTTCGTGAATGAGCATCAAAACATCCGCCCCATATTCTCGGCGAAGCCAATCGCGGATTGGGTCTACCAGTTCGGACTCGGTCGGCATTCTTCGAACTGGCACACACCAGATGGGTGATAGCGCAGAGCTACCAGCAGATGAAGAACGAGCCACGCGCACCGTCACAGAATAGCTCCAAATAAGCTCCACATGGATGTTGCCGGCATTGGAGAGAAAATGCCGCGGAACATCATGGGTGTTGCAATTTACCACCATATGTACCGTTCCAACAGTGGATTCCTCTCTTTCCTCGCCATAAGGAAGGAGGCACAAGGACAAGGAACGGGCATTCTGTTGTTCGAGAACGTCAAGAAGCAGGTCGCACTTGACAGCCTGAGAAACCTGGCAAAGCCCCCATCGGGTATCTTCTGTGAGCTCGCAAGAGATACCCTGTCAGCAAAGGCCAGAAGGAGGCTCGATTTCTCTTCGTCCAGGACGACGACGGCGGACCGAATGGAACGACGCTCACGATAACTGCCACGCCGGACAACCTCCCGCCGACGGTCAACGTGTCGGGCGGGATGAGCATCGACGAGGGGCAGTCTGTCGCTCTCATGGCGGTCGGAAGGGACCCAGGCAGCGACGACCTCACCTTCACATGGTCCTTCGGGGACGGCACGCCCGACGCATCCACGATCTACTACGACAACGGCGTCAGCCCGGACCCGTACCCTAGCCCCGAGGTGAACCCGATCACGATGACGGACACGGCGACCCGCATGTATTCATCTGTGGGCACCTACACCATCACTCTGACCGTGCTCGACGACGATGGCGGCTCGACGACAATGACGCTGATGATACAGATTGGATGAGCCGTGCCTGACCGCACCAGTATCCGGCGTCCCTCATCGGCCTCCCGACTGTCACCGGAAGGTAGTGCTCCGGCTTGCGATTTCCGAAGGTGACGCAACGATATCAGCGTCTCGTCTCTCCGGGCCTCTTTTCACGTTCCTGCGGCCCGCGCTGCGTGTCGCCGAGCTGGTTTCTCGTCGTTTCGACCGCGGTCTGCCACCACTGCCCGAGGCTGTTCAACGCCTCGCTCTGCTGCTCGAAGAACCGGATGTAGAGCTGCTGGTAGTTCATACCGACGTCGCTGGCGAGCTGCACCATCTCCCGCTCGACCTTGGAGTGGTAGTCGTTCCAGGTCTTCTGGAGACTGTCCATGTCCTTGCCCGTTCCGTTCACAACGGACATCAGAGAGCCCCCGATTTCCTTGGAGAACTTCTGCCAGAGCTCCGCGAGATCGGCGTAGTCCGCGCCCTGTCCGCCGACATCTGAGACCAGCTTATCCATGCGGTTGCTGAAGTCGAGCCATGTCCTGGTCAACTCGTCAGCCTCCACCAATCCCTGCCCCATCGCGCCTTGCATCTGTTTCCTGGTGGACGTCCCGAACTCCTGCCAGGCGCCGTAGAGATCATCGAGGCTGCGCGGTTCCTCAGGCTTGGCGAGGAGACCTTGCGCCCGCTCTTTCATCTTCCGCGTGTACTTGTCGAGGCTCTGAGTGACGGTGTCGTATCCCTGCAGGCCCTCGGTCACGGCCTTCTGCAGTCTCGGACCCATCTTGCTGGCGTAGTTCTTCCAGACGTCGTAGAACTCCCTCACGCCCTCGTTCGTCCTCTCCTTGCTCAGGCGGCTGCCGACCTCGGCGGAGAGCCTGTTCCACCGCCCGAAGAAGTCGTCGTACATCGCCTGCTGCTTCTTCAGGTTCTGGCCCACCTGGTTCCCCATGTCTTGGCTCATGCCGGACCAGACCCGGAAGAACCTGTTGTAGCTCTCGGATAGTTCCTGCGCAGTCCGACCAGTCTGAGGTGGAGCATCTCGCGCACCCGCGCTCCTTCTCGCTGCTTGCTTCTTGTTTGCCATCGCGACCACTTCGGCCCCCTATCACGCTCCATCGTCTTAGTTCTTGCGAATGGCCTTCACGAGCCTCGTGATCCAGAGGCCAATCGGCTCTCCGACGGTCACCGAGGGAGGTCCGCGAAGGCCCCTTCGCCTTTCGGCGCAAGGGTAGGCGGCGGTCGAAATGCAAGGACCTGGGCTCACTCGGAGGCACCCCTTGACGATGCGGCGCGCCGACCAGCCCGAATTCCTTGGAGAGCGAGTTTTAAGGAGATAGGGGGCGTGGGGCCCCGCTGGAAGCAGATGATGCGCCTTTCCGACGAGCGCTCGATTCCCTCTCGGCGAATCAAGAAGCATTCGCGCACGCTCGGGCTGATTGTGGCGGCATGGATCATCGGCTTCCTGATTTTCATGGTTCGGTTAATCCTATTCGGGGAGGGCATAACTTGGCAGGTCACGCTCATCTTCGCCCCGCTCTGCTCGGTTAGATAGCGTCTCTGTGCCAAGCCCCCCTCGAAAGAGCCGAGCACGTCTCGCTTTCGTGCCTCGATATCCTTATTATTTCGTCCCAATCTGTTCACATTCTCGAAGGGGATCATGGCAGACGTATCATCAGAACGATCAGACGGTGATTCTCCAGAGACTCCTATCAACCGAAGTAGAATCTCCAGAATACTATGGAACGTGGCAGGTTCTTTCTTCCTCTCTCTCGGAATAGTCGGAATCGCAATACCTTTGCTTCCCACGACTCCATTTCTTCTGCTTGCGGCGGCCTGCTATCTTCGAGGGTCAGAAAGAATGTACAAATGGATGTTGACGAACAGATACTTCGGATCTTATCTGAGGAACTACAGACAGGGAAGGGGAATGCCGTGGAGGGTCAAAATCGCAACCGTCTCACTACTTTGGATCGTGATCGGTTTCTCCGCCATCGTTGTGACTGACAACATGATTGTTCGTATTGTGTTGTTGGTGGTGGCACTCGGTGTGTCAATCCACATACTGACCATCAAAGCAAAGAGAATCTAGCTGGGTGCAATTAGTACTCAATGCATGTTTCCTACCCAAGACATCGAAATTGCTGGACTATTCTATCCGGACTGCCGAAAGACTTGTATTGAAGAAGAGTGTTCGCATCGGATGATGGCAAAGAGGTGCGCGAAAGCGGGAGAGACGAAAACGCCAGAGTCCAGATACGTGAGTAAGCATCTGGCTCAAACGGCCACTCTGTTATCCCGAAATCAGTCCCCATCTAAATGACGCACAGGCGGGGGCGGAAGAAGCGCATCCGCTCACAATCCTTAGGAGGAGTAGCGTTGGCAAAGATAAAAATCGAGAATGTCGTGGCATCGACCTCACTCGGAGGGAAGCTTGACCTTCAAGCGATAGCGTTGGCCATTGACGGGGCGGAGTACGAACCCAAGCAGTTTCCGGGGCTTATATACCGCCTCAAGGAGCCGAAGACCGCCACGCTCCTTTTCAGTAGCGGCAAGGTCGTCTGCACCGGAGGAAAGAGCTTGGAGGACGTGAGGCTCGCAATAGAGACCGTAGGCAAGCAGATCGAGGCTGCCGGAATCCAGATCAAGAAGCACCCGGACATCGAGGTCCAGAACATCGTCGCGACGAGCAACCTCGGCATGAAGATCAATCTCAACGCCATCGCGATAAGCCTGGGCTTGGAGAAGGTGGAGTACGAGCCCGAGCAGTTCCCCGGCCTGGTCTACCGCCTGGACGAGCCGAAGGTCGTCGTCCTGCTGTTCAGCAGCGGGAAGCTGGTCTGCACGGGCGCGAGGAAGCCGTCTGATGTCGAGCAGGCGGTCGAGAAGATCACGCAGGAATTCAAGGCGGCAGGGCTGCTAAGATAGGCGGGAGTCACCGCCGAGAAGTGCTCCGGTTTGCGATTTCCGAAGGTGACGCAGCGATATCAGCGTCTCGTCTCTCCGGGCCTCTTCTCACGTTCCTGCGGCCTGGGCTGCATGTCGCCGAGCTGCTTCCTCGTCGTTTCGACCGCGGTCTGCCACCACTGCCCGAGGCTGTTCAACGCCTCGCTCTGCTGCTCGAAGAACCGAATGTAGAGCTGCTGGTAGTTCATAC